>NZ_JEMA01000366.1:14042-26746 GCF_001589285.1 Sorangium cellulosum | reverse complement strand
CGGGCCGCACGCCGAGCTCCTCCCCGCAGATCCCGCCGGCTACGCGGCGGCGCTCTACGCCGCGCTGCACCGCCTCGAGGACGCCGGCTGCGACGTGATCGTCATCGCCGCCGTCCCCGAGGATCCGGCCTGGGACGCCGTGCGCGACCGGCTGGCGCGCGCGTCGGCGCCCGCCTGACCGGCTGGCGCGCGCGTCGGCGCCCGCCTGAACGGCTGGCGCGCGCGTCGGCGCCCGCCTGAGGAGCGCCGCGACGGGCGCCGCAAAGGGGGCCCGGCCAGGTCCGAGGTGTGTTTTCATCCCCCGCGCGGGCGGTTTGTGGCAAACCAGGGTCGCCCGCCCGCCGGGTGAGCCACCTTCCCCCCCGTCCGGTTCGTCCGCCCCGTCGATCCCATGCCGGCACCGTCCCGCGCCGCCCTCCAGAGCCTCGCCGCCGCCCTCGGCCTCGCCGCCGCGCTCGTCGCCGCCCCGCCGGGCGCCGACGCGAGCCTGCTCGACGAGCCGCCGAGGCGCGCGACCTTCAACCTGGACGAGACGGTCGCGCCGGAGCTGCCGCTCCTCCGCGCCTTCCGCAACGCCGCCGTGGAGCGCCCCGGTCCCCTCCGGCTCTACATGAGCAGCGCCTACGGCAAGTGGCAGCAGCAGCCGTGGTGGCAGCTCGCCTGGGGCGGCGCGCGGCCGGACGCCGGGGACATGCTCGGCGAGCGCGGGCTCGCCGGCGCCGTCCCCGGGACCTCGGTCTTCGCGAACGCGTACGCCCCCTTCTCGCCGTTCTCGCCGTTCGAGCCGCCCGCCCCGCTCCACCTCGATCCGGCCACGCCGGCGTGGCTCCGCCAGCTCGATCCGATCGCCAGCCCGCCGCTCCTCGCGACAACGGGGCCGAGCCTCTCGTCGAACGGCTTCGACCTGATCTGGGACCCGCCGAAGAAGCTGCCGCCCGACTGGCGCTGCCGCCGCGGGCCGGTCCACTTCGCCCGGTACGGCGGCCAGCACGACGCCTTCGAGCTGGTGCGCTGCGACGGCTCCGTCGCGCCCGGCGCGCTCGATCGCCTGTCGATCATGGCCCGCCCGCCCGACGCGCCGGACCCGGGCGAGGTGCTCCCCGACGAGCCGGACGCCGACACATGGCAGCGGGCGCACGAGTGGGTGCCCCAGGTCCGCCTCGTCCACCCGCGCCTGCTCTGGCTCCTCCAGCAGGTCGCCGACGCCTTCCCGCGCCGCGGGATCCACATCTTCAGCGGGTACAGGCCGCGCCCGCCCGGCGACGGGCCGACGGCGCGCGGCAAGGGCTCGGGCGGCCACCACAGCCAGCACGCCGAGGGGCGCGCCATGGACGTCCTCGTCAGGGGGGTGCCCAACGCGGCGCTGTTCCAGTTCTGTCGCACGCTCGACGACGTCGGCTGCGGGTTCTACCCGAACAGCAAGTTCGTTCACGTCGACGTGCGCCGCCCCGGCGCCGGGAAGGTCTTCTGGATCGACATCTCCAGGCCCGGCGAGCCGTCGGAATACGTCGACTCCTGGCCCGGCGTCGTCGAGAGCGGAGCGCCCTCGTCGGGGACGCGCGGGGCGTCCTCCGGCGTACACGCCCCGCGCTGACGTCGCCTGCCCGCAGGCGCCCTCGCACCTCGTCGTAGCTCGCGGTCACCAGACACGCTGCGACGCGCCCCTGCGCGACGGAGCGCGCCACACCGCGCCCCCTGCGCGACGGAGCGCGCCGCACCGCGCCCCTGCGGGGACAGGGCGCGCGCGGCGCGGCGGGGCGCGGTGCCGTTCCGGATGGAGGACGCTCCAGGGCGCCGCGAGCTTGCAGTTCTGGGATCGGTGTTAAGCTTGGCTTCCCCCTGGGCGCGCGGCGCAAGACGAGGGCGGAGCTCGGCGAGCCGAGCGCTGCTCGCGCACCTCCGGCGGCCATGGCCGCCCCGCGATCGACCCGGAGAAAAAGGTGCGAAATGGGCGAGATGCGGACAGGGATGGTTGAAAAGATCGCGGCGATGCAGGACTTCGCGCTCTACCGCGATCTCGCGTGGGAGGGCTCGTTCGAAGAGTACCTCCAGGTCGTTCGCCAGAACCCGCAGGTGACGCGCAACGCGTTCCAGCGGGCGTATGACATGATCATCCGCTACGGCATCGAGGAGTACACGGACAACAAGAAGAAGCTCATCCGGTACAACTTCTTCAAGGACGAGATGCACGGCGGCGCCGACGCCGTGTACGGGCTCGACATCCCGCTGATGCGGCTTGTCCATGTGCTCCGGGCGGCCTCGGAGGGGTTCGGGCCGGAGAAGCGCGTCATCCTGCTGCACGGCCCGGTCGGCTCGTCGAAGTCGACGATCGCCCGGCTCCTCAAGAAGGGCATCGAGCACTACTCGACCACGCCCGACGGCGCGCTCTACACGTTCGACTGGGTCAACCTCGACGACGTCGGCATGGCCGGGACGGAGAGCGCCCGCTTCAAGTGCCCGATGCACGAGGAGCCGCTGCGCCTCATCCCGCCGTCCTGGCGCGACCGCGCGTTCCGCGAGCTCGGCCTGTCGAGCCCGCAGTTCCAGGTCCGCACCGAGGGCGACCTCGACCCGGCGTGCCGCTTCATCTTCAACCGCCTCATGGACAAGTACGGCGGCGACTGGTCGAAGGTGATGCAGCACGTGCGCGTGCGCCGCCTCGTGCTCAGCGAGAAGGACCGCGTCGGCATCGGCACCTTCCAGCCGAAGGACGAGAAGAACCAGGACTCGACCGAGCTCACCGGCGACATCAACTACCGCAAGATCGCCGAGTACGGCTCGGACTCGGACCCGCGCGCCTTCAACTTCGACGGCGAGTTCAACATCGCGAACCGCGGCATCGTCGAGTTCATCGAGGTCCTGAAGCTCGACGTCGCCTTCCTCTACGACCTGCTCGGCGCGTCGCAGGAGCACAAGATCAAGCCGAAGAAGTTCGCCCAGACGGACGTCGACGAGGTGATCATCGGCCACACGAACGAGGCCGAGTACAAGAAGCTCCTGAACAACGAGTTCATGGAGGCGCTCCGCGACCGCACGATCAAGATCGACATCCCGTACATCACGAAGGTGTCGGAGGAGATCCGGATCTACGAGAAGGACTTCAACAAGGAGAAGATCCGCGGCAAGCACATCGCCCCGCACACGCTCGAGGTCGCCGCGATGTGGGCCGCGCTCACCCGGCTCGAGGACCCGAAGAAGCACAACCTCTCGCTCGTCCAGAAGATGAAGCTCTACGACGGCAAGGTCCTGCCCGGCTACACGCAGGACACCGTGAAGGAGCTCCGCAAGGAGGCGTCGCGCGAGGGCATGGAGGGCATCAGCCCCCGCTACGTGCAGGACAAGATCTCGAACGCGCTCGTCAACGACCTCGGCGAGGGGACGATCAACCCCTTCATGGTCATGAGCGAGCTCGAGAAGGGCCTCCGCCACCACTCGCTCATCACGAACGAGGAGCAGCGCAAGCGGTTCACCGAGTGCATCGGCATGGTGAAGCGCGAGTACGAGGACATCGTCAAGAACGAGGTCCAGCGGGCGATCAGCGCCGACGAGGACGCGATCCAGAAGCTCGCCGCGAACTACATCGACTCCATCAAGGCCTACACCCTGAAGGAGAAGGTGAAGGACCGCTTCACCCGCGAGGACATCGAGCCGGACGAGCGGCTCATGCGCTCGATCGAGGAGAAGATCGACATCCCCGAGAACCGCAAGGACGACTTCCGCCGCGAGATCATGAACTACATCGGCGCGCTCGCGGTCGACGGCAAGAAGTTCGAGTGGCACACGAACGACCGGCTCCGCCGCGCCCTCGAGCTGAAGCTGTTCGAGGACCAGAAGGACGCGATCAAGCTCCAGACCCTCGTGTCGAGCGTCATCGACAAGGAGACGCAGGAGAAGATCGACATCATCAAGACCCGGATGATCAAGTACTTCGGGTACAACGAGGTCTCGGCGCGCGACGTGCTCGACTACGTCGCCAGCATCTACGCGCGCGGCGACACGAAGTAGCCGGCCCCAGGGCGCGGCCTCGCGCCGCGCCCGTTCGTCAGAGCGCGCGGCCTCGCGCCGCGCCCGTTCGTCAGAGCGCGCGGCCTCGCGCCGCGCCCGTTCGTCAGAGCGCGCGGCCTCGCGCCGCGCCCGTTCGTCAGAGCGCGCGGCCTCGCGCCGCGCCCGTTCGTCAGAGCGCGCGGCCTCGCGCCGCGCCCGTTCGTCAGAGCGCGCGGCCTCGCGCCGCGCCCGTTCGTCAGAGCGCGCGGCCTCGCGCCGCGCCCGTTCGTCAGAGCGCGCGGCCTCGCGCCGCGCCCGTTCGTCAGAGCGCGCGGCCTCGCGCCGCGCCCGTTCGTCAGAGCGCGCGGCCTCGCGCCGCGCCCGTTCGTCAGAGCGCGCGGCCTCGCGCCGCGCCCGTTCGTCAGAGCGCGCGGCCTCGCGCCGCGCCCGTTCGTCAGAGCGCGCGGCCTCGCGCCGCGCCCGTCCGTCAGAGCGCGGCGCGGCCTCGCGCCGCGCCCGCCGCTCACCCCCGCGTCAGCCTTCCCGCCTGAGCCGCGCGATCTCGCGCTCCAGCGAGGCCACCGTCCGCTTGAGGTCGCGGACCTCCTCGGCGGTCGCCAGGCCCATCGCCTTGGCGAACGTCTCCTTCTGCTCCGCCGTGAACGAGGAGACCCGGCCCGGCACGCTCATCGCCGTCATGAACAGCCGCATGAAGCGCTCGTCCTGCATCAGCTTCGCCACGTTCGGGTTCGCGGCGAGCTTCATCCCCTCGGATACCAGTTTGTCCTTCAACGCCATGCGCGCAGCCTAGCCGACTTCGGCGCGGCCGCGTCAGCCCACCTCGACCAGCACCGCGGTGATGTTGTCCCGCCCCCCGCGGCGATTCGCGAGCTCGATGAAGAGGTCGACCGCCGTGTCGCCGCCCTTCGAGGCGATGCTCGCGATCTCCTCCTCGGCGTGCAGGTACCCGTGCAGCCCGTCGGAGCAGAGCAGGTATCGATCGCCCTCCTCCACCGCGACGATCGAGGTGTCTACCTCGACATAGTCCCTGTTGCCGACCGCGCGCGTGATCACGTTGCGGTGAGGCGAGCTCTTCGCCTCGTCCGGCGAGATGAGCCCATTCTTGATCTGCCAGGCGATGAGCGTGTGATCCTCGGTCATCTGCACCGCGGTCCCGTTGCGGACCTGGTAGATGCGGCTGTCGCCCACCTGGCCGGTCACGAGCGCGCCGCCGACGACGAGCGCCGCGCTGATGGTCGTGCCCATGCCGCTCTTGTCGCGGTCGAGCTCGGCGATGGCGAAGACCATGTACGTCGCCGCCTGGATCGCGCCCTCGAGGATGCGCAGCACCGCGCGCGCCTTGGGCTGCGTCAGCGGCTCGTCGGGGTCGCCGATGGCGGGCAGGCCCCGCTTCACCATGCCGTAGATCGTCTCGACCGCCTCGGCGCTCGCCACCTCGCCGGCGGCGTGTCCGCCCATGCCGTCCGCGACGATGTAGAGGCGGAGCTCGTCGTCCCGGAAGAAAGCATCCTCATTGGCGCGCCGGTGGCGCCCGACGTCGGTGCGCCCAAATGATTGGATCCTCATCGAGCTTGCCCGGTCCTTCGATCGCCGCCCGTGGGGAGAGCCCCGAGTCGTCGGCGCGACTGTCGCACGATAAACTCCTTCAACGGGGCCTGTCGAGTGGGCGACGGCTCGGTTAGGATGGGCAGGCCAGCCATGGCACGAAGCTTCTCCGCGACCTGTGGGCCGGATGGCCTTGTCCACCACCTGGCCGACCTGCGCAGCGCCGTCCCGTCGGCCTCGGGCGGCGTGGTCTTCGTCTCCGGCCAGCTCGCCCAGCGCGCCTCGAGCGTCGCCGAGCTCGTCCGGAGCACCTGGCGCGGCATCCCCGCCTGCGTCGTGCCGGCCGCGGGCGTGCTCAGCGAGCGCGGCGAGATCGAGGGGGACACCGGCGCGAGCGGCGTGCTCTGGGCCGGCGGGCGGGTCACGCCGTTCGCGCTGCCCGAGCGCGCCGAGGACCCGGGCCGCCTCCTGCGCGAGACGCTCGCCCGCACCATCGGCCACCGCGCCGCGACGGCCATCCTGTTCGCCCGCCCCGGGGCGCTCGCGCCCGGGATGCTCGATGGGCTCGGCTCCTGCGCGCCGGGCGCGTGCCTGTTCGGCGCCGGGACGGCGTCCGGCGCCGCCCTCGGCGTGACGCCGCAGGGCGAGCTGATCGAGGGCGCCGTGACGGGCCTCGCGATCACCGGGTTCGCCCCGCCGATCGTCGACGCCTCGCCCGCCGCCAGGCTGCTCTCCGCCTTCCACCCCGTCGAGGAGGTGAGCGGCGGCGTCGTGCTGCGCGCCGGCGGGCGCTCGGCGCTCGACCTGCTCTCCGCCGCGACAGCGACGCTCGGCGAGCAGGCCAGCGCGCAGCCGCTCGTCCTCGCCGCGCTGGCCGATCCGCCGCGCGGCGACGAGGCCGATCCGGCGGCGCTCGGTCGCGCACATTCCGCGCCCCCCGTACGCTACGCGCTGCGGCCGATCCGCGGGATCGATCCGTCGCGGCGCGGGCTCCTGCTCGACGACGCGCGGCCCGGCGTGCGCCTCGCCTTCGCCGTGCGCGACGCCGCCGCCGGCCGCGCCGGGCTCGACGGGATCGCGCGGCAGGTGTCCCGGAGCGCGCTCGGGTCGGCCCCCCGCTTCGCGCTCTACCTGAGCTGCGCCGGGCGCGGCCAGGGGCTGTACGGCGCGCCCGACGTGGAGTCGCGCATCCTGCGCCAGCGCTTCGCCGACCTGCCGATCGCCGGCATGCACTCGAGCTTCGAGATCGCCCCCTGGGCGCCGGGCGAGATCAAGCTCGCCCTCTACACCGGCGTGCTCGCGCTCTTCCGCGCGCCGAGCTGACGGCCCGGCGCGCCGCCGGGGGCGTCAGCGCTCGTGGTACGCAGCGATGACGGCGGCGGCGCGCCGCTCCACCTCGGCCAGGATGGCCCTGAAGCGGGGGTCGCCGCGCAGGGGATCGAGGACGGGGCAGCGATCGAGCCAGCTCAGATCGAAGAGGCCGTCGGCCAGCGAGCGCTCGAGCGCGGCCAGCGCGAGCTCCGTGTTGCCGAGGAAGGCGGCGAACTCGGCCTGGACCTGCCACAGGAACGACGTGCGGCGCAGCGCCGCGACCGGCGGCGCGCCCGCGCCCGGCGGCGCGACCTGGATGTCGATGAGCCGGCCGTCGAGGACCTCGGCGGCGATCTGCGCGAACGGCGGGGAGATGCCCGGGAACGCCTCGCTCACGCGCCTCTTCGCGAGCTCCTCGACCACCCTCGGGTCCCGCTGCCAGAGCGCGCGGCGGATGTGGAGGACGGCGCGGCCCGAGCCGCTGCCCGTCGGCGGGAGCACCCTGATCACGTCGTCGGCCTCCGGCCACCTGCCGAGGAGCGCGTACGCGCGCGCCAGCGCGTACGCCGCGAGCGCCACGTCCGGGTCGCGCGCGAGCGCTGACCGCGCGCGCCGCACCCCCTCCTCGAAGGCGTCGCACTCGAGCAGGATGGTGCCGATGAGGCCCTCGGCCTCGGCGTGCCCGGAGCGCGTCGCGAGCGCGGCCCTGAGCTCCCGCATCGCGCCGACCACATCGAGGCGCTGGAACTTCACCGAGGCCATCGCGAGCCGCGCGTCCGGGAGCCCGGGCGCCGCGGCGGCGGCCCGCGCCGCCGCCTGGATGGCGAGGTCGCCGCCCTGGTCCGTGAAGAACCAGAAGCGCGAGCGCGCGAGCGCGTAGGACGACAGGATCATCGGGTCGTCGGGCTCGCGCGCGAGCGCCTGCTCGAAGAGCGCGATCGCGCGCTCCTGGTGCTCCGGCCAGAACCGCCGGTACTCGTGGCGGCCGCGCAGGAACAGGTCGAGCGCCACCGGATCGCTCGGCGCCGCGCGGCTCGGGGCCGATCCGGCGAGGGTCAGCGCCTCCGCGACCGCCTCGGCCACCTCGTCGTTGATCCGCAGCACCTCGGCCTCGGGGCGGTCGAAGCGCTTCGCCCAGAGCTGGAACCCGTCGGTCACGCAGAGCAGCCGCGCGCTGATCCGCACCGTGCCGTCGCGCCGCCGCACCGAGCCGCCGACGACCACCTGCACCCCGAGCTCGCGCCCGATCTCGCGCGGATCGGGATCGCTCCCCTGCCACCGCGCCATCGCGACGCGCGGCCGCATCCGCAGGCCCGGGGTCATCGAGAGCGTGTCGATGAGATCGTCGGTCAGCTCCTCGGCCAGGTACGCGTCGGCGGGGGAGCCCTGGTTCGTGAACGGGAGGACCGCGACGCTCTTGCCGGCGTCGCCCGTCCCGGAGATCGACCCCGAGATCGGCAGCCGCTCGTTCGGCGGCGTGATCGCCGGGGAGACGACGGTGGCCGGGCGCGTGAGCGAGGCGAGCTCCTGCGCGACCATCTCGACCGACGCGTACCTGTCGCTCCGCTCGCGCGCCATGCAGCGGAGCACGACGCGCGCGAGCGCGTCGGGCAGGTCGGCGCGCCGGTGCCGCGGGTCGGGGGCGTCGGCGATGAGCCGCGCGGCGGCGACCGCGAGCGGCGCGTCGCCCTGCCACGCGCGCTCGCCGGTGAGCATCTCGTAGAGCATCGCCCCGAGCGCGTAGAGGTCGGCGCGCGCGTCGACGTCGGCCGCGCCCTGCACCTGCTCGGGCGCCATGTAGGCCGGCGTCCCGAGGACGGCGCCCAGCGTCTTGCCCGCCTCGCCTTCGAGCGCGAGCGCGCGCGCGATCCCGAAGTCGGTCAGGATCACGCGCCCGTCGCGCCCGAGCAGCACGTTGTCCGGCTTGAGATCGCGGTGGATGACGCCGGCCCGGTGCGCGGCGCCGAGCCCCGCGCAGACGCTCTCCACAATGTCGATGGCGCGGCTCACGCCGAGCCGCCGCTCGCGCGCGAGGAGCCCGGCGAGCGCCTCGCCGTCGACGAACTCCATCGTCAGGAACCGGTCGCCTTCGTGCTCGCCGATGTCGAAGACCCGCGCGACGTTCGGGTGCGTCACCTTGCGCGCGAGCCGCACCTCGCGCCGGAACCGCTCGATCACCTCGGGGGCGCCGCTGAGCTCGCGGCGCAGCACCTTGACAGCGACGACCTCCTCGAGCTCCAGGTCGCGCGCGCGGTACACGCTCCCCATGCCGCCGATGCCGACCAGCCCGAGGAGCTCGTACCGGCCGGCGAGGACCTGCCGCGGGCCGGTCGCCGCCGCGTCCCTGGGCTCGGACACCGCGCGGGTGCCGCTCGCCGAGAGCGAGAGGTCTTGAAGCGTGTCGTCCTTGAAGCTCTGCGGCATAGGGGAATCCCGGGCGACCGTTGCCCCCCAACTACCCCGAGAGGCTAGCGCAGGATCGGCCGGGCGAGCACCCGTCGTCGCGGGAGGTCCAGCGCGGAGGTGCTAGTCTCCGCCGCCCATGGCAGAGGCGTCGAGCGCCATCGCGGTGGAGTCGCTCTCCAAGACGTACCAGGTCCACGAGCGCGCCGCCGGCTTCGCGGCCACGGTGCGCTCGGTCTTCCGGCGCCGCTACCGGGTCGTCCACGCGGTCGAGGACCTCTCGTTCTCGATCGCGCCCGGCGAGCGCGTCGGCTTCCTGGGCCCGAACGGCGCTGGCAAGACGACGACGCTGAAGGTGCTCGCCGGGCTCCTCCACCCGTCGGGCGGGCGGGTCCGGGTCGCGGGCTTCGTGCCGCAGCACCGGGAGGCCGACTTCCTGAAGCGGATCACCCTCGTGATGGGCCAGAAGCAGCAGCTCCTCTGGGACCTGCCGCCCGCCGAGACCTTCGCCCTGAACCGCGCCATCTACGGGATCGGCGACGCGGAGTTCCGGCAAACGATGGGTGAGCTGGAAGACCTGCTCGGGATCGCCGCGATCGCCACGAAGCCGACGCGGCAGCTCTCGCTCGGCGAGCGCATGAAGTGCGAGCTCGCGGCCGCGCTGCTGCACCGGCCGGAGGTCCTGTTCCTCGACGAGCCGACGATCGGGCTCGACGTCGCCATGCAGCTCAGCGTCCGCGAGTTCATCCGCCGCTACAACGAGCAGCGGCGGGCCACTGTCGTGCTCACGTCTCATTACATGGACGACGTCGCGGCGCTCTGCCCGCGCGTCATCGTCATCGACAAGGGCAAGCTGCGTTACGACGGCGACCTCGCCTCGCTCGTGCGCAGCGTGCGCCCGCACAAGCGGATCGCGCTGCGCCTCGGCGGCGCTGTCGACCGGGCGATCCTCGAGCGGGTCGGGGCGGTCGTCCTTCTCGAGCCGGGCCGCGCTGTGCTGCAGGTGCGCCAGGAAGCGCTGCGCGAGGCGATGTCGTGGCTGCTCAGCCAGACCGACATCGCGGATCTCACCGTCGAGGACCCTCCCCTGGAGGAGGTGATGCGCGAGCTCTTCGCGGGCGAGCAGCCCGCCGGCGAGCCGGCGAGCGCCGCGGGCGAGCCGGCCCGCGCCGCGGACGGGGGCGCGTCGTGAGCGCGCTATCCGGGGCGATCCGGGCGTTTCCGACGCTGCTCCGCGTCGGGGTCGCGGCCGCGATCGCGTACAGGGCCGAGATGCTGATCTGGATGCTCACGACGACGATGCCGCTCGTGAGCCTCGCGCTCTGGTCGGCGGTGGCCGAGGCCGCGCCTGTCGGCCGCTTCGGGGCGAGCGACTTCACCGCGTACTTCCTGGCGATCCTCATCGTCCGCCAGATGACAGGGTCGTGGCTCGTCTGGGAGATGAACATGGAGATCAAGAGCGGCGCCCTCTCCCAGCGCCTGCTCAAGCCGATCCACCCGCTCATCGCCTACGCCGCCGACAACCTCGCCGCGCTCCCGCTGCGGGCGCTGCTCTGCTTGCCCATCGCTGTCGTCGCGCTCCTCGTGACCTCGGGCGAGCGGTTCCACCCGACGGCCTTCGAGCTCGGGATCTGGGCGGCCTCGCTCGTCGGCGCCTGGGCGATCAACTTCTTCACGATGGCGCTGATCGGCTCGCTCGCGTTCGTGATCGAGAGCTCGACCGCTGTGTTCGACATCTACCTCGCGGCCTTCATGGTCTTCGCCGGCTACCTCGTCCCGATCGAGCTGTTCCCCCCGTGGCTCGGCGACGTCGCGCGGGTCCTGCCGTTCCGGTACAGCCTCGCCTTCCCTGTCGAGCTGATCACGGGCCTGCTCGACCCGGGCCGCGCGCTCGCCGAGCTCGGCGTGCAGTGGGCCTTCGCGGCCGGCACCGCCGCCGCGGCGATCGTCGCGTGGCGCGCGGGGGTCCGGCGGTTCTCGGCGTTCGGCGGGTGAGCGGCGTGCGTTACCTCCGGTTGCTCGCGACGCAGCTCCGGGTGTCGATCGCGCTCGGGATGCAGTACCGGTGGGACTTCCTGCTCGGCGCCGTGATGACGGTGGTCTGGACGCTCGTCGGGCTCGTCCCGCTCCACATCGCGCTCGTCGGCCGAGGGCCCATCGAGGGCTGGACGTACGACAGGGCGCTCGTCGTCGTCGGGTGGTTCACGCTGCTCAAGGGCGTCCTCGAGGGGGCCGTGAACCCGTCGCTCATCAGCGTGGTCGACCAGATCCGGAAAGGCACGCTCGACTTCACGCTGCTCAAGCCGGCTGACGCGCAGTTCCTCGTCTCCACGGCCCGCTTCGAGATCCGCAAGGTCGTGGACGGCCTCGCCGCGGCGGCCATCTTCGTCTACGCCTTCACGCGGATCGGCCGCGCCCCCGCGCCCGCCGACGTCGCGCTCTCGCTCGGCCTGCTCGTGACGGCGACGCTGGTTCTCTACTCGATCTGCATCCTCGTGATCTCGGCCGCGTTCTGGGTCGTGCGCCTCGACAACCTGGCGTATCTGTTCAACTCCCTCTTCGATTTCGCGCGCTGGCCGGTCACGCTCTTCAAGGGCTTCTGGCGCGTCGCCTTCACCGTCGTCGTCCCGCTCGCGCTGATGACCACCTACCCGGCGCAGGCGCTGCTCGGCACCCTCGCCCCGCGCACGGCCGCCGCCGCGGCGCTGGGCGCGCTCGCGTTCGGCGCCGTGGCCCGCGCGGTGTGGAAACGGGCGATAGGGCGGTATACGTCGGCGTCGAGCTGAGCGGCGCGGGGGCTTCCGACGGGCGGCGCCGCGCGTTAGGCTCGCGATCTTGACCTCCGCCGCGAGGAGGGAGAGCGAGCATCTCAGAAGGAGACATGGTGAACAACGGAGGGCTCACGCTCGAGGACCTGGGCCGGAGCGTCGTCGATCTCGTGGTGACGGAGGACCTGATCCGCCGCCGGGCGACAGCCCTCTTTCCCGCCGCGCGCCGCGAGGAGCGGGAGCTCAAGGTCCTCGGGAAGGTGTCGCGCCTCACGCTCGATGTGCAGCCCGGCGAGGCGGCGGTGACGCGCGGCACGAGCGGCGCGTTCGACGTCGCGATCCCGCACGCGCTGACGGTCCGGGTCGAGACGGCGGGCGAGGCCGAGGCCGCTGTGCACCAGCTCGGCGCGACGGTCACGCTGCGCATCACGCCGGGGCCGTGCGCGCCGCTCGGGATCTTCCTCGACGTCGCGGAGCCGGCCGCGGAGTCGATCCTGTTCGCCGAGCCGCAGGCCGGCGCGAGCGACTTCCTGCGCGGCCGCATCGAGGAGGAGGTCCGGAGAGAGCTCCTCCGCCTGGTGCGCGCCCGGCTCGCCGAGAGCGACGCCGAGCGCACCGTCGATCTGGAGGGGCCGCTCGCGCGCGCGCTCGGGGTCGCGGGCGACGCCGAGC
>NZ_JEMA01000366.1:0-14023 GCF_001589285.1 Sorangium cellulosum | reverse complement strand
GGGGTCGCGGGCGACGCCGAGCGCGCGCGCGACGCGCCCCCGCCGAGCCGCCTGCGCGGGGCCGGCGTCCACGCCGGCGGCGCCGCGATCGAGCCGGGCGCGCTGGCCAGCGAGCAGGACGCGCAGCTCCGGGCCCTGGGGGACGCCATGCCGCTCCAGGTGTGGACCGCGCGCCCGGACGGCAAGCTGGACTTCGTGAACCGGGTCGTCCTCGACTACTTCGACCGCACGGAGGCGCAGATCCTCGGCGAGGGGTGGCTCGCGATGCTGCACCCGGACGACGTCGAGAAGACGATCGCGGCGTGGACCCGGAGCCTGGAGACGGGGGAGCCGTACTACTCGGAGTTCCGCCTGTGGCGCGCGAGCGACCAGACCTACAGGGAGCACGTGGTGAGGGCGCTGCCGCAGCGCGACCGGGCGGGGAACATCGTCCGGTGGATCGGCGGGACCACCGACGTGGCCGACGCGCGCAAGGCCGAGGCCGCCCTGCGGCGGAGCGAGGCGCGCTACAGGCTCTTCGCGGAGGCGTCGAACGAGGGGATCTGGTTCTGGAACATCCGCGAGGACACGGTCGAGTGGAGCGACCGCCTGCTCGAGCTGGTGGGCGTCCGCCGCGAGGCGTGGGGCGAGACGTTCATGAGCTTCTTCGAGCGCGTGCACCCCGACGACCGGGGCGCCCTCCAGGCCGCGCTCAAGGCGCACCTGGAGCAGCGGCGGCCGTTCAGGGTCGAGTACCGGCTACGGCACGAGGACGGGTCGTACCGCGACGTGTTCACCCGCGGCATGGCCGACTGGGACGACAAGGGGGTGCCGTTCCAGATGGCCGGCGGCGCGACCGACATCACCGAGCGCAAGCGGCACGAGGCCATGCTGCAGGAGCGGCTCGAGATCATCGAGCAGCAGCAGGAGGCGATCCGGGCGCTGTCGACGCCGATCATCGAGGTCTGGAAGGGGGTCCTGACCATGCCGGTGCTCGGCGTGCTCGACGAGCAGCGCTCCCAGCAGATGATGGAGGTGCTGCTCGAGGCCGTGGCGCGGACCCGCTGCCGTCACGCGATCATCGATCTGACCGGGGTGAGCGCCGTGGACGCGGCCACGGCCGATCACGTGCTGCGGCTCATCGACGCTGTCGCGATGCTCGGCGCGCAGGGAATCGTTGTCGGCATCCGGCCCGAGGTGGCGCAGACGGTGGTGTCGCTGGGGCTCGATCTGTCGAACATCAAGACGCTCTCGAACCTGCGGGAGGGGCTCCGCTTCGCCATGCAGTCGAGCGGGATGTCCGTCCGGCGGCGGCGCAGGCGGCGGGCGCGCCGCGAGGACGCGGACGACGCGCCGGCGCCGCCCTCGGAGCGCGAGGGGTGATCGCGCGCCGGCGGAGGTGAGCGAGCCCGGGGCTCAGCTCAGCCACGCCTCGGACCGCAGCCGCTCGACGAGAAAATCGACGAAGGCGCGCACCCTCGCCGCCGCGCGCGGGCCCTCGGGGTGGACGACGTGGACGGGGACCGGCGGCGTGGACGGGGACCTGAACCCGCGCGCCGGGCTGCTCTTCGTCGACTTCGCGTCCGGCGGGCTGCTGTCGCTCACCGGAGAGGCCGAGGTCGTCTGGAACGGCCCGGAGCTCTCGGCCTTCGCCGGCGCCCAGCGGCTCCTGCGGTTCCGCGTGGCCGAGGGCGTCTGGATCGAGGACGCGGTGCCGCTGCGCTGGTCGGCGCCGGTGGCGGCGCCGCAGCTCGCGGCGACCGGGACCTGGGAGGACGTGGAGCGCGCGACGGCGGCCTGAGCTGCGGCCCCCCGGGCCGTGGCGCTCGGCACATGGCGTGTCGCCCGGCCCCCGCCCTGCGCCCCGCGCGCGCCGCCCAGGGGAGTTTTGCCCCACCCGGGGAGCTCCGGGGCGCCCTGATATCGACGCGCGCCGCACCGCGGCCCCTTGAGAACGCGCACGCGTCCTGCATGCTCCCCCAAGCACCTCCATGCGGCTCGCCAGCAAGCTCACCGTCGCCCTCGTCCTCGTCATGTGCGCCGTGCTGAGCCTCTACGGCTACCTCTCGGTGCGGCGCGAGCGGGCGCTGTTCGAGGCGGACATGCGGCGCGACGAGCACCTCATCGGCAGCGCCCTGAGCGTGGCGATGGTCGAGATCTGGCACCGGGACGGGATGGACGAGGCGCTCCGCGTGCTCAGCAAGGCGAGCGAGCGCCAGGACGGCGTGAGCTTCCGCTGGGTGTGGCTCGACGCGCCGGCCGGCGACCGCTTCGCGCCCGCGCTGCCCGCCGCCGAGATCGCCGAGCTCTCCGGGGGGGCCGAGGTGTTCCGCCTCCAGCGCGAGGGCGACAGGAGCGGGCGGTTCTACACGTACGCGCCCGTCGCCGTGGACCCGGCGCGCGTCGGCGCCATCGAGATCTCCGAGTCGCTCGGGGAGGAGGAGTCCTACGTCCAGGCGAGCGTGGTCAACACGGTCACCACGATCCTCGCCCTCGCGGCGCTGAGCGGCCTGCTGGCGATGATCTTCGGGCAGCTCCTCGTCGGGCAGCCGACGCAGCGGCTTGTCGACAAGACCCGGCGCATCGGCAAGGGCGACCTCGGCGGCCCGCTGCTCCTGCCGCAGCGCGACGAGCTCGGGGAGCTCGCCCGCGAGATCAACGCGATGTGCGATCACCTCGCCGAGGCGCGCGAGCGCGCCGCCCGGGAGGCGTCCGCGCGCATCGCCGCGATGGAGCAGCTCCGGCACGCCGACCGGCTCGGCATCGTGGGCAAGCTCGCCTCGGGGCTCGCGCACGAGCTCGGCACGCCGCTCAACGTTGTCGGCGGCCGCGCCAAGATGATCGCCCGCGGCCTGCCGCCGGAGGAGGCGGCGGACAGCGCGCGCATCATCGCCGAGCAGGCGGACCGGATGACGAAGATCATCCGGCAGCTCCTCGACTTCGCGCGCCGCCGGGTCGCGCAGAAGGCACCGCACGATCTCGCGCACATCGCGCGCCAGACGCTGCAGCTCCTCGATCCCCTCGCCCGCAAGCGCGGCGTGGCGCTGCGCCTCGACGACGTGGGCCCGGCGCCGGCGCGCGCCGAGGTGGACGCCGGGCAGATGCAGCAGGTGCTCACGAACCTCGTCATCAACGGCATGCAGTCGATGAAGCGGGGCGGCGAGCTCATCGTGCGCGTCGAGCGGGCGCGCGCGTGCCCTCCGGCCGATCACGGCGGCGCCGAGGGCGAGCACCTCGCCGTCCGGGTGATCGACGCCGGCGACGGGATCGAGCCCGCCAACGTCCACCGCATCTTCGAGCCGTTCTTCACCACGAAGGACGTCGGCGAGGGCACCGGCCTCGGGCTGAGCGTCTCGTACGGCATCGTGCGCGAGCACGGCGGCTGGATCGACGTGGAGAGCCAGCTCGGCGAGGGCTCGACGTTCACTGTGTACCTCGCCCCGAGCGGCGAGGAGGCCGCGCGGCCGGCGGCCAAGAGCGAGGGCGCGCCCGCGGCGGAGCGAGGCGGCGCGGCCGGGGCGGCGGCGTGGCCGCGGGCGAGCGTCATGGTGCGCGGGGAGAGCGAGGAATCATGGGCAGGCGAGCGCTGATCATCGACGACGACGAGGCCATGTGCGCGTGGCTCGCGGCGGACCTCCGCACGCGCGGCGTGGGGGCGACAACGCGCACGTCGCCTGTCGAGGCGCTCGCGTTGCTCGAGGAGGACGAGGGCTTCGACGTCATCCTGACCGACCTGAACATGCGCGGCATGAACGGGATCGAGGTCTGCGGCCGGGCGGCCGAGATCCGGCCGGACGTGCCCGTCGTGGTGATCACAGCGTTCGGCAGCATCGAGACGGCGGTGGAGGCGATCCGCGCGGGCGCGTACGACTACGTGACCAAGCCGGTCGACATCGAGACGCTGGCGCTCGCGCTGGAGCGGGCGATCGCGCACCACGCGCTCAAGGCCGAGGTGCGGCGGCTGCGCCGCGCGGTGGCCGGGCCGGGGGCGTTCCCGGACCTGGTCGGCCGGAGCACAGCGATGCGGCGGGTGCAGGACATGATCGAGCGCATCGCCGACGCGGAGGCGACGGTGCTCATCACCGGCGAGAGCGGGACGGGCAAGGAGGTGGTCGCGCGGGCGCTGCACGAGCGGAGCCGGCGCAAGGGGGGGCCGTTCGTGGCGATCAACTGCGCGGCCGTGCCGGAGTCGCTGATCGAGAGCGAGCTGTTCGGCCACGTGCGGGGGGCCTTCACCGACGCGCGGGTGGCGCGCCCCGGGCTGTTCGTCGAGGCGAACGGCGGGACGCTGCTGCTCGACGAGATCGGGGAGCTGCCGCTCGGGATGCAGCCGAAGCTGCTGCGCGCGCTGCAGGAGCGCCGGGTGCGCCCGGTGGGCGGCAACGCCGAGGTGGCCTTCGACGCGCGCATCGTGGCCGCGACCAACCGCGACCTCGACGCGGCGGTGGAGGAGCGGCGGTTCCGGGAGGACCTGTACTACCGCATCAACGTGCTCCACGTGGATCTGCCGCCGGTGCGGGCGCGCGGGAGCGACGTGCTGCTGCTGGCGCAGCGGTTCGTGGAGGACTGCGCGGCGCGCTCGGGCAAGGAGGTGGTGGGCCTCTCGCCGGCGGCGGCCGAGCGGCTGCTCGCGTACTCGTGGCCGGGCAACGTGCGGGAGATCCAGAACTGCGTGGAGCGGGCGGTGGCGCTCACGCGGTACCAGGAGATCACGGTGGACGACCTGCCGGCGAAGATCCGGGAGCACCGCCCGTCGCATGTCATCGTGGCGGCGGACGATCCGTCGGAGCTCGTGCCGCTCGAGGAGGTGGAGCGCCGGTATATCCTGCGGGTGCTCGAGGCGGCGGGCGGCAACAAGACGCTGGCGGCCAGGATCCTGGGGCTCGACCGGAAGACGCTGCACCGCAAGCTGGAGCGGTGGGAGCCGGCGGCCGCGGGCGCGGCGAAGGGCGGCTGAGGGCGAGGAGGAATACCCCGGGCGGGGAATGGCGCCCCGACATGGGTCGGCCCTGGCCCCCAACCTCGGTCGGTTCCGGCCTCGGGGACGGCACGATGCCTGCATTGGGACCTCCCAAAGGAGAAAGCCCGATGCCAGCCGAGCAGTTACGCGACCTTACCTCGTTCCACGATGCGCCCCCTGGACCGGTGCCGAGCGCTCAGCTCGGCGCGTCGCCCGTTCGCGTGCTGCTCGCCGAGGACGACCGCGAGCTGCGGCTCCTGCTCGCCACCGTCCTCCGCCGCGACGGCTACGAGGTCCTGGAGGCGCGCGACGGCAACCACCTCCTCGAGATCATGGGCGCGTCGCTGGCGTCCAGGGGCGGCGCGCCGCTCGACATCGTGGTGAGCGACATCCGCATGCCCGGCAAGAGCGGCCTCGAGCTCCTGGCCGGCCTGCGCCGGGACGACTGGTCCATGCCCGTGGTCCTCATCACCGCGTTCGGCGACCCGGAGACCCACGCGGAGGCCTACCGCCTGGGCGCCGACGCGGTGCTCGACAAGCCGCTCGACCTCGACGATCTGCGCGTCGTGGTCCACGCCCTCGTCGCGATGCGCCGCTGACGCGCCGCGCGGCAGCGCGCTCCCTCGCGCCGCCGCGCCCGCCCGACCTCGCTCGGCCAGGGTGACGGCGCGCGGCCATTGTGGCTCCGATACGCGTCGTTCCATCGATGCCCTCGACGCTCACGCCGCGTCGACCGGCAGCCGGCGCGGCTCCCCCGCGCGCTGCGCCTTCAGCCGCTCCCGCCGCATCTTGTGCCAGGCGAGGATCCCCGCGTCCGCGCGCACGAAGCGGCACGCGCTCGGGTCCGCGTGGCGCGGCTCCGACGACGCGAGCATCCGCGCGTCGCCCGGCTGGATCAGCAGGAACTCCAGCGCGAGCCCGAGCCAGGCGAGCGCGCGGCCGACAACCGGCACCGGCACGTAGTACCGCCCCACGATCGCCGTCCGCTCCGCGTCGATCGGCGCGCACCCGACAACGCCCACCATGCGCCCGCCCATCGTCAGGCGCAGCACCCCAGGAAACCGCAGCTCTATCGTAAATTTCCACCCTCGACGCCCGTCCCACGGCCTCCCGTCGTCGTGGCGGAGCACCCCTTCGGCGTGGATCGTGTCGCCCGCCGCGCGGACATCGAACGGGTCGAGCAGCGCGCCGACGCCGACGGCCCACGGGCGGTGCGCGAACGGCAGGTGGTGCACGTCGAGCATGCCCTCCATCGCGCGCTCGAACGGCACGTCCCACTCCATCGTGGCCGTATGGGCGTGCCGCTCGTCGGGCGGCAGGCCGTCGAACCAGGGCAGCGGCGGCAGCTCGGCGGGCCGCTCGCCCCAGTAGAGCCACACGAGCCCCCGGTGCTCGCGCACCTCGTAGCGCGTCAGCGCGAGCGTGATGCCGCCGCCGCCCGCGCCGGCCACCCTCGCCACGCCCGCCGCCCCCGTGGCCTCGCGGCCCTCGCACGGGATCGCGACGCAGCGCCCGTCCCCGGCGTACCGGAAGCCGTGGTACGGGCACTCGATCGCCCCGTCGACGACGCGCCCGAGGCCGAGATCCGCGCCGCGGTGCGGGCAGCGCGCCCGCGCCGCGACGAGCGCGCCGCGCTCGTCGCGGAACAGCACGATGCGCGTCCCGAAGCGCTCGACGGTGACCGGCCGCTTGCCCACGGTGGACCCGTCCGCGATGATGTACCAGGCGCCCTCGACGAACGCGCCGCGCCCTTCCTCGATGCTGTCCCTTCGCATGTCGCTCCTCCGATTGCCTGCAATCCTGGGGATTGCTCGGCTGGACAGCAGTGACAGCGCGCGCCACAAGGGCTGACATGCGGCGCCAGGCGACCCGGGCGCCGGAGCGCGCGCCGACGATCTGGGCCCGCCTCGCCGGGCAGCTCGCGGACCACGCCGCGCAGCGCGGGGCCGATCGCGCGGCGCTGCTCGACGCCGCGGGCCTCTCGACCGCGGCGCTCGACGACCCCGACGCCCGCGTGCCGCTCGCGGCGTTCTACGCGCTCCTCGAGGACGCCGTGGCGGCGATCCGCGATCCGCACCTCGGCCTGGACTTCGCGGCCCGCTTCCACCCGGAGCAGCTCGAAGCGCTCGGCTTCCTGGCGATGAGCAGCCCGAACCTCGGCGAGGCGCTCGGCCGGATGCTCCGCTACCAGCAGCTCTGGAGCGAGGGGGAGCGCTACACGCTCGAGCTCCGCGGGGGGCGCGCGCACCTCGGCTTCACGCCGTTCGGGCCCGACCGGCCGGCCCACGGCCAGGTGGCGGAGATGTTCGCGTTCGACGTGCTCGTGAACGGCGGGCGCATGAGCGGCGCCCCGATCGAGGCGGCCGCGGTGAGCTTCCGCCACGCGGCAGCGGGGGATCCGGAGGAGAAGGCGCGGCGGCTCGGCGCGCCGGTGCGGTTCGAGGCGCCGCAGACCGAGCTGGTCCTGCCGGCGGAGGTGCTGGCCCGGCCGCTGCCGCAGGCGAACGACGCGCTCGCCGCCTTCCTCGAGCGCCAGGTGGGCGCCCTCGCGGCGCGCCTGCCGGGCGCGGCGCCGTCGGGGCGGGCGCTCGCGGACCGCGTGCGGGCGCTCCTCGCCGAGCGGCTGCGCGAGGGGGCCGACCTGGGCGCGCTCGCGGCGCGCCTGCGGATGAGCCCGCGCACGCTGCAGCGCCGGCTCGGCGACGAGGGGACGTCGCTGCACGCGCTGCTCGACGAGGTCCGGCGCGGCCGCGCGGCGGCGCTCCTGGAGGCGGGCATGGCGATCGGGGAGGTGGCGTACCTGCTCGGCTACTCGGAGCCGAGCGCGTTCCACCGGGCGTTCCGGCGCTGGACCGGCGAGACGCCGGAGGCGTTCCGCGCCCGGGCCAGGGGCGCCGCGCCGCGCTGAGCGGCCCTGTCGGGGCTCAGGGCGAGGCCCGGACGAGCAGCAGCTCCTCGAGCGTCGCGGTCAGCTCGTCGACCCGCACCGGCTTCGTCAGGTAGCGGTAGAAGCCGGCCTCCTCGGCGCGGCGGGTGTCCCGCGGCATCGCGGCCGCGCTGAGCGCGATGACCGGGATGGCGCGGGTCTCCGGCCACCCCTGCAGATGGCGCTGCGCCTCGTAGCCGCTCATGCCGGGAAGGTTGATGTCCATGATCACGACGTGAGGCCGCCGCGCCCGCGCGAGCTCGATGCCGATCTCGGCGTTCGGCGCCGTGATCAGGTCGATCCGGTCGAACTCCGAGATGAGCGCCTCCATGAACGCGATGTTCGACGGGTTGTCCTCCACGTAGAGCACCGCGTAGCGCGCGCCGCCGGCCTCCGCGAGCGGCGACGCCTCGGCGCGCTCGCTCGGCTGCCCCGCCACCTCTTCCGGCCTCACCTCGTGCGCGGGCAGCTCGATCCAGAACTCCGACCCCTCCCCCGGCGCGCTGCGGAAGCCGACGCCGCCGTCCATCATCTCCGCCAGCCGCTTCGTGATCGCGAGCCCGATCCCCGTCCCCTCGATCGGCCCCGTCTCCTGGCCGGCGCGCTGGAAGGGCTGAAAGATCTTCGCGTGCTGCTCGCGCGCGATGCCCATGCCGTCGTCCGCCACGCAGATCCGCACGCGCCCGCCCGCCGTCACCGACACGGCGAACGTCGCGCGCCCGCCCTTCCGGCCGTACTTGATCGCGTTCGACCCGTAGTTCATGAGGATCTGCGAGAACCGCGTCCTGTCCGCCATCACCTCCGGGATGTCCACAGGGAGGGGCGTCATGGCGAGCTCGACGCCCGCGCGCTGGGCCATCGGGTCCAGCGTCGCCTTCACCTCGGCGAGCACCTCGGGGACGCTCACGGGCTCGAGCGAGACCGCCACCCGCCCGGCCTCGATGCGCGAGAGATCCAGCACGTCGTCGATGAGCTTGAGCAGGTGCTCGCCGCCCTTCAGGACGTACTCGATCCGCTCCGTCTGGCGCTCGGTGAGCGGCGTCTTCCTGTCGCGCTGGAGGAGCTGCGCGAAGCCCAGGATCGCGTTGAGCGGCGTGCGCAGCTCGTGGCTCATCGAGGCGAGGAACTCGCTCTTCGCGCTGCTGGCGGCCTCGGCGAGCGCGCGCGCCTTGCGGAGCTCCTCCGCGCGCTGCACGTCGCCGGTCATGTCCCAGATCGTGCACACGGTCGCCCCCTCGGCCGTGCGGCGCTCGGTCACGCGCAGGCTGCGCCCGTCGCTCGAGCCGAGATCCAGCGCGCCGCTCGGGCTCGCGTGGTAGGCGAGCATCCTCGCGCGGAGCGCGGCCGCCGGCTCGCCGTCGAGCGTGAAGAGCCCCGCGGCGAGGCCCTCGTCGAGGAGCTCGACGTAGCTCCGCCCGACGACGGGGCCGCTCCCCCGCCCGCCGAGCCACTGCCGGTACGCGCTGTTGCAGAGCGCGAGCCGATCCTCCGCGTCGAACACGGCGAACGCGCCCTGGGCGCTCTCCACCGCGCTCCGCAGGAGATCGCTGGAGCGCTGCGCCACGGCCTCCAGGCGCTTGCGCTCGCTGATGTCGCGGATCGCGCTCGAGACGAGCGTGCCCCCCGCGGTCTCCAGCGGGCTGAGGCTGATCTCGATCGGGAACTCGCCGCCGTCCTTCCGCCGCCCGAACAGCTCCAGCCCCGATCCCATCGGGCGCGCCTTGGGCGCGCCCGTGAACGTCGAGCGGTGGCCCACGTGAGAGCGCTGGAACCGCTCCGGGAGCAGGACCTCGACCAGCCTGCCGAGGAGCTCGCCGCGCCCGTAGCCGAACATCCGCTCGGTCTGGACGTTGACGAACACGATGCGCCCCCGCTCGTCGACGACCACCATGGCGTCGGGCGCCGCGTCGATGAGCTGGCGGAACTTCTCGTCGTCGAGCTGCGGCGCGCCGAGCCCGTCCTGCGCCGGCTCCCGCGATGACGCGCGCTCGCCGGGGGATCGTTCATTCGTCATCGGGGAGCCTCACACAGAAGATCGCGCCGGGCGCGTTGTCCTCGATCCAGATGCGGCCGCCGTGCGCCTCGACAGCCATCTTGCAGAACGCGAGGCCGAGGCCGCGGCCGGCCCGGTGGAGGTCCTCCGCGTCGCCGCCGAGCTGGGTGAAGCGATCGAACACCCGCGCGCGCAGCTCGGCGGGCACGCCCTGCCCCGCGTCCGCCACGCGGATCTCGACCGCGGCGCCGTCCTTCACGGCGCTCAAGACCACCGCCGTCCCGACAGGGGCGTGGTGGATCGCGTTCTCCAGGAGGTTCTCGACGGTGCGGCGGAGCAGGTCCGGGTCGGCCCGGACCGCGGGCGCCTCGACGGCCTCGCGCAGCGTGATCGACCGGGAGCTCGCGCGCAGCTCGAGCGCGGCGAACACCTCGAGGACGAGCGCGCGCAGGTCGACGCGCGCGCGCTCGGGGGCGAGCCGCCCCTCCTCGCTCTTGCTGATGTCGAGCAGGTTGTAGATGAGCCGCAGGAGCGACCGCGCCTGGTCGCGGATGTGCCGGGCGGAGTCGCGCGCCGGCTCCGGGAGCGCGCGGTCCCGCAGCAGGAACTGCGCGTGCAGATCCATGCTGCTCACCGGGTTCTTCAGATCGTGCACGACGAACGCCGTGAGCTGCTCCTTCTGGAGCTGGAGGCGCATGAGCGCGTCCCGCTGCTGCCTGACCAGCTCGACGTGCTCGCGCAGCTCCGCCCCGAGCCGGCGCAGCCGGAGCGCGGCCTGCACCCGGACGAGGAGCTCCGACGGGCGCACGGGCTTCGTCAGGAAGTCGTCGCCGCCGGCGCGCAGCGCGCTGTCGAACGTGTCGACGTCGCGGAGCGCGGTCAGGAACACGATCGGCGTGCCCGCGCCGCCGGGCAGCGCGCGGATCCGGGCGCACACGGCGAAGCCGTCCATGCCCGGCATCCGCACGTCGAGCAGCACGCAGTCCGGGCTACAGCGCTCGAACTCCCGGATCGCCTCCTCGCCCGACGTGGCGAGCACGACCTCGTAGCCGTCGTCCTCGAGCGTCGCCCGGGCCAGGGCGCGGTTCTGCTCGTTGTCATCGACGACGAGCACCCTGGATCGCACCCCCTGCTGCTCCATGCGCGCTCGGCTCCGGCAGCAGACTACACGAGGGTCGGTGACCCCACCATACGCCGCGACGCGCGCCGGCGTCGATCGCGGCGAGGCGCCTCTGGCGGCGCTGAAAACAGCGACGGCCGGGGCGAGCGCTCGCAGCGCTCCGCCCCGGCCGGCCCTCGTCGTCACGCGCGGATCCCGCGTGGATCCGGCTCGATCACGCGCGCCCGGCAGCGGCCCGCGCCGCCAGGCCCGCGCTCACTGGCGGGGAGCGATCTCCAGCTTGGCCATCACGTTGGCGCTGGCCGTGAGGCTCGCGTCGATGTTCTCGACCGCCTGCTGGATCGCGTTGGTGGCCGGGATGATGCAGGCCCCCGCCTTCACGCTGCCGGTGGCCTCGCCCTCGAGGTTGCCCGCGGCCTCGACAACCGCCTCGGCGTTGGCGAGGAGGAGCTTGCCGCGCGCCTGGGCGACGACGAGGAGCCGCGGCAGGTTCGTCTGGAGCGTCGCGATCACCGCGTCGGCCTCGGCCGCGCCCGCGATGCTGACCGCGGGCTCCTTGCAGCTCGCCCTCGCGCTCGCGCTCGCCTCGCAGGAGCCGCTGCACTGCACGGTCCCCTCGCACTCGGGCGACGGCGGCCTGAGCTCGGCCTTGCACTTCGGCGCCTTGAACTGGACGTCGCACGAGCCCGAGCAGTCGGCGTTGCACTCCACCTGCGCGTCGGCCGCGAGCTCGCACGAGCCACGGCACTGGCCCGTACAGGTGCCCTCGCACTGACCGCGGCAGTCGCCGCCGTCGGTCGTCGCCGAGCAATCGCCGTCGCACGCGCCCTCGCAGGTGCCCTGGCACGTGCCCTCGCAGTTGACGGCGAGGTTGGCCGAGCCCTCGCACGAGCCGGTGCACTGCCCCTCGCACCGCCCCGTGAGCTCGCCGGGCTCGCAGCGCGCGATGACCTCCGCGGGGGTGAGCTGGCACTCGACGTTGGCGCTGCACCGCGCCTCGCAGTTCGCCTGCACGCTCGCGTCGACCGTGCAGCTCGGCGGCTGGAAGGAGATCGACAGATCGGCCGTCGCGTCCCCGAGCTGGTCGATCGCGAGCTCGCACCACGCCGACGCCCGCTCGCTCGGCTTGGTCGCCGTGATCGTCGCCGCGTCCGCGCCGAGATCCAGCGCGATCGCCTGACAGGCGGCGCTCACGTCGGCCACCATGGCGCCCGCGGCGCCGGTGAAATCCGACACGGACTGCATGAACGCACCGTAATTGAGCTCGGCTTCGCCCTCGAGCCCCCACTCGACCGTGGCGAGATCGGCGCCCGGCGTGAAGTCGCGACAACAGAGGTCATTCTGCAGCTCCGACGCCTTGTCACACCCCATCACCGGAAGGACGGAGAGCCCCGCCAGCGCCAGAGAGAATGTCGCGATTCGCCACGTCACACGGATGTTCATCAGGAAACTCCTTGGTTCTTTGTCGGGAGCGCCGCTGGCGACCGGATCGCCACGGAGAGCGGCGACGGCCATGAGGGCGCCGCGCTCCTTGCGAAATCGGCGGCCACCGCCGAAGCAGGGCGACAATAACTCATAAAGCGCCCCGGCTGACAAGGGCCACTCTGCGGAATTGTTACCGCGCTCAACACCACCCTAGGGCGCGGCCCGTCAGCGAGGCCGCAATGCACGACGAGATCTGTTGTTGGCTGTCTCGGCGCCGTGCGCCACGCCCGGATGCGGGCGTCGCGATCGCCGCGCCGTCCAAGCAACGATGGTGACGCGCCATGACACGGCACGTCGTGGGCTCACACAGCCATCATCGAATAACCGTTGCAGAGCTCGCCCGGGCCGTAGGACAATGGCCCGGTGAAGACGCTCGGCCCCCCGCTCGCCCGACTCGCCCGGTTAGCCCGGCTCGCCCGGTTAGCCCGGCTCGCCCGACTCGCCCGGTTCCCTCTCGCGCTCGCGCTCACCGCGGGTTGCGGCTCGTCCGACGACGAGCCCGCGACGGGCGGCCAGGCGGGCGAGCCGCCCCGGATGAGCGGGATGACATGGGCCCACAACCGGGCGCGCGCCGCGGTCGAGCCGCCCTCCGACCCGCCGCTGCCCGGGCTCTCGTGGTCGCCCGAGATCGCGGCGGCGGCGCAGGCCTACGCCGAACGGTGCGAGTTCAGCCATAGCGAGAGCAACTACGGAGAGAACCTCTACGCGTCGAGCGGCGCGTCGACGCCGGAGGACGTCGTGGCCGCCTGGGTCGACGAGGCGGCGAACTACGACCTCGCGACCAACGCCTGCAGCTCGACGTGCGGCCATTACACGCAGGTGGTGTGGGCCGACTCCGCGCGGCTCGGCTGCGGGGTCGCCGATTGCACGGACGGCTCGCCGTTCGGCGGCGGCTCCTGGCAGATCTGGGTGTGCAACTACGATCCTCCCGGCAACTTCGTCAACGAGCGCCCCTACTGAGCCGCGCCCCGGCGGCGATGACCGCGCAGGCGGCGCCGGCGGCGATGGCCGCGCGCCGCCCTCCGGTCCTCCCCGCCCCTCGCCCGCTCTGGTATCGCAGCCGCGATGGACTTCGGATGGACCCCCGCCCAGCGCGCCGTCCACGACCGCATGCGCGCCCTCGGCGCCGAGGCCGACGCCGCGGCCCCTGACGATCGCATGCGCGTCCTCGCCCGGGGCGGCGCCCTCGGCCTGCCCATCGCCCGCGATCTCGGCGGCGAGGGCCTCGACCTCGTGACGACGGCGCTCGCCTACGAGGGCCTCGGCGCGACGCTGCGCGACGGCGGCGTGCTGCTCGCCGCGGGGGCGCACCTCTTCGGCGTGGCGCTCCTGCTCGCCCGGGTGGGCACCCCGGCGCAGCAGCGCGCGTGGCTGCCGCGGATGGCCACCGGCGGCTGCATGGCCACTGTCGCGGCGACCGAGGCCGGCGCCGGCTCGGACGTCGCGTCGGTGCAGGCCAGGGCCGACCGCACCGCCGCCGGCTACCGGGTCACCGGCGAGAAGCGGTACGTGACCTGGGCCGACCGGGCCGACGTCTACTTCACTGTCGCGCGCGACGGC
>NZ_JEMA01000365.1 GCF_001589285.1 Sorangium cellulosum | reverse complement strand
GGCGTCGCGCCCTGCTCGCCGAGCTGGATCGACGCCGTCGCCCCGAGCCCGAGCGCCACCTCGGCGACCCGACCGAGCGCCGCGTCGATCTCGGCGAACGTCACCCGGTGGATCGCCAGGTGCGCGACAAGCGCCGCCGCCTCGACGACCTTCTGCCCCGGCCTCACCCCGTACCGCCGCGCCTCGTCGTCGACCACATCGATCACCGCCACCGGCGCCGGCGGCTCGCGCTCGGACCGCGCGGCGAGCGCCGCCCTGCGCTCCTCGTCGCCCCCGATGATCACCGCGAGCGGCGCCTTCCCGCTCGGCGAGACCGGCCCGCGCTGCTTCACCAGCTCGCACGCGAGCTGCGGAAGCACGATCGCCACAATGCGCCTCACCGCCATCGCTCCTCCTCCCTCACGCCCGCGACAGGACGGGCCGGGGCTCGCTGCCCGCCGTCCGCTCAGCCTTCGCCTTCGATCCCAGCACCACCGTCGTCGGCGAGGTCACGCGCCCGCGGCGGTCCTTGGCGACGCGGACCGTCAGCCGGTCCTCGGCGACCTGCTCGAGCTCCAGCCGCATCGCGACCGGCAAAGGCATCGGCCGCGCCGCCTGGCGGTCGGTGAGGAGCAGGATCGTCCCGTCGCTCCCCTCGGTCGCGAGGGCGAGCTTGCGCACCACGTTGACCCAGCGCGCGAGGTCCTCCTCGCGGCGCCCCGCCGCGGGCGCGCCCCGCTCCCCCTTCACCGCGCCCTGGCCGAAGGCCCCGGGGACCCCGGCCACATCGATCACGAGCACCGCGAACGCCCGGCTCATCGCCATCCGGACCGCGACCTTCGCGAGCATCTCCAGCGGGGGCCGCGCCACGAGCAGCCGGCTCAGGTCGACCCCCGCCCGCGCGACCGCCGGCGCGAACAGCGAGCCGCTCGGGTCGATCCAGGCGCACCACGCCCCCGACGTCGCGCTCGTCCCGCGCAGCCGCGCCTCCGCCTGCGCCGACGCGCACGCGGAGAGGGCGACCGAGGTGGATCGCCCGAGCCCCCGCGGCGCGGCGAGCTCGACAACACCCCCGCGCGGGAGACCCCCTTCCGGGAGCGCGTCGTTGATTTCCTGTAAAGTGAGCGGGAGCGTCTTGGCGCGCGCTTCGAACTCGGGGAGGGTGTGGCGCAGGAGGTCCCGGGCGAGAGGAGCGGCAAGAGCGACGGGCGACATACTGAACACGATAACAGTACCCCCGCGAAGCTGCCAACTTTGCCGGACGAACAACGTCCTACCTGCGCGCGGCGTGTTCTTCTTTCGCCTTTCGTGGGCGGATGAACGGTCTTGCCGGTGATCTGAGCTCGGCCGAGATGGCAGGGCGACGGGGTTGAGGGGAATGCCCGCCGTCCTTCTTCAATAAGTCCACCCCGCGTCGTGTCGACCTGGGACCGGCATCCCCCTGAGGTGGGCGGCGAGGGCCGTCGCCAGGACCGCGGGGATGGAGGCTGGGGCGGCTGAGGCCGCCATCAGGACGGCGGGACCATGACCAGGACGGCGAGGCAGTGGTCTGGGCGGCCACGACCGTTGCGCAGTCACCCCGGCGGAGCGGCCGCCCCGGGGACGCCCCCGATGTAGCGGGAGCTCGGCCGGATCAGCCGCCCCACGCGCCGCTGCTCGTCGATGTGCGCGCACCAGCCGGCGGACCTGCCCACCGCGAAGGTCGGCGCGAACAGCGCGNGGCGGACCTGCCCACCGCGAAGGTCGGCGCGAACAGCGCGCGCGGCAGCCCGAGCGCGTCGAGCAACACCGCCGTGTAGAACTCGACGTTCGCGCGCAGCGGCCGATCCGGGTGCCGCGCGCGGAGCGCCGCCTCCGCCGCCCGCTCGACC
>NZ_JEMA01000364.1 GCF_001589285.1 Sorangium cellulosum | reverse complement strand
CTTCGGCCCGCTCGCGTTCGAGGCGAGCGGCGCGCTGCTCGTCCGGACCGCGCAGGGCGTCGTGCGCGTCGACCCCGCCGCGTCCACCGAGTCCGCGACCGACGTCCCGCCCTGGCCCGCGGCGGTCCATGCCGGCCCGGCGCAGCTCGTCGCCGTCGAGCGGCGCTGCGACGCGCCCACGCTGCTCGCGCTGTTCCGCAGCTCGCCCGACGCCGTCGGCGCGATGGAGGTCCCGCTCCCGCTGCTCCGCGCCCAGGGCCCTCGCGCGGGCGCGGCCTCGCCCGAGCGCTGCGCCGGGACCGAGAAGCTGCCCTTCTCCCCGCTCGCCGCGTCCGAGAGCGGCTTCGACATCGCCCTCGGCGCCGCGCTGGTCTCGATCGACCTGCGCGCCGCCGCGCCGAGGTCGTCCGCGCTGTCGTTCCCGCTCACCACGCCCGCCCCGCAGGGCGCGCCGCGGTCGCCCGACGGCGCCACGCTCGCGGTCCCCGCCGCCGGCGGGCTCCTCGTCGCGACGGCCGGCGGTGCCGCGCGCCTCTGGTCGGGCGGCGATCTCGCGCAGGCGAGGGCGTGCGCGCCGGCCAACGGGGGAGCCCGCGTCGCGTGCGTCGTCGGCGCGGCCGCGGTGATCTTCGAGGCGAAGTGACCCCGGCGGCGCGCGGCCCGGGGTCAGCCCTTGTTGACGCGCTCCAGGTACTTGCCCTCGGCCGTGTCGATCTTGATCCACTCGCCCTCCTTCACGAAGAGCGGGACGTTGACCGTCGCGCCGGTCGACACCGTGGCGGGCTTGGTGGCGCCGCTCGCCGTGTCGCCCTTCACGCCCGGCTCGCTGCTCACGATCTGGAGCACCACGTGAGAGGGCATGCTGACGCCGATCGGCTGCCCGTTGAACAGGGTCACGTCGATCGACATCCCGTCGCTCAGCCACTGGGAGTCCTCGCCGATCTTGTCGCCGGGGACGGTGAGCTGCTCGCCGGTGGCCGGGTCCATGAACACGAAGTCCGTGCCCTCGGGATAGATGTACTGGAGGCTGCGCTCTTCCACGTCCGCCGGCTCCAGCTTCTCACCCGATTTGTACGTCCGCTCCAGCACGGCGCCCGTCGCCATGTTCCGGATCTTGACGCGGGTGAACGCCTGCCCCTTTCCCGGCTTGACGAACTGGAAGTCGATGACCGAGTAGGGCTGGCCGTCGACCATCATCTTGAGGCCTTTTCGGATGTCGCTTGTGTCCATGGGCAGAGCTTCCTGGTAGCGTAAGGGCGGCCTGTCGGCGAGGCCGGGGACCGCGGGCGCGGCCCCCTGGCGCGGCCCGGGCGTCCGCGTTCGCGGCGTTCCGGGCGCGGTCGGGGGTCCGCGTGCGCGGCCCCATTAGCACGAGCGCGGCCTCCTGCACAGGGCGCGGTTTCAGGACTGGAAAATGCACGACTTCGACGACGAGCTCCGGGAGATCAAGCGTGAGATCGTGGAGTCCCGTGGGCTCATCATCAAGACGAACAACCTCACGAACGCCCTCGCCGCCGATCTGAAGAGCATCTCCAAGCGCCAGATGGCGTACGAGCGGCGCGCCTTCTGGAACAGCGCGAGCGCGAACCTGCTCTTCGTGATCGTGGTGATCGGCGTGGTCAAGCTCGCCTGGGACGCCCGCGTCGACGCCGTCCAGGCCGAGACGAAGGGCGCGCGCGACCGCATCGCGAAGCACGAGGCCGATCTCAAGGAGATGCAGCAACGGAGCGACGCGCGCGCCAAGGCCGAGAGCGACGCGGCGGCGTTTTACGAGCTCATCCGTGCCGAGCGGCGGCAGGAGGTGATCGAGGGCTTCGAGGCGCTGCGGAAGGCGCCGCTCACCCGGGCCGAGCTCGCGTTCTTCACGGACGCTGTCGACAAGGCGCGGTCGGAGCTCTCGATCAAGTCGTACCAGACGGGCCTCGATCACATGCGGACGGGCCGCTGGCACGAGGCCGCGGTCGCCTTCGAGGACGCGATCCGCCAGAAGGAGACGGCGTCGCACACCCCCTCGGCCCGGCTCAACCTGGCGCGCGCCTACCGCAGGCTGAACCGGCAGCGCGACGCGATCCCGCTGCTCATGACGCTCTCCGAGGCGTCGCCCGACCGCGAGGTCATGGACGACGCGACCTTCCTCCTCGCCGAGTGCCTCCTCGACATCCAGGCCTGGAACGACGCGAAGACGACGCTGCGGTCGTTCATTCGCCGCTTCCCGGACAGCGCGTTCATCAACGACGCGCGCCTCGCGCTGGCCGACGTCTCGCTCCGGCACTGACGCGCGCCGCGCCGGCGCGCTGGCCTCAGGATCGGGAGCGCACGTCGATCTGGCGCGGTTCGTCCTTCTTCTCGAACCAGCTCGACCGGAGATGGCGGCGGAGGCCTGACGCGAACAGGCAATCGCGGAACGCGTTCTGCTCGAAGGTCACCGCGCTGTGTGCGAGGGGGGCGTGGATGAAGATCGCGCGGCCGCCGAGGAGCTGCTTGCGCGTGAGCTCACCGGGGCGGCGCTCGTGCAGGCACGAGACGCCCTGCGCCTCGAGCGCGCGCGCGAGCTCCAGGTTCAGCCGCCGCACGTCGCCCGCCACGAAGTGGCTGATCAGCTTGTGCCTGTCGCGGCCCGACCGGTCCTTCCGCTCGAGCACCCAGTCGCGGTACGCGTCGACCTCGCCGTACAGCGCGTCGAACAGGTACACCTCGCTCACCTCGCAGCCGCCGTGGCGGAGGCACGCGGCCGCGACGCGGTACCCGCCCGAGTGCGCCGACAGGCAGAGCATCCCGAGCTTCGCCTGCCGCGGGACGGCGCAGTCGCCGAGCGCCCGCCGCGCCGCGGCGGTCGAGAGCACCGCCGCGAGCTCGCCGCACAGCCGCCGGAGGCCGCCCTGCTGCCCGAGCTTGCCCGGGGGCGACTCGGCCGCGTTCACCGCGCCCTGCGGCACGACGAGCACCGCGTTCTGCTTGCTCTCGTGGAGCTGCTCGCGGAGCTTGTGCGCCGCGATGGCCCGCTCCGCGGTGGTGACGTGGCCGTGGAAGTGCATCACGAGGTCGAGCTCACCGCTCTCCGGCGCGCGGTAGTGGGCCGGCACGAAGACCATCACCGTCTCGTCCCGGTACGGCGCCCCGTCGCAGGGGAACGGCGCCTGCGACAGCTCGAGCTTCAGCGTCACGCCGATCGCGGAGGTCTCTACCCCCTTCACCCTCGACGCCGCGGCGAGCGNTACCCCCTTCACCCTCGACGCCGCGGCGAGCGCCGGCGCCGGGTCCCAGAGCCCCGGCGCCGCCGCGGCGCCGCCCGCCACCCCGAGCGCCCGGAGGAACGCCCGACGGCCGAGCGCGGGCGCTGCGCAGCGGGACAACCTGCCGTCCTCGTCCGATGCCACCCTGGCGCGCGTACACCAGGGCCCGGATCAGGGCCAAGAAACCGCCCGCGGGGGGCTACTGGCCGCTGACCGCCGCCGTGCTCACCTGCGCGAGCAGGTCCTGGATGCGCCGGACGAGCTTCGCCGGCTCCTGCACCACGCCCTCGACGAGGAGGGCCTGGTCGAGGAGCAGCTCGGACCACTGCTTCACCCGCTCCGAGTCGGGCTCGCGCCCCGCCAGGATGTTGAGGTTCTTCACGACCGGGTGCCCCGCGTTGAGCTCCAGGATCCGCTTCGACTCCTCGGCGTTCTGGTCGATGAGCTTCATGATCCGCTCGAGGTTCGCCCCTGGGTCGCCCTCGGCGGCGACGAGGCAGCTCGCGCTGTCGGTCAGGCGCCGCGAGACGCGCACGTCCTTCACGCGGTCGCCCAGCGCCGCCTTGACCGCCGCCACGGCCGCGTCCACCGACGCCTCGGGCTCGTCCTTCTTCTCCGGCTCGCCGCCGAGGTCGACGTCGCCGTGCGTCACGCTCTTGAGCCGGCGCTTGTCGAACTCGTTCAGCGCCTTCACGAACCACTCGTCGACCGGATCGACGAGGAACAGCACGTCGTAGCCGCGCTTCCGGAACGCCTCGAGGTGCGGGCTCTGCTCGACCGCGCGGCGGCCGATCCCCGTCACGTAATAGATCTCCTTCTGCTCGTCCGGCATCTTCTCCACGTAGTCGCGCAGCGAGATCGCCTTGCCGGCCTCGGTGTTCATCGACTCGAACCGGCAGAGCTCGGCGATCGCGTCCTTGTTCTTCCAGTCGCTTGTGGCGCCTTCCTTGATGACCCGGCCGAACTCCTTCCAGAACGTCGCGTAGCGCTCGGGGTCGGACTCGGAGAGGTCCTTCAGCGACTTGAGCACCTGCTTGACGATCTGCTGCTCGATCTGCGAGAGCGTGCGGTTCTCCTGGAGCATCTCGCGCGAGACGTTCAGCGACAGATCCTCGGAGTCGACGACGCCGCGCAGGAAGCGCAGGTACATCGGCGTGAGCTTGTCGCAGTCCTCGACGATGAGGACCCGCTTCGCGTAGAGGCGGATCGCCCTGCGGTCCTTGTGGAACATGTCCGCCGGCGCCCTCTCGGGCACGTAGAGCAGCGCGTGGAACTGCACCGGCGCGTCGATCGACAGGTGCACGGTGAGCAGCGGCTTGTCCCCCTCGTAGCCGCCTGTCACGTGCCGGAAGAACTCGGCGTGCTGCTCCTCGGTGATCTGCGACTTGGGCAGCGTCCAGAGGGCGGCCGAGCGGTTCGCGACCTCGTCGTTCACCTTGATGGGGAAGTGGACGAAGTCGGAGTACTTGCGGATGATCTCCTTGACGCGCCAGGCCTTCGTGTACTCGCGCGCGTCCTCCTTGAGGTGGAGGACGATCTTCGTGCCGGGGTGCTCGCGATCGCCGGTGGCCACGGTGAAGGAGCCCGCGCCGGACGACCGCCACAGGACGGGCTCGGCGCCTGGCAGCATCGAGCGGGTCTGCACGTCGACGCGCGAGGCGACCATGAACGCGGCGTAGAAGCCGACGCCGAACTGGCCGATGAGCTGCAGCTTGCCGCCATCCTTCTTCTGCTTCGCGGCCTCGGCGTTGGCCTTCAGGAACTCGAGCGATCCCGAGCGCGCGATGGTGCCGAGGTTCTCCACCACCTCGTCCCGGGTCATGCCGATGCCGTTGTCCTCGATGGTGAGGGTCCGGGCGGCGTCGTCGAGCGTGATGAGGATCGCGGGCTCGCCCGCCTGCTCGGCGACGCCCTCGCGCGTGAGGGCCAGGAAGCGCGCCTTGTCCAGGGCGTCCGACGCGTTCGAGATGAGCTCGCGCAGGAAGACCTCCTGGTTGGCGTAAAGCGAGTTGATGACCAGCGCGAGGACCTGCTGCACCTCGGCCTGGAAGGGGAGCTCGACGGCTCCGGCCGCCCTGGCCTCATCGGGCGCGGGCGACGCGGGAGGCGGGGCGCCCGGCTCCGCGCCCGAAGGCTGGGCAGAGGGCGTGGGTCCGCTGGTTTCGGGGTTCTGGCTTTCCGTGTTCATCTCGGCGACCAAATGGATCCGATTTTCGAAACGGCAATCCCCTGACGCGCCGTCGAGCGACAGCCCTACCGCGCCCCTGGGCCCCGCCCCTCTCCGCGCTCGCCTGCCGCGGCGCTCCCCGGCCAGGATCGAGGCGCTCCCCGGCCAGGATCGATCGAGGCTCACCGGATCACCCAGGTCGCGATCTGCGCCGAGGTCGGACGCTGCGCGTCTGGCTCCTCACGTCGAGGTCGCTGTCCGCGATCCCCGCATGTACGCTCGGCTTTTCTGGAGGGTCAGGGTTTCTTCGGAGGGTCAGGGGCGCTAGATTCACGGAAGTTGCACCCACGCCGTCGGGGAAATCCGTTGTGGTAGCACTTCTCCGTGTAGTATTTCGTCTTGTCCCGGTAATCGGGATCTTGGCGCTCGCGGGGTGCGGCGACCGGGGCAAGGCGACGGCCGGTGCGGACGCGAAGCGTCCTCCTGCCTTGCTTCAGTTCGAGGGCTACCTCTACGTCCCGACCGGGACGAGCGACTTCAAGATCCTCGAGCGCGTGCGGGCGCAGACGCGCTCGCTGTTCACGGGGCTGCGGCGCTCCCGGGTGATGGTGAGCCGGCGCGAGGTCCAGGGCGCGACAACGGACCGCTTCATCAAGGAAGCCGTCACTGTCGTCGACACGGAGACGGGGCAGCGCGACGTCGCGCTCCGCGTGCGGTACCGCTATGTGGCCCGGCCGGAGATCGCGAACGGCATCGACGATCGCAAGGAGCTCGCGCTCGCGCTGCTGCACCGGGAGGACGACGCGATCGCGGAGCGCGTGCTCCAGGAGTGCACGGCGAAGCCCGAGCTGACCAGGGGGGGCCACAGCGCCGTCGGCCTCGATTTCGATCCGTCCCTCCCGAGGTGCAAGGCCGCGATCGACGCGGAGCAGGCGGCGATCGCGGCCGCGCGCGCGAAGGTCCCCGAGCTCGCCGGCGCGCCGCCGGGGTCCGCCACGGACACCGTCACGGTCGAGGAGGTCCGGCGCGTGTACCTCCCGATCCTGGTGACGGTCGAGCTCCGCGACAGGAAGCCGGGCGAGATCGCGCCGCGCTACATCCCGGTGGATCGCCCGGAGGAGATCGCGCGGGCCCCGGCGGCGGACCGTTCCGGCGCCGAGCTTCCCGAGGAGCTCGCGCCGGCGGCGGTGATCATCGATCCGGATCTCGCGACGCGCACGCCGGAGGAGAAGGCGATCGCCGAGGGCGCGCTGCTGCCGCCGCTGCCCGGGTCCGGCGGCACGACCGCCGAGATCGGCGGGAGGCGGCTGCCCCAGGTCGTGAGCCCCGCGGTCGTGGAGGCGCAGCAGCGCAAGGCGGAGGCCCACAACGATCGGTTCGAGATCCCGTTCGAGACGCTGGCCGACCCCAAGTTCCTGGTGGTGTGGCTGAGCCTTTTGATGGCTTACCCCATCCTCCGGGGCGACCCGCGCAAGCGGGGCTGACGCGGCGGGCGCGGCCGGCCACCGCGCGCCCGAGGCGGCCGCCGCTCAGCCGCCTCGCGCCCCTGCGCTCCAGCGCTTGCGGGCGCGCGAGAGGCTGCCCGGCTCGGCGAAGCCGACGAGGAGCGCCGCCTCCTTGGCGCTCGCGCCGCTGTCCATCAGGTCGCTCGCGCGCGCGCGGCGCTCGCGGTCGACGAGCTCCTGGAAGCTCGTCGCTTCCTCCCGCAGCCGGCGCTGCAGCGTGCGGGCGCTCATGTGCAGCCGCCGCGCCACGCTCTCGAGCCGGGGGGCGGCGACGTCGAGCTCGGCGCGGAGCATCGAGCGGATGCGCTCCGAGAGCGACGCGGACGAGGGGAGCGCGGCGACGGCCGTGAGGGCGATGCGCTCGAGCGCGCGCCCCAGGAAGTCGGGCGGCGCCGCGACGGGGCGCTCGGCCACCGCCGCGGGCAGGGCGAGCTCGTTCTCGGCGCGGCCGTACGCCGGCGCGACGCCGAGGGCCGCGCAGAGCGCGTCGTCGGGGCCGAGCCGATCGTGCCGGAGCTGCACGGCGTGGCCGTCGGCGGGCTTGCCGGTGAGCAGGCGCACCGCGTCGACGATCTCGACGAGCGCGCACTCGGCGAGCACCGCGCGCGCCAGGGCGCTCCGCCCGGGGTGCTCGAAGCGGACGGCGAGGCCGCCGCGGCGCGGGGCCAGGGTGAAGCGCTCGCCGTCGCCCCAGACGCGCTGGTAGGCGACGGCGCGGGTGAGCCCCTCGCGGAACGAGGGGCCCGCGAGCAGCAGGAGCGCGGCGACGCCGTACGTCTCCTCGTCCCGCACGCGCGCCATCGCGGCCCCGAGGCCCGCCGCGCCCACCCGCGACGCCGCCGCCTCGACGGCGCTGTCGAGCGCGGCGTACGGGACGCGGCAGGTCGGCCGCCGGAGCTCGCCCTCGGTGGCGCCGAGCGCGGCGAGGAGCGGCGCCGGGTCCTCGCCGCGATCCGCGAAGAGCCGGGCGAGGCGCAGGGCCATCGCGCCCGAGATGCCGGCGCGGCTGCTACCGCGCGGCGGCATGGGGCGCATGCGACGATCGAGATGGCGCGCGAGGCCGTGCGATCTGGCGTGTCCGGCCGCCGCGCCCGCGGGGAGGGCGCACTAAGGTTCTCGCCATGATGCTGCGTCTCATGGGGATATTCAGTCTCGCATTCGTGGAGACGGCCGTCGAGCGCGCCCGCCGGGGGCCCGCTCGCCCGAGCTGGAGCTTCGGCTTCGAGTGGGTGGTCCGGGCGCTCCGCCGCGACTTCATCGACATGCTCGGCTGGCCGTATCCGAGGATGCGCGCCGACATGGACGCGCGCTTCTATCCCGAGAAGGCCGTCCGGCGCGTCAAGCGAACGAGCGACACGTTGACGGGCATCCCTGCGGTGTGGTTCGAGCCGCCGGGCGCGATGGATCGAGGGGTCGTCCTCTATTTTCATGGAGGCTCGTACCTGTTCGGCTCCACGAGGACCCACGCGGACATGATGGCGCGGCTCGCGCTGGCGAGCGGCGCGCGCGTGGTGGGGATCGATTACCGGCTAGCGCCGGAGCATCGCTATCCCGCCCAGCTCGAGGACGCGCTCGCCGCCTTCGACGCGCTGGTCGAGCGGGGCCACGCGCCCGGGGAGATCGCGCTCGCGGGCGACTCCGCCGGGGGCAACCTCGCGCTCGTGGCCCAGCTCGCGCTGCGCGACAGGGGCGAGCAGGCGCGCTGCGCCGCGCTGATCTCTCCCTGGCTCGACCTCACCTCGGGCAGCGCCTCGGCGCGCGCGAACGAGCCGACCGACTACGGGACCACGGAGGGCCTGTTGCGTCAGGCGCGCGACTTCGCGGGCGCGATCCCGCTCGACGACGCCCGGCTGTCTCCGCTGCACGCGCGGCTCGACGGCCTGGCGCCGCTGTTCCTCCAGGTCGGCGACGCCGAGCGGCTCCACGACGAGGGCCTGGAGCTCGCGCGGCGGGCCCGCGAGGCCTGTGTCGACGTCACGCTCGACGTGCTGCGCGACATGCCGCACAACGGACCGGTCCTGGCCGAGTACCACCCTGAAGGCGCCCGGGGGGCCGAGACGCTGGGGTCGTACCTGCGAGCGTGCCTGTCGGGGGCCGCGCAGGCGGCGCGTCCACGGGAGTCGTCGCTGCGGCCGGGAGATGGGGAGTCTGCGCGCCGGGCCTGAGCTCCGCTCCGCGCCGGTTGCGGTGCGCGCGCGCCGCGCGTACTGGATCGCGCCCGCGGGTTCGCCTCGTGGGGACCTCGAGGAGGACGGAGACGATGACCCCTTCCCAGGAACTTGTCGATCTGGCCCAGCGGCTGGCGGACGCGAGCGGCGCGGTGATCCGGCGCTATTTTCGCAAGGGCATCGAGGCCGACGACAAGGAGGACGCGAGCCCGGTGACTGTCGCGGACCGCGAGGCGGAGGTGGCGATGCGCGAGCTCCTCGCCGCGCGCGCGCCGGGCCACGGGATCGTGGGAGAGGAGCTCGGCCGCGAGAACGAGGGGGCGGAGCTCGTGTGGGTGCTCGATCCCATCGACGGGACGAAGGCGTTCATCACGGGCAAGCCGCTCTTCGGGACGCTGATCGCCCTGCTGCACCGGGGGCGGCCCGTGCTCGGCGTCATCGATCAGCCCGTGCTCGGGGAGCGCTGGCTCGGCGTCCTGGGCCGGGAGACGCTGTGGAACGGCGCGCCGGCGCGCGTCCGCGCCTGCGCGGGGCTCTCGGATGTGCGCCTCTCCACGACCGGGCCGCAGTACTTCTCGCCGGCGGCGGCGCGCGCCTTCGGGGCGGTCGCGGCCCGGGCGAAGCTCGTGAGCTACGGTGGCGACTGTTACCAGTACGGCCTCGTGGCGAGCGGCTGCGTCGATGTCGTCGTCGAGCACGGCCTCAAGCTCCACGACTTCGCGGCGCTCGTCCCCGTGATCACCGGCGCCGGAGGGCTCATGACCGACTGGGAGGGGCGCCCCCTCGACGCCGCGAGCGCCGGGGACGTGGTGGCCGCCGGCGATCCGCGCGCCCACGCCGAGGTGCTCGCCGCGCTCCGCGCCGGCCGTCCGGAGCGAGGCGATGGCTGAGATGGTTTGAGGGCGGCGCGCCGGAGCCTCTCCGGCCGGGCCGCCGCGCGCCCGGCCCATGGCTCACGCGCGGAGCCCTCGGTGCTGGAGCGCGAGGGCGTTCTTCAGCACCGGATCCAGCGCGACGCCGAGCGTCACGAAGCCGCTGAGCCAGGAGAGGAGCGCCGCGAAGTACAGGGCGAAGACGTTGTGCGCCGCCGCGAGCGGGTCGATGTCGCGCCCGACCTCGCCGCGCGCCTGGGCGTCGCGCACGAGGGCCGCGATGCGGTGCAGGAACGCGAACGTGAGGGCGTTCATCCGCTCTCCGTTCGGGCCTGACGCGCCCGGAAAGGCCTTCACGAACGCCTGCGACACGAGCGGCTGCTCGCCGTACATCGCGAACAGCCTCTGGAACACGTGGAGGAGCTGCGGGAGCAGGGGCTCCTTCCGCGGCAGCGCCTCGAACGCGGCGTCGACAGTGGTCGCGATCCGGTCGTGCATCACCAGCATGAGCAGGTCGGCCTTGTCGCGCGCGTGCACGAACACCGTCCCCGTCGCGACCTCCGCGCGCTCCGCGACCGCCTTGGTCGTCGTGCCGTCGTAACCGAGCTCGGTGAAGAGCGCCCACGCGGCGTCCCGGATCCGCCGGCGGGTGTCGAGCTTCTGCTGCGCGCGCCCGCCGCGCCCGGGCGCCGGCGTGGCCGGCGTGGGCGTGGCCGGCGAGGCGGGCCCCTTCCGGCGTTTCGCTCCGCCTGCACTGACCTTGCTCATCGTCCAGGCAATCTGTTTCCGCGCCATCGATCAAGTCAATCCTCATTTGCGCTTGACATGACGAGCTCGCATGATGACCATGGTCAGTGACTTAAGTCATTGAACGAGGGTGGTGCCATGGCTCTGGTCCATTACGACGAAGGCCTCACGATGCGGCAGGCGCGGGCGATCTACTTCGACGTGAACCGCTTCGGCGCGGACGGCGGGTATGGCGACGCGTGGGTCGACTTCAAGCTCGGCCCGCTCCCCGTCCCGTTTCCGAACACGCAGGCGCGCGTGCGCGCTGTCCGCTACCACGACCTGCACCACGTGCTCACGGGCTACGACACGAACACGATCGGCGAGTTCGAGATCTCGGCCTGGGAGCTCGGAGCCGGCTGCAAGGACTTCGCCGCCGCGTGGCAGCTCAACCTGGGCGGTCTCTTCGCCGGGTTGCTCTCGGCGCCCCGCCGCACGGTCCGCGCGTTCCTCCGCGGCCGCCGCAGCGAGACCCTGTACGGCCGCCCGTTCGAGGCGCTGCTCGACCGCACGGTGGGCGAGCTGCGCCGGGAGATGCGCGTGGATGTGCCCTCGTCCGGCCCGGCGGCGAGCGACGTGCTCTGGCTCGCGCTCGCGAGCCTCGCGGGCCTCGCGGTGGGCGTCCTCGGATTCGCGTTCGCGCTCGTCGTGGCGCCGATCGGGCTCGCGAACCTGGCGCTGCGCCGCCGGCGACAAGCAGCCGGCTGAGCCCGCGCACGCGCGCGTGTCCTCCCCCACCCCTCGGTCGCGGCGCCCTTTCTCCCGCTCCACCTGCCCACGCGCCCTCCCCCACCCCGGCTTGACCCGGCGCCCGCGCCGCACGAGGATCCGCCCCGTGCCCCAGCGAAATCGCTACCTCTTCGTCTGCGTCAACCGCCGCCCCGACGGCGTTCCGAAGGGCTCCTGCGCCCAGCGCGGCGCCGAGGGCATCCACGCGCAGCTCAAGGCCGCCCTCGCCGAGCGCGGCCTCGCCAGGGTCGAGGCGCGCGCCTGCACCTCGAGCTGCCTCGACGTCTGCTGGGCCGGCCCCGTCATCGCGGTGGAGCCGGACGGCTACTTCTACGGCCGCGTGACCGCCGCGGACGTCCCCGAGATCGTCGACGCCCTCGCCGCGGGCCGCCGCGTCGAGCGGCTCGTGCTCCCGCCCGAGGATTTCACGGAGGCGACGGCCGGCCCGCCGCTGCCGGCGCCGCCCCGCGGCGCCGCGCCGGGGGCGTGATGCGCGGCTTCGAGTTCTGCGAGACAATGGCCGGGAGCTTCCACCTGGTCGACGCCCCCGCCGACGAGCGGCCCATGTCGTTCACGATCCGCGCCCGCTCGCGTGGCCTCCTCCACTTCCTGCGCAAGCCCGAGGTCGAGATCGAGGGCGAGATCGACGCCGAGGGGTTCGCCGACCACCGCTACCTGTCCGGGCGGCTCGGGCTCGACCTCGCGCGCACCGGCACCCTGCCCTACTCCTTCGAGTTCACCGCCAACGACGGCCGCCGCTGCGCGTTCGCTGGCCGCAAGACCGTCCGCCCCGGCGACCTCCTCGGCTCGATGACCGTCCTGCCCGGCGTCCTCGTCGGCGAGGGCGGCGCCGTGATCGGCGAGGCGCTCCTCCGCTTCGACCTGCGGAGCGACCTGCTCCGGTTCCTGAAGAGCTTCCGCGCCACGAGGTAGCCGCCATGCGAAGACTCGATCCCGCCGCCAGCGCGGTCATCGTCATCGACGTCCAGGAGAAGCTCGCGGTCGCGATGCCGGCGCCCCAGATGGACGCGCTGACCCGCGCGGCCACGGTGCTCATCGAGGCGGCCCGGCGCCTCGGCGCGCCCGTCCTCGCGACCGAGCAGTACCCCGCGGGGCTCGGGCGGACCATCGCGCCCATCGCCGAGAAGCTCGCCCAGGCGGGCGCGCCGGTCCTCCCCAAGATGGAGTTCTCCGCCTGCGACGCCGTCGAGTTCGATCGCGCGCTCACCCAGCGCGCCCCCCGCACCGCCATCGTCGTCGGCCTGGAGGCGCACGTCTGCGTCTTCCAGACAGTGCGCGACCTCGCCGGCCGCGGCGTCGAGGTCCATGTGCCCCTCGACGGCGTCGCCTCGCGCCGCGACGACCACCGGCTCGCCGGCCTCGACCTCTGCCGCGCGGCCGGCGCCACGATCACGACCGCGGAGACCCTCGTCTTCGACTGGCTCCGGGTCGCCGGGACGGACGACTTCAAGCACCTCTCGAAGCTCATCCGCTGACGCCAGCCCGCGCCCCTCTCCGAGCCGAACCGCGCGCTTTCCCGGGCAGCGCATCCTGACAACGTCGGCGTGCCACTTTGTCAGACCGGCCGATCGGACTTTGTCAGACCCGTGCTCGGCTGGACACCGCGCACGCGCCTATGACATAGTGGCGCATGGCTGACGATCTGGCACAAGTCGGAGCACCGCCGAGCGCGCCTCCGCCCGCTGGCGCCGCGCCGCCGCCCGGCGCCCCCACGGTCCTCGTTGTCGACGACGAGCCGTCGAACGTCGCCTCCATCGAGAAGATCTTCCAGCGCGACGGCATGCGCGTCATCACGGCGGACAGCGCGAAGGCGGCGCTGGAGATCGTGCGCAGCCGCCGCGTCGAGGTCGTCCTCACCGACCTGATGATGCCGGGGGTCAGCGGCCTCGAGCTGCTCCGCGCGCTGAAGCAGATCGCGCCCGACACCGAGGTCGTGATGATGACCGCGTACGGGACCGTGGAGACCGCGGTCCAGGCCATGCGCGAGGGCGCCTACGACTTCGTCGAGAAGCCGCTCAAGCGGATGACGATCATCAAGAGCGTGCGCAAGGCCGCCGAGCGCCAGTCGCTCGTCGCCGAGAACCGCTCGCTCCGGCAGGAGATCAAGCTGCTCACGAAGCGCGAGATCGTCGGCTCGAGCCCGACGCTCCGCCGCGTGCTCGACATCGCCACCCAGGCGGCGCCCTCGAGCGCCACGGTGCTCGTGCTCGGCGAGAGCGGCACCGGCAAGGAGCTGCTCTCGCGCTTCATCCACGAGCGCAGCTCCCGGGCGCGCGGGCCGTTCGTCGCTGTCAACTGCGCCGCCATCCCGGAGACCATCCTCGAGGCCGAGCTCTTCGGCCACGAGCGCGGGGCGTTCACCGGCGCCCTCGCCAAGCGCGAGGGCCGCTTCGCCAAGGCCGCCGGCGGCACGCTGTTCCTCGACGAGATCGGCGAGCTCTCGCCGGCCGTGCAGGTGAAGCTCCTCCGCGTGCTCCAGGAGGGCGAGTACGAGCCCGTCGGCGGCGACACCGTGCGCGCCGACGTGCGCCTCGTCGCGGCCACCAACAAGGACCTCCGCGCCGAGGTCGCCGCCGGCCGCTTCCGCGAGGACCTGTTCTACCGGCTCAACGTGATCGCGATCACGGCGCCCCCGCTCAGGACCCGGCGCGAGGACATCCCGCTCCTCGTCGACCACTTCCTCGGCGCTTACTGCACGAAGAACAACCGCCCCCGCCTGGAGGCGCCGCGCGACGTGCTCGCGCGCCTCACCGACTACACGTGGCCGGGCAACGTCCGCGAGCTCGAGAACGTGATGGAGCGCGCCGTGGTGCTCTGCCGCGGCGACCAGCTCTCGGTCGACGACCTGCCCGATTTCATCCGCGAGGCCGCCCCGGCCGAGCCGAGCTCGCTGACCTTCTCGGTCGGCACCCCCCTCGACGAGGTCGAGCGCAGGCTCATCCGGGAGACGCTCCGCCACGCCCGGGGCGACAAGTCGGTGGCCGCGCAGCTCCTCGGCATCTCCACGCGCACCATCTATCGAAAGCTCGGCGAGCTGGAGTGACACAGCGCGCCCCCCGGCAGACAGGGCCCGCGCCGGCTTGCCGGCACCCCCGTGAAAATCCATTTGTCACTTTGGCAAGGCGAGGCCGTCCGGCGCGCCGCGGGTGCGTCACCTTGGCGGGGCAGCTTCCGCAATTCCGTGAAAATGGCGAGAGCTGCCGAAGATTGACCACTGGCATGGAACTCGCCTAGAGGAGCATGGGCGCATGGGCATCGACGCGATCCTGAAGCGGTATTTTCCCTGGGTGCTGGGCGTGTTGATCGCGCTCGCCGCCTATTTCCAGGCGTCGGGCATGGGTCAGCTCGTGGCCTCCAGCGTCGCGGTCGACGCGCCGCCGCCGCCGCCGCCGCGCCCCCCGGCGCGCCCGGGGGCGTTCGGGTCGACCGCGAGCGCGGACCACGCGACGAACGCCGGGCCGATCCTCTCGCGGAACCCGTTCGACTCGGTGACGGGGCCGCTCGACGGCAAGCCCGTCGAGCTCCCGAACATCCAGCAGGAGATGGCCAACAAGGACCCGTACGCCGATCCGTCGTGCGACGGCGCCCGCGTCCTGCTCATCACGCAGGCCGAGGATCCGGAGTGGTCGTTCGCGGCCATGAGCGGCTCGGACGGCAAGGCGATCTTGCGGCGGCAAGGGGATGAGATCGCCGGGCAGACCGTTTACTACGTGGGGTGGGATCGGGTCTGGCTGACCTCCGGCAGCGCGCGCTGCCAGGCCATCGTGGGCGGCAACAACGCCGGCGCGCGGGCCAGCGCCTCGCCGGCGCCCGCGACGGCGCCGCCGCCCACGGCGTCGACGGCGAAGGCGGCCGCCCGCGGCGGCAAGAAGGTCCCGCCGGAGATCGCCTCGAAGATCCAGCGGGTGAGCGAGACGGAGTTCAACGTGGAGCGCAGCGCGGTCGACGCCATCCTGGAGAACCAGGGCGAGCTGATGCGCTCGGCGCGCATCGTCCCCGAGAAGGAGGGCGACAAGGTGGTCGGCATCCGTATGTTCGGAATTCGACCGGACTCGCTGCTCGGGACGCTCGGCCTGGAGAACGGAGATCGGCTGTCCAGCATCAACGGGTTCGAGATGAGCGATCCGCAGAAGGCCCTCGAGGCCTATGCGCGGCTCCGGACGGCGGACAGGCTCACGGTGACGATCAACCGCAAGGGAAAGCCGATGAACATCGACTTCAACATCAAGTGAGCGCTCCGGACTGAACCTCGGGGACTGCAGCAGGCGACACCGGACGAGACAAGACGAAACCAGGGTAGCGGCATGGCGCGATGGATAGGGAGATTGAACGAAGGGAGCCTGCTCCGACGGACGCTGTTGTATGTCGGCACGTTCGTCCTCGGCTCTCTCGCGTTCGTCGGGGTCATGAGCCTTCTCCTCGTGTCGGTGGCGAGGACCGTCCTGCCGCCCCGCAACGCCGATGGATCCGCGGCGGAAGCGACGGAGGAGGCCGACAGCGAGGCCGCCGCCGGGACGAGCAAGACCGCCCTGGGCAAGACATCCCGCTCGAAGCGGCCGCGGCCCCCCTCGCCGGCCGAGCGCGAGAGCGCGCCGAGCGCGCCGAGCGCCGACTGAGCGGCGCCGCCTCCCCCCTTATCAACCCACGCAGAGAATATCGAGCCGACTGATGGTGATGACGACCCTCGAGCGACCCCGCTGCCTCCGGAGGAGGCTCCTCGCCGCGCCGGTGGCGGCGCTCGTGCTCGCCGCGGCGGCCCCGCCCGCCGCAGCGCAGCCCGCGAACCGCAACGCCCCCGTGCTGCGGACCCCTGGCCAGAGCGCGCCGGCCCAGGGCCGCCCCGGGATCCCCTCCGG
>NZ_JEMA01000363.1 GCF_001589285.1 Sorangium cellulosum | reverse complement strand
CGCCCTCGCCGCCGGCGCCGCCCGCGCCCACGGGCGGCTCACCGCACCCGGGCGCGTCGGNGCCCGCGCCCACGGGCGGCTCACCGCACCCGGGCGCGTCGGCGACGAGCGCGCCGAACGGCTCGTTGGTGATGCCGCGGACCTCGATGTCGTCGATCTCCCAGCCGAAATCGCCCGCGTAGGCGTCGGTGCCGATGCGGAAGCGGACCTTCACTGTCTTCCCCGCGAACGCCGTGCCGAGGTCCAGCGTCACCTGCTCCGGCACCGGCCAGCCCTCGTTGGCGCCGACGAAGCCCTGGCGGCCGGCGAGCGGGTTCACCGACGGCTCGTCGACCGTGTTGCCGATCGGCCCGCCGTACCCGGGATCGGCGTACGTCGCGACGTCGTTCCACGTCGCGCCGTCGTCGTCGCTGATCTCGATGAGCCCGCCGTCCCAGTGGATCGCCGCCGCGGCGTCCGTCGCCGGCGTGATCTCGAACGCGTAGCGGTGGCTGAAGGTGATCACGAGCGGCTCGGTCGCGCCGACCGTGAGCGGCGGCGAGACGAGCTGCGTGTCGGACAGGCTCGGGAAATCGATGCCGCGCCACGCGTGGTTCGTCAGGTCGGTCTTCTCGCGCGACCAGACCGAGTCCGCCTCCTCGCCGTTCTTCGCCCAGACCGGCGCCTCGCTCTCGACCGACTCGACCGTCGACGAGCCCGGCGCGTCGTCGATGTTGAGGCGCGCCCCGGCGACGCCGACGACCTCCGTCTCGCACGCCCGCGGGGCGGTGACCTCCACGCGGAGCTCCAGCGTCTCGATCCCGGCCACGGCCTCGTCCACGTCGACCTGGATCTCGACGGTCCGTGTCCCGTACGGGGGGATCTCGGGCAACACGACAGCGGTCCCGTCCGGGAACGACACGCGCTCGTTCGTCGAGGAGACAGTCGCCCCGGCGCCGCGGAGCGGGACCGGGCCCGCGTTCCGCACCTCGAGCGTCACCGTGCCGCGCTCGCCGGCGTCGAGGAAGCCGTCGTCGTCGCACGAGCGCACGCCGTCGTTCGGCTGCCCCAGCGAGACAGCGCCCCGCGGCGTCAGGTCGAAGCCCTCGACAACGCCGACGAGATCGTCCGAGCTGCGCGGCGCGGACTCGGCGCACGTCCCCGCGCCGCGCCGCGCGAAGCCGTTCGCGAGCGCGAGCATGTCGCCCTCGCTGCGCGCGTACGCCGCCGCGAGCAGGGCGTCGCGCTGCTCGGTGTACGTCGCGTCCGTCGGCGCGAGCTTCATCCCCGCGACAACGAGGTCCGACATGAGCCGCCGCGCCTCCTCGTACGAGTAGACGCGGCTGCCGTCCTCCTCGCGCGTGAGCAGCCCGACGTAGGCCTCGAACATCATGAGCGCCCAGATCTCGCCGGCGTTGTGGACCTCGGAGTTCTTCGGCCCGCCGCCCTCGATCATCGGGTGCTCCGGGAGCGCCACGCCATCGGAGATGTGCTTGAACGTGAGCCCGTTCTTCGCGAAGTCGACCGTGTACGGCGCCCGGCGGCCGCCGAAGTAGCCGCTGTCGCCGCTGTCCTCCGACGCGTAGATCGAGGTCGCGAAGGTGCCGCCGAGATCGTCGCCCTCGCGGAGCGCCATGTGCAGGGCGAGGAAGTCGCCCCAGCCCTCGCTCTGCGCGCTGCACTGCGCGGTGCCGCACTGGGTCAGGCGCCGGTGGAGGAAGTGCCCCCACTCGTGGGCGGTGACTGTGTTGTCGATCGTGCCGTCGCGCACGAGCCCGAGGACGCGCTCCATCGAGGCCGTGACCGGCCCCTCGAGGACCGCGGCCTTGAGGCTGCTCCCGTCCTCGAACGAGGTGGAGAGCACCGGGATGCTCACCACGGCGTCCTCGGGCGCGCCGTTCCCCAGCGCCGGCGCGGGCACGCCGGGCGCGTTGTTGGCGATGAGCAGGGCGACCGCGCCCGCCGCCTCGGCGTTCACGGCCTTCTGCTTGAAGGTGCAGCCGCCCCGATCGACGAGCAGGATCTTGCCCGCGACGTTGTGGAGCGGCGCCTCGCACCCGTCGCGCGTTCCATCCACCGCGTCATCCGGGTTCGGGTCGGTGCCGTCGTCGACCAGCGCGACCTCGGCGGTGAGGTTGAAGTTGCCGGGCCCGAACGAGGCCGTGGCGGTGTTCAGGCTGGCGCCGCCCGGCGCGATCGTCAGCGAGCGCCGGACATCCTGGCTGTTCCAGAGGTACATCTGCATCCGCGGCGAGGCGCCGTCGGACATCGCTGTCATGTTCGCGTTGTTGCGCGGCGACTCCGTCGTGAGGGCGCCGTCCTGCGCCTCGGCGAGCATCGGGTCGCCGCCGAGGCCCCCGCGGCCCATGTTGTCCTGCTGGGCGTTGCCGGCGGCCTCGGTGAAGCCGGAGTCGTAGTACCAGTCGTGCAGCCAGTTGTTCACGTAGAAGAGCTGGGTCACGGCGGCCATCGTCTGCGCCTCGCTCGACAGCGGCTCGAGCAAGGGGTCGTAGACGTGGTCGAACGTCCTGTCCGCGGTCGTGACCGCCCGGATGTCGCCGTTCGAGTAGCCGTCCGGGTCGTTGTGGTCCGCGTACGCGTCCACGTTGTTGCCGCGGGTCTGGACGGCGCTCTCCGGCAGCCACGGATCGACGCCGCCGTCCGGGCTCTTGTTGAACCCTTCCATCGAGACGAGCGGCGCCGGGACGAACGCCGGCTGCGACCCGTCCGGCGCGCCGGTCGGGTGCGGCACGAAGTCGGCCTGGGGGCCGTCGAGGGGCCGGCTGTTCCCGGTTGTCTCGGCCCAGACGCGGTAGTTGAACGCGTCGTTCTCGACAAGGTCGCGGCGGTAGAGGACGCGGCCGTCGTCGGCCGCGATCACGTAGTCGTAGGCGTCCGAGGAGACGGACTTGACCTTCCCCGAGATGAACTCGACGAAGTACGCCGGCACCAGCCGGTCCGGCATGGGGAACTGGACCATCTTCACGCGGGCCGGCTCGACCAGGTGGAGGCCCGCGGCTCGGAGCGCGCTCGTCGGCGCGAGGTCGAGGGCGTGGTAGTCGCCGGTGCGGCGCTGGGTGTCGACGACGCCGCCCGGCCCGGGGTGGATCCCGTAGAGGTCCTCGAGCGCGGTGGCGAGCGCCTGGGCCGGCGCGAGGCGGAACGCGCGGCGGATCGATCTCGCCTTCGCGGGCACGGCGGCCGGGTGGAGGTTGCCGGAGATGGCGACGAGCTCGAGGTTCTGGCGCATGAGCACCTTCACGTCGGTCTGGAACACGTCGGCGCCGTCGACGCGCTGGCGCAGGGTGACGATGACGGGCCCCTGGCCGAGGTCGTGGACGTGGACCACCCGCGCCGTCTCCAGCGCGGCCCTGGACAGGCCGTAGGCCCCCGCGAACCGGCTCAGGTGGAGCCGGGCGGCGGCCTCCGGCCTGACGCCCGCGGCGACGGCGGGCGCGTCCCCCTGCGCCGCCCAGAGGAAGCTCGGGACGCCGCGCTGCTCGTCGACGGCCGTGACGATCCCGCCGGCGCGCGCGGCGGCCGCGGCGCGCGGATCTGCCGGGGCGATCGCCGCCTTCGGCGCGAGCAGGTACGCGTTGACGTCGGGCCGCTTGCCGGGCTGCGCGTGCGCGAGCGGGCCTGCGAAGAGCGCCAGCGAGAGCGTGAGACCGCGAATGGAACGCTTCATCCGATCTTCTCCGTGCGCAACCGTGCGCAACCGAACAGCGGGGATGCCGCCGGATTGCTTCGTTCCCGGGGGAACGGCTCAATGAATGAGGAACTGTGATAAACGTTCTCGTCGCACGAGGGAAGCCGCTCAGCGGCTCGCGCCAGGGCCTCGCAGGCTTCAGCGATCACAACGGGAGCGGGCGTCAGCGGGCGGGCTCTGCGCCACCGACACGAAGCGCGGAGGAAACAGGCCTGTACGGCGTGTGTCCCACCGCGAGGCGGCGCCCCTAGCGCCGGCAGGATTTCAGGCGTGCGGCACGAGCGCGCGCGAAGCCGCCGCGGCGCGGGACGGGTACCGGAGCAGCCCCACGTGGACCCGCGCACGTCGAGACGCGGCGCGGCGGGAGGTCGGAGGAGGGCCGCCGTTCCCTGCTCGACGGCGGCCGGAGGGTGCTGCTGGTCGCGCTCAGCGTCGGCCAGGGCTGAGAGCAGAAGCCTACGACTTCGTTGATGATCTTGGGCTCGCAACCAGGGTGAGCCCCTTCCTGTCGAGGAGCAAGCCGTCGCTCGTCGGAAAAGGCTTGCGCTTCCGCTCCCGCCAGGTGCGGAGCGCTGCAGCGCGCTGGTGCTGCGCCCAGGTCACGGGAACGGACTCCATGCAGCGCAGAAAGCGGGCGCGCCCGCCGGCGTCCATGGCGTCACGCAACATGAAGCGCCGGATGGGCTGCGACACGAGCAGGTAAGGCCCGAGGTGATACAGCGCCAGGAGGAGCAGGCAGGCCTCGCCGAGGCGTCGGAGGGAGACATCGAGGTCCCGGGCGCGCTCCGCATCGAGGTCGATCGAGCGGATGTTCCAGTAGAGGCTCCGGTAGCGCACGGTGGAGCCGTGCACGAAGCGGCTCGACTGCTGGTACGCGTTCTCGATCTCGGAGAACAGAAAGCCCGTTTCGGCGGCGTCGCCGCGCGCGGGCTGGAAGTGCGGAAGGCGCTGGATCTCCTCGCGCAGATCGGCCCAGACGTCTCTCACGTCCTTCTCGGGGAGGACGGAGCGCGCGACGAACAGGGAGGGGCGCGAGTCGAAGTAGCAGTGTCGGACGAGGTTCTCCAGGAGGCTCCGGGCGTGGACATGGGCGGTGCGCTCCACCCCGAGCGCCCCTGCGTGCAAGATGGCGACGATGTCCGCTCGTGCCGCGCTCAAGAACGCCGGGACCGTAGCGAACCCGCTGCAGTGCCAGGCGAGCCAGTTCAGGTAGGCGAGGGTCTGCTGGGAGGCGGCGAGCTCGGATCCGGAGCCTCCGAGCCGGCGCTCGACCTGCCGGCCGACCTCCGCGAGCAGCCTCTCGCGGGGTGACTCGCGGCGCTGTCGCTTACTCGCCATGGGCCTTCTTGTTTTTCCGGCGTGTCTCCGCGATCGCCCGGTCGGCAGGGCCGCGCAGCCCTTCGGACAGCAAGCGGGTCGTGATGGCCCCGATCTTCGCGGGCGCGAGGCGCTCCACGTCCTTGAAGAGCCTCTCTGCGAGGTGCCGGCGCGATTCTTGAGCCTTGTAGGGCAGCGGAACCGGCGCCCACATGGTCCGGAGCTGCGCGATGGAGTGCAACGTTGGCAGCACGATCACGTTCTCTTCAATTGCTGAGATCGCGAGATTGCGCAGAATCAACTCGATCCTTTTTTCATGCTCTGCCCCCGCAGTCGCTGACGTGATCCTTAGCAGGTCCGCGATCGTAAACGCTCGCGCAGCAGGCGCGAGGCGTAGGTTATCTAGGTTGCGGAGCGCTTGCTCGATGACGTCGTTGATCGGGGAATCCGGCCGCACGTTCGCAGATTTGTCGAGAAATCCACGGAGCGTCTTTTCGACATCGGCATTGTCGTGGGCCAACTTGAACAGCTCGTCTTTGACAATTTCGCGCAACCGCTCGATCGAGACCGGCCCGTGGTCCTCGCCCGTGGAACTCTGCTGCCGTTTGACATTCCGGAGCAGCTGGAGGATCTGCGCCAGCTCCTTCTGCCCGCCGAGGATCGCCTCGGCGGCCTGGAAGTCGTCCGCGGAGTGCTCCTCGACCAGGCTCAGCAGCGCTCGCGCTGCCCGTATCCCATCACTGCCTGCACGCTCAGGGCTCGTCACGGCGCACCTCCGAGAAGGCCCACCTCGAGCGCGACCGCCTCAAGCTCGTCGATGAGCCGTACGTGGTCCGGATCGCCGGAGAACGGCAGCGGCTCGTTCCGCTCGAACGAGTCACGGTAAGCCTCATCCCTGGAGATCACCGCGGAGAGGCAGCGAACCGCGGGCTTCTGCGCTGCGCACAGATCGCTGATCTCCTTCACGTACCGCTCTGCCTTGGCTCGTTGAACGGCGTCGCTGGATGGCGGGAACATGCTCAGCACGACCCCGGCGACCTTCGCCTTGATGTCCAGGACCTTCTTGTACTCCCTGAGCGCTTTCATCAGGAGCGGCAGCCCGTGCAGGGAGAACTGATCCGCCGTCATGGGGACCAGGATCTTGTCCGCCGCCTTGAGCGCCGCCAGGCTGACGCTGCTGATGCTCGGCGGGCAGTCGATGATGACGTGCTCGTACGCATCGCCGGCCCTGGGCAGCCATTTCTTGATCCGCGACACGACGATCTCCGCCGCGATCTCCTGCACCTCGAACATCCTGGCGCTCCCGCACACGATGGTGAGCGAGCCCCCGCCGGCGCACGTCCGGACGGGCTCCAGGTAGTCGCTCACCTTTCGGAGCGGGCCGTGCGGCTTCCCGCTCACCACATCGAAGTACCGCACGTCACCGTGGAACAGATCGTGGAGGTTGCCTTCCCGGCGCGCCTTGTCCTCGCGCGTCCTCGCCTCGAAGCGCTGGTCGCTGAGCAGGTACAGGCTGGCGTTGCACTGCGGGTCGGCGTCGATCAGGAGGACGCGCTGGTGGTGCCTTTCGGCGAGGAGCGCGGCCAAGTTGACGGCGATCGTCGTCTTGCCGACCCCTCCCTTGATGTTCTGCACCGCGAGGACGCTCTGCTTCGGCCGATCCGGCATGCCGGTGGAAGCATACGCCACAGCCGTACCGCTCGGAAGTTCCGGCGGAAAACAGGAGAACCTGGGGAAGCGAGGCGGCCGAGATCGCACCTCGCACGCAGAGCTCACCCGTGGGGCAGGCCGGCTCAGCGCCGCCACGCGCTACATCCCAGGCGACCACGGCAGCCCAAGGTGTCGGCTCGGCAGGCGCGCGCTCCCGAGCTTCGAGGCCAGGCGGTTGGGCCTGGGCTGAGTCCATCGCTTCCGACGGGGTGCGGTCGGCGGCCACCCCGTCAAGGTGCCGGTGGTTCCGACGGATCGCGACGGTTCACCGCCGCTGTTTCGTCCGTGGGCGACGCGGTACTAGGATGCGCCCCGCATGCTCGGAGAAGCGAAGCAGATCTACCTGGCCACGCGGAAGAAGCACGATCAGCTCTTCAACACGTACCTGATGCGCCCGCTCGCCGGCGGCGTCGTCGCGCTGCTCGCGCGGACGGCGATCACGCCGAACCAGGTCACGCTGCTCAACCTCGCCGTGTTCGTGGTGGCGGCCGCGCTGCTCGTCGCGCTGCCCACGGCGGCGGGGGGCCTCGCCGCGATCGCGGTGCTCGAGCTGAGCTACCTGCTCGACTGCGCCGACGGGATGCTCGCGCGCCACAAGCAGCTCGCGTCGAAGGAGGGCCACCTCTTCGACTTCTTCACGGACGAGCTCAAGGCGGTGCTCCTCTCGGGCGCCCTCTCGATCCGCCTCTTCCACGGCGGCGGGCTCGGTCTCGACGCGGCGCTCTGGCCCGCCGGCGACCCGCGGTTCCTGCTCGCCGGCGTCGTCGGCGTCGCGGTGATCGCCTCGGCGATCTCGCTGACGAACTTCGTCCGTCGCCCGGAGATCAGCGGCAAGGAGACGTCGGTCTCCGCGTACTACGAGACCGCCACCGAGGAGCGCCCCCGGTCGCCCGTCGCCCGGGCGGCGGGGCTCGTGACGACGTTCCTGCGCTTCCTGAACCACTACCCGAGCCACATCTGGGCGTTCGCGCTCGCGGACCGGCTCGACGTGTTCTTCTGGATCTACGTGCTGATCAACCTCCTCTACCTGGCGAGGGGCTGGCTCGGGCTGCTGCTCAGGTTCGGTCGGTCCTAGCCCGGCGGCGACGAAGGGATAGCGGCTGACCACCGCGTGATCTGCGGATGCCGCGCGCCCGGGGCGCGCTTGACAGCGAGGAGGCCGTGATGCCTGCTGGCGCGCGGAGGTGCTCTCATGGCGCGCACGGCCCGGTGCCCAACATCCCTGCGATCCCCGGCATGAACCCCGGCGTGTTCGTGATGGGCGGCGGGGGCGCCGGAGGAGGCAGCGGAGGGCGCGGCGGAAAGGGGTCGAAGAACGCGCAGGGCGCCGACAGGAAGAACGGCGGCAAGGACGCCGAGGGCGGCGGCAAGAGCGCCTGCGGCACGCCGGGCAAGGACGGCGGCGGCTGCCCCCGGCACCACGGCGGCAGCCGCAGCGGCGCGGCCTCGCACGGAGATCCCATCGATGTCGTCACCGGGCGCGTCTTCACGACGCCGGTCGTCGACCTCGAGCTGCCCGGGCCGATGCCGCTCGAGCTCGCGCGCTCCTACGCGACGTCGAGCCGCGACCGGGACGTCGGCCTCGGCCACGGCTGGACGCACACGTTCGCCTGGGAAGTGCAGCTGCGCCGCAGCGGCGCTGTCGTGTGGACCGAGGACGGCCTCGACGGCGGCGAGCCGCTGGCACACCGAGAGATCCTTCACCAGGGCGGCAAGCGGAGCGAGGGCGCCTGGGTGTACTACGTGAACGACCTGGCCGGCTTCCCCGAGCGGCTGGTCGACGGCGGCGGCCGCGTCCTCGGCGAGCTCGGAAGGACGGTGTGGGGCGCCACCGCGATGCAGGAGGGCGGGACGGCTGCGACGCCGATACGGTTCCTGGGTCAATACGCCGACGCGGAGACCGGGCTCTTCTACAACCGGTACCGGTACTACGACCCGCAGATGGGCCGGTACATCTCGCCGGATCCGCTGGAGCTGCTCGGCGGCCTCAACGTCTTCGCGTATGCCAGGAACAGCCCGTTCTTCTTCGGGGATCCTCACGGGCTCGTCTACACGCGCATCGTCGACAACAGCACGGATCCCGCCACGGTCCTCGCCGAGGGCTACAACATCGACGAGGCCCGCGGGAAGCCGCCCGAGCGAGGCGGGCAGATCCCGCAGACCTTCACCAACAAACCGTGCGCCGAGACGCAGGCACTCCAGCGCATGAAGAACGACATCACCGGGCAGATCCAGGACGAGCAGAGGGTCGCGAAGGCGAGAGGGAACAAGAAGCAGCCGTTCAAGCCGATGACCCCGAACGAGGTCGATGCCGAGGCGAACCGCCGGCTCAGGGCCAGGTTCGACGATCCGAACGTCTCGATCGAGACGTTCCAGGAGAAAGGGGGGCCGCGCGTCGACCCCTGTGACTCCTGTGGCCAGATGATCGCGGACCTCCAGATCGGCCACGCGGTGGTGGGCGCCAAGGGCAAGCGCGGGCAGTACGGCACGTACCGCAAACCCAGGGGCTATTGAGCGGTACGGAGCGGGAGACGGCGATGGATCACGGCTTCTTCGGGCGCAGCCAATCCGCAGCCTTCGACGCGATCTGCGCCTGGCATCGCGGAGATCGCGCCGGCGCCTGCGTCGTGTACGGGCCGGCCGGCGCCGGCAAGAGCACGGTGATCGACCGCTTCTTCGGCTCGCTCGATGGGTCCGGCGCGCAGCGCGTCCTCGTCCGCGCGGGCCGGGGTTCCGGTGCGCCGTTCGAGCACGACGTGCTGGCGCGGCTCGCGGCCGGCCTGTGGCCCGACGACGCGCCGCACGCCGAGGATCGCCAGGGGCTCTGCGAGCTCCTCGTGAACGAGGTCGCGAGCCGGGACGTCGAGCAGGGCGAGCCGGCGCTCCTCATCGGTCTTGTCGGGCCGGACGCGTGCGCCGACTGGCCCGAGGATCGCGCGCTGTCGGTGCTCGGCGAGCTCGGCCCCTCCGCGCGCGTGCTGGTCTCTGTCACCGGTCCCAGGGAGGCGGCCGAGCGGTGGGCAGAGCGGCTCGCCCTTGGCACGGACAGCGCTGCCTGGGTGCCTCTGAGCGGCTTCCGGCTGGACGAGATCGACGCCCCCTGGCGCGATCGGCTCGCCTGGGCGGCGATCGACGGCCCGGGGCCGCGCGCGACCGTGGAGGCGGCGGCCGGCGCGCTCCGCGAGCGCGGGGCGGCGCGGCTGGGGGCGCTGCTGTCGACCGTCGCGCGCGCGTTCGCGCCGCTCGATCTCGGCGACGCGGCGGCGCTCCTCGGCGCGGACGAGGCCGAGCTCGCCGCCGCGCTCGGCGAGCACCGCGCCGTGATCGATCCGGTGCTCGCCTGGGGCGAGCGGTGGAGCGCGCTCCGGTTCCGGCACGAGGCCCTGCGCGCGGCCTGGGTGGCCGCGAGCCAGGACGGCGCCGCCCTCTGCGAGCGGCGGTTCGTCGAGGCCGCCCGGGCGCTGCTGGGCGCGCGCGCCCGGGCGGGCGGTCGTCCCCCGGAGGGCCGCGCCGCCGCCTATCTCCGCCGGTACGCCGGCGATCACCTGCGCGCGTCGTCGCCGCGCGTGCCGCACGCGGATGTCGTCGCGCTCTGCGATCCGCGCTGGGCGTGGCCGTCCTCGCTCGAGGACCTCGCCGCGCGCCGCGCCGAGCTGCGGCGCCTCCGGCGCTCGGCCGCCGCGCCGCTCGAGGTCTCCGGCGCGGGTGATGCCCTGGCCGCGCCGGTGCCCGACCTCGTCCGCGTCGCGCTCGCGCAAGGCGCGCTCGGGACGCTGCTCCGCGCGTGGGGGCCCGGAGACGCCGGCCCCGGCGACGTGGCGCGCGGGGACGCCGAGCGGGCGCTCGCCGTCGCGCTCCTCGCGCTCTCGGCGCACGCCTCGGAGCCATCCAGGGAGGAGATCGCCGCGAGGGCGCGCGCCTTCGTGCGGCAGCGCGGGGCCGCATGGCGCAACGAGCCATGGCGCGACGCGCAGGCGCTGCTCGCGGCGGCGCGCGCCAGCTCGGGCGACGACGCGGCGACGTTCGCGCGCTGGGCGGTATCGGCCACGTCGCGCGACGAGCAAGGCCCCAGCCTGCCCCTGTGGCTCACGGCGGCCCGGTTCCTCCCGCCGTCCGAGGCCGAGGCGCTTGTCGCGGAGGCCATCGAGCGCGCGCGCTCGACCCCGCGACCCGGCCACGCGCTCGCGCAGCTCGCCGCGGCGCCCGGGCTGGACGCCAGCCAGGCGCGCTCGCTGCTTCGCGCGGCGATGGCGCTCCCCTCCGGGTCGCGCGCCAACGCGCTGGCGCCGCTCGTGCGAGCGCTGCCCGGCGAGGAGCGGGACCGCGGCGTGTCGGCGCTCTTCGGCGCCTTCGTCGACGGCGCGAGCGCGGACGGCGAGCCGGTCGACTACCCCTCATGCACCGAGGCGCTGGCCCCCTTCCTCGGGTTGCCCGAGCTCTTGAAGCTGCTGGACGCCCCGATGACCGGCATGGGCGCAGCGCTCGCCGTGCGGCTGGCGGAGCTCGGCGAGACGGCGCGCGCGCTCGACGTCGTCGGACAGCTCTGCGGCGGCGGGGTCCACGGCGCGAGCCCGCTGCTGCGCGCCGCCGCCACGGAGCGCGGGCGTCCGCTCACCGGCGCGGCGCGCGAGGCGGTGGCGTCTCTCCGGCCGGCGTGGGTCGCCGCCGCGCTGGTGGCCGACCATGCGGCCCCGGCGATCGAGGTGCTGGGGCTCGACGCCGCGATCGAGATCGCCGAGCGCGGAGGCTCGGGGCACGCGGTCGTCGCGGCCCTCGCGGCGCTCTGCTGCGCTGCCCCCGCGCCGTCGCGGCCGTCGCTCGCCGCCCGCGCCGTCGCGGCGTACCGCGACAGCGGGGACACGGACGGGCTGGAGAGCTTGATCCGCTGCGCTGCCTGGATGTCGCTCCATGACGCGGCGTGGCTGCTCGCCAGGAGCCTCGGCGACGCCGCCGGCTCGGTCACGCTGGCGTCGACGCTGGGCGGCTGGGGAGGCGTGGAGATGCTCGCGCCGCTCGTGGCACGGCTCGGCGGCGACGGCGCGCTCGTCGCCGCGGCGGACGCCCTGCGCGAGGCGAACGAGTGGCTCGCGTGGATGGAGTCCACCGGCGGGCGATCCTGACGCGTCGCCCCCCGCGCGGCAGGTCGCGACCTGCCCCCGCCCCCTCGCGAGGGGGGTCGGGTCGATCCGAAACCGAACCGGAGGGCCTCCGGAGCCCGCCCCGGCACGTCGCGACATGCCCCCACCCCCTCGCGAGGGGGGTCGGGTCGATCCGAAACCGACCCGGAGGCCTCCGGAGCCCGCTCCGGCACGTCGCGACATGCCCCCACCCCCTCGCGAGGGGGGTCGGGTCGATCCGAGACCGAGCCGGAGGGCCTCCGGAGCCCGCTCCGGCACGTCGCGACATGCCCCCGCCCCCTCGCGAGGGGGGTGCGGCCGGTTCGGGACCCTGCCGGCGGGCCTCCGGAGCCTGCCCGCGGGGAGCGCCTCGGGTGCTCGAGGCCGTCGTTCCCCCCAGCGCACGCCGCGCTCGATCGTCATCGCTCACGGCGGGGCAGGTGCGATGCTCGATCGAAGGCCTGCCGGCGACGGCGGCGCCTGGCCTTCGTGCGCATTCGAACCGGTGCGGGCCTTCACGATCCCCTGCGCCGCGCCGGGCGCCAGGGCGGGCTGGAAGCGCTGGCGCTGGCGTGCGCTGACGCCGCCACAGGCCCGCCGAAAACTGGCCTGCCTCCCCCACCTGTGCATTACGGTCGCCCTGCCATGGACACGCCGCCCCGATCGCGCGCCGCAGCCACGCTCGCGGCGAGCCGCCGTGCCTTCGCGCTCCTCGCCCTCGCCGCGCTCCTCCCGGGGTGCGGCCAGTCCGGGAGCGCCCCCGACGCGCCGAGCGAGCCCCCGGGCCCCGGCGATGGCCAGAAGCCCGCGGCCGCCGCGCCCTCCGCCGCCGCCTCGGCGCCCCCCGCCTCCCCTGCCCCCGCCGAGGACGAGCCGCCGCCCGGCCAGCCCGTGGGCCCGCCCATCGTCGCGCTGAGCGGCGTCGCCACCCCGCCCGCGCCGCCCCCGGAGGGCAGCCCGCGGCTCGCCAGCATCTCGATGCTCACCCGCGTCTACGCCCGGCCCAGCACCGACGCGAAGCGCGTCGGCTTCCTCCGCGCCGGCGCGATCGTGGAGATGGACCCCGAGCCCGCCGGCACCGCCGGCTGCCCCGGGGGCTTCCGCAAGATCAAGCCGTTCGGCTACGTGTGCCTCGGCCCCGACGCGACGCTCGACCTCGATCACGAGATCGTCCGCGCCGCGTCCCGCCGCCCCGACGTCACCCACAAGCTCCCGTACATGTACGGCGTCGTGACCCGCGGCGGCCCCGCCTACGCGCGCATCCCCACCGAGGACGACGTCGCGCGCCACGAGCCGAGCCTCCAGAAGCACCTCGACCGCTGGGCCAAGGACGAGAAGAGCGGCGCCACCTACGGCCTCGACGTGTGGCTCAAGTGGCATACCGAGCCCGCCCCGACCGCGCTCGACGCGCTCGCGCAGCGCGTCACCGATCGCGACATCCCCTGGTTCCTGCGCGACGGCCGGCGCGCCCCCAACCTCTCCGGCCTCATCAAGACCGACGACGCCGTGAAGATCGACGAGGTCTCGCGGCGCAACGGCATGGCCTTCATCGAGTCGTTCCTCCACGAGGGCCGGCGCTACAACGTCACCACCGACCTGCGCGTCGTCCCGGCCGACCGCTTCCGCCCCATCCGCGGCTCCGACTTCCACGGCGTCGAGATCGGCAAGGACATCGACTTCCCGTTCGCGCTCGTGCGCCGCGCCGGCGGCAAGCGCTGGCGCGTCGAGGGCAAGAAGCTCGTCGACGGCGGAGAGCTCGAGTGGCGCTCGGCCGTGCCGCTGACAGGCAAGCAGCAGTTCTTCGGCGGCAAGCTGCACTACGAGACGAAGGACGGCGACTGGGTCGACGACCGCCACGCCGGCCGCATCGACCCGGCGAAGAAGATGCCCGCGTGGGGCAAGAACGGCGAGAAGTGGCTCGACGTCAGCCTCACGAAGCAGGTGCTCGTCGCCTACGAGGGCACGAAGCCCGTCTACGCCACGCTGATCTCCAGCGGCGAGGCGGGGCTCGAAGATCACGAGTCCAGCACCGCGACAAAGCGCGGGATATTCCGTATCCACACGAAGTACATCTCCATCACCATGGACTCGGACGCCGTCGGCGAGGAGTTCGAGCTGCGCGACGTCCCCTACGTGCAGTACTTCGAGGAAGGGTACGCGCTGCACGGCGCCTACTGGCACGACAAGTTCGGCCGGCCCAAGAGCCACGGTTGCATCAACCTGTCTCCGGAGGACGCGCGCCGGCTCTTCTTCTGGACCGAGCCCGCCGTCCCGCCGGGCTGGCACGGCGCGGCGCGCTCGCTCACCGGAACGGTCGTGTTCGTACACCCCTGATCCACCCGCCGCCGCGAGCGTCAAGCGCCCGCGGCCCTGCGGCGGACGCGTCCGTACGAGGGCGCACGCTGCAGGAGCGGGACGGATCGATCGCAGGTCACACTTCGCGCGACTGCCCGCTCGAACAGCAGCGGAGTCGTGGTAGCGTCCCGCCCATGCAGCTTGCCGTCGTGGGAACAGGGTATGTCGGCCTCGTGGCCGGCGCGGGGTTCGCGGATTTCGGGAACGACGTGGCTTGCGTCGACGTGTCCGCTGCAAAGATCGAGATGCTGAAGCGCGGAGAGATGCCGATCTTCGAGCCCGGCCTCGACGTGCTGATCGCGAAGAACACGCGCGACGGCAGGCTCCGCTTCTCGACCGACGTCGCCAGCGCCATCCGCGACGCGGAGATCGTCTTCATCGCCGTGGGGACGCCCCAGGCCGACGACGGCTCCGCGGACCTCTCCGCCGTCGAGGCCGTCGGCGAGACGATCGGCAAGAACATCAACAATTTCAAGGTGATCGCCACCAAGAGCACGGTCCCGGTAGGGACGGCCGACCGGCTCCGGCAGATCATCAGCGCGCACGCGTCGCAGCCGTTCGCCGTCGCGTCGAACCCGGAGTTCCTCAAGGAGGGCGACGCGGTGAACGACTTCATGAAGCCCGACCGCGTGATCATCGGGTCGGACGACCCGAAGGCCCGCGAGATCCTGCGCCACCTGTACAACCCGTTCGTCCGGGCGAGCGATCGCATCCAGCTCATGGACGCGCGGTCGGCCGAGCTCACCAAGTACGCCGCCAACGCCCTGCTCGCGACGCGCATCTCGTTCATGAACGACCTCGCGCTGCTCGCGGAGAAGGTCGGCGCGGACATCGAGCTCGTGCGCAAGGGCGTCGGGGCCGACCCGCGCATCGGCACGAAGTTCCTCTTCGCCGGCCCGGGGTTCGGCGGGTCGTGCTTCCCGAAGGATCTCTCGGCCATCCTGTACACGGCGGGCTCGGTGGGGCACGACCTCGAGATCGTCCGGGCGACCGAGCGGATCAACGCGCGCCAGAAGCGGGTCCTCGCGAGCAAGGTGAGCGCCCACTTCGACGGCGCGCTGAAGGGCAAGACGATCGCTGTCTGGGGGCTCGCGTTCAAGCCGCAGACCGACGACATCCGCGAGGCGCCCGCGCTCACGCTGATCGACGCGCTGCTCGAGGCGGGCGCGACGGTCCAGGCGCACGATCCGCAGGCGATGCCGAACGTGCGCGCGATCTACGGCAACCGCATCCTCCTGAGCGACGGCATGTACGGCGCGGCCGAGGGCGCGGACGCGCTGGTCGTCGTCACCGAGTGGCACGAGTACCGGCGCCCCGATTTCCACCGGCTGAAGCGCATCATGAGCGCCCCGGCGCTCTTCGACGGGCGCAACGTCTGGGAGCCCGACGAGCTCCGCGGGATGGGGTTCGTGTACACGGGGATCGGCAGGAAGTAGCGCGCAGCCCGCGGCGCGGGCGTGCGGCCGCTCAGGTGTCGCCCGGGTCCGACGGCAGCGTGAAGCGGCGGCTGCTCGGCGGCTCCTCGCCGAGGTACCGCGACGCGTTCGCCGGCGTCAGCCGCCGGCTGCTCGGCGGCTCCTCGCCGAGGTACCGCGGCGCGTTCGCCGGCGTCAGACGCCGGCTGCTCGGCGGCTCCTCCCCTGTGTGCCGGTCCCAGCGCCGCTCCAGCATCTTCCTGTCGACGCCGATGAGCCGCGCCGCGGCCGCCTTGTTGCCGCCGCAGCTCTCGATCGCGTGGTGCAGCACCGCCCGCTCGATCACCCGCAGCTTCGACCCGAGCCGCTCGGGCAGCGCGAGCAGCGCGCGCGCCAGCCTGTCGATCTCCGCCGTCGCGTCGACGACAGGCCGCTCGCGCGCCAGCTCCTCGAGCGTGGGGACGTCGATGAGATCGTCGTCCGCGAGCAGCGCCAGCCGCTCGACGACGTTCCGGAGCTCCCGCACGTTGCCGGGCCACGGCCGCCGGACGAGCCACGCGATCGCGTCGTCGGTGTAGCGGAGCTTGCGCGGGATCTCCGCGGTGAACGCGAGCAGGAGCTCGATGAGATCCGCGTCGCGCTCGGCCAGCGACGGGACGTGCACCGTCACGACGTTGAGCCGGTAGAAGAGGTCCTCCCGGAAGCGCCCCTCGTGGATGCGCTTCTCGAGGTCGACGTGCGTCGCGGCGAGGACGCGGGCGCGGAGCGGGATCTCCGACTCGGCGCCGAGCGGGCGGAAGCGGCGGTCCTCGAGGACGCGGAGCAGCTTCGCCTGGAGCTCGCCCGGCATCTCGGCGATCTCGTCGAGCAGGATGGTGCCCGCGCCCGCGAGCTCGAGCTGACCGCGCATGCGCTTCTCGGCGCCGGTGAAGGCGCCGCGCTCGTGGCCGAAGATGAGCGACTCGATCAGCGTCCCGGGCAGCGCCGAGCAGTTGACCGCCACGAACGGCTCGCCGCGGCGCGAGCTCATCTCGTGCAGCGCGCGGGCCACCATCTCCTTGCCGCTGCCGGTCTCGCCGCGGATGAGCACCGTCTTGCTCGACTCCGCGACGCGCTCGATGATCCGGCGCACCCGCTCCATCGACGCGGACGAGCCGAGCAGCGCCTTCGTGCCGAACGTGCGATCGACCCGCTCGCGCAGCCGCACCACCTCGCCCTTGAGCAGCAGCCGCTCGCGCTGCCCCTCGACGATCGGCAGCAGCATCTCCGGGCAGAGCTCGTCCTTCAGGACGTAGTCCTGGGCGCCGAGCCGCATGGCCTCGCGGATCTCGGAGAGCTCGCTCACCGAGGTGACCATCACCGCGGGCGTGCTGCGCCCCGAGGCCCGCACCCGCCGCAGGATCTCCAGGCCCCCGCGGTCGCGCGGGTCGTCCGAGAGGCGCACGTCGAGCAGCAGCAGGTCCGGCGCGCTCCGCTCCACCGCCGCGATGGCGTCGTCCAGGCCCACCGCCTCCAGCACCTCGACCTCGTCGAGCGCGGTCAGGATCTGCCGCAGCGTGCGGCGGCCGCTCCGCTGATCATCGACGACCAGGATCTTCACGCGACCTCTTCCTCTGCGCTCTGGGACACGTCGGCGGCCGGGATGGCGATCACGAACCGCGTCCTGCCGTCGCGCCGCTCCGCGTCGATGGTCCACCCGTGGGCGCGGACGATGCGGTGCGTGATGGCGAGCCCGAGCCCCGTCCCGCCGGGCTTCGTTGTGTACCAGGGCGCGAAGATCCGCGCCGCGTCGCCCGAGATCCCGGGCCCCGTGTCCCACACGACGAGCTCGGCGCCGCCCTCCGTGGTCGTCCAGGTGACGCCGATGGTCCCCACCTCGCCCGCCGCGTCGAGCCCGTTCGAGAGCAGGTTCACGAGCACCTGCGTCGCCTGATCAGGGTCGCAGCGGAGCCTCGGGGTCGCGCTCACCCGCGCCTCGACCCGCCGCTTGCCGAGCTGATCGCGCAGCAGCATCTCCGCCCGGCTCACGAGCTCCTCGACGGACAGGCGGCGGCGCTCGAGCTTCCGGTGCGTGACCCGCCGCAGCCCCATCACGAGGCGCTCGAGGCGCTCGACCTCCTCGCAGCCGATCTCGACCTCCTCGGCGTCCAGGCGCTGGTCGCTCGACCCGCGCTGGAACACCGAGCGGAAGAAGTTGATCGGGTAGCGCACCTCGTGGGTGATCTCGGCCGCGAGCGTCTCGATGAGCGCCGCGCGCTCGTCGCGCCACGCGGCCGCCTGCTCGCGCCGCCGCCGCTCCAGCTCGGCGTAGCTGTGCGCGTGCGCCAGCGCGAGCGCGGCCTGGTTGCCGATGGTGCGGAGCAGGTCGAGGTCCTCGCTCGTGAACAGGGCGCCGCCGCGCTTCCGGCCCACCTCGAGGACGCCGAGCAGCCGGCCGCGGAACATCACCGTCAGCGACAGCTCGCTCGCGCTCACCTCGGGCGGGCCGAGCCCGATGATCCGCTCGCCGCTCTGCTCGGGGGCCGGCGGCCGTGCCTCGTTCTCGAGGTGGCCGGCGTCGGCCGCGTCGACCTCGAAGGGGCGGAAGGTGACCCGCTCGCACGGCAGCCAGCGCGCCACGATGCGCTCGACAGCGTCGGCGACCTCCTCGGGATCGGTGACGAGCGTCAGCTCCTCGCTGAGCTGCTCGACGGTGGGCTTGTACTCCGCGCGCGCCGGGAAGAGCTTCCGGTCGCCGGCGCCGAGCGCGAACACGACGAGCACGGCGCTGACGACGGCGGCCGGCACGGCGACCTTGAGCGCGCCGAGCAGCGGCAGGCCGGCGTACCCCGCGCAGGCGGAGCAGACGATCACGGTGAGCGCGACCATCATGCCGGCGATGATGACCCGCGTGAGCGGGCGCGAGAGGAGCGCGCGGCTCCCCCAGAGGTCGTAGCGGATGAACGCGACGACGCTCGAGACAGGCGTGAGGGCGAGCGCCGGGATCGCGAACCAGGCGAGCAGCGACGCCGAGACGCCGAGCATCGCCAGCATGAAGCCGAGCGCGATCACGACGTGCGGCGGCGCCATCGCGAGGAGCAGCACGCGCAGCGTGCGGCGGCGATCCCCCTCGGCCACGGCGAAGCGGGCGATCAGGGCGGTCGAGAAGAAGAAGAACGACGCGACCATGAGCGTCGCGCAGACGCCCCGGAGCCCGACGGTGGTCCACCCCACGGCGTGCGAGGCGAGCAGGCCGGCGGCGAGCAGGCCGCCGAGCGCCTGCGCGATCCACCCGAGGGCGGGGTAGCGCGCGACAAGCGGGACGTCGTCCGGCAGCCGGAGCGCCAGGGTGAAGAAGCTCATCGGGACGAGCGCGTAGGCGACGTGGAAGAACGGAACGAGGTCGCGCGCGCCGTGGTAGTCGAAGATCGTGAACTGGAAGAGCGCGGTGAACAGCGCCGCGCTCGCGAAGGCGCGGGCGAGCTTGCCGTGCGGGCTCGCGCTCAGCGCGATGAGCGCGGCGCCCACGTAGAGCGAGGCGAGGACCATCAGCCCGCCGGCGTAGAACCACCAGGCGAGCGGATCGAAGGGGGCGAGGCTGAGCTCGACGTCGCGCAGCCCTCCCGCGGTCTCGACGCGGGCGCGCACCGAGCGCTGCCCCTCGCGCGCCGCCTGCTCGACCGCGGCGTCCCAGACGCTGGCGCGGTAACGCCCCTCGGTGCTCTCGAGGCGCCAGCCGTTCACCTCGACGATCCGATCGGGGAACCGGAGGCCCTTCTGGAAGCCCTCCCAGGAGGGCAGGCCAAGGCTCGAGACAACGCCGTCCGGGTCGACGAGGACGCCAGGAAACGGGCGCTCGTACCAGCGCAGCGCGTTCCTGATCCCCAGGCCGCCCAGAACGAGCGCCGCGAGGACGATCGCCGCAAGGAGCCAACGCCGATTCTCGATAGCTCGCATCGGGAGACTCGACAGCGCGAAAATTGCGCCCCGAGCTACCCACGATACGCTGGAACCCCGGGTGAACCAACGGGGCTCGTCCTCGTCCGAGGCGCGGCGCCCCCGCCCCCCGCGATCCCGGTCGCCGGGCGGCGCTGTCACGCGAGGTTCATTACGTTCCAAGACGGAGATGAGGGCGGGATCACTCCACCGGAGGGGCGGTGGAGCGCGCCCGGGCAGCGCTCTCGGGCGCGGCGCGCTCCGCGGCGCCGACGAACACGGCGGCCGCCAGCTCCCCGAAGCCCGCCTCGACCGCCTCGACGGCGTCGGGGTCGGTCGCGGATCGCTCGAGCCCGTCGAGCAGGGTGGCGAGCTCCTCCCGCACGCCCGGCGAGCGCGCCGGCGCCGGGCGGCTCACGGCGAGGCCGCGGACGAGGACCGAGAGGTGCCGCAGCACGACGCCCACGCCGTGGGCGCGCTGGCGCCGGGGGTCCCCCGCGGTGAGGCGGGCGTGGCGCGCGAGGGCGCAGAGGCCGTGGCAGAGGCCCGGGTCGGCGAGCAACGCGCGGACGGCCCAGCGCGCGAGGCGGCGCGAGTACAGGCCGCGGGCGAGCGGGCGCGCCGCGCGCGCGTCGTGCCAGGCGCGCGCGGCGTCGTCCTCGCCGAGGAGCACCAGCGCCAGCGCGATCGGATCGCCGGCGGCGAGGCAGGCCCGGCCCGCGTCCATGCGGCCGTAGCCGTGCTTGGCGTTGTGGCCGTCGCGGTCGCGCGCCTCGGGGAGGAGATCCCACCTGTCGGCCGCCGGCTCGGCCGACGCGGGCGCCTCGGGGGGCACCGGGTCGAGCGTGCGCCGGACGATGTCGTCGAGCTCGGGCACGCGGAGCGCGGGGTTCTGCGCCAGGACGAGGAGCAGGGCGCCCGCGGCGAGGGCCGACGCCCCGCTCGACTCCGCGTGGCAGAGCCGCTCGGTCGCTGGCCCCACGCCCGACGCGGGCGGGAGCGGGCACGTGAGATCGTCGCCGGGCGCGAGCCACCGCACCGCCGGGCCGCGGTTGGCGAAGGGGCGGCTGCGCCGCCGGCGATCCCGCCAGAGGAACCAGCCCTCGCCGCGGGCGCCCGGGCCGACGCAGAACACGCGCGGGTCGCTCGCGGGCTCGCCGAACCCGAGCGAGAAGCTCGCGTGGAGCGAGTCGGGGGGGCTCGACGCCTCGCGGCCGGTCGGGAACACGACCGGGCAGCCCCGCCCGCGGCGCCCGAGGCGGGCGGCGAACTCGAGCGCGTCGTCGAGCATCGGCGTCGTGGAGCCCTCGATGTACGCGGCGCAGACAACGACGTCGGCGCCGTCGCTGACCGCCCGGACGATCGCGACAGGCAGGGCGAGGACGCACGCGCCCGGCTTCGGGATCAGGTAGAGCCGCGGCGAGGCGTCCGGCGCGACGCCGCGGAACCCGCCGGGGCGGCGGAGCCCGACGGCCCACGCGACCATCAGCGCGCCGTGCGCCTGGCTGCGCGGCGGCTGCTCGACGAGGACCAGCACCTCGCGGTCGATCCCGAGCTCGTCGACCGCCTGGGCGTCGTCGTCGATCACGCCGAGGCGCATCCCGGCGCCGGTCCCGCAGCGGCGGCGATCGACGGCGATCCCGCCCTCCTCGGCGCGGAGGAACCAGCGGCCTGGCGTGACGGGCTCGTCCTCGTCCGAGGCGCCGCGCGGGGCCCAGCCCTCGTCGGGGCGCGCCGCGTCGGCCGGGGCGGCGTCGAAGCGCGGCGCGACAGCGGCGCTCGTGCGCCGGGCCGACGCGACGTAGCGCACCGGGAGCCCCGCGGCCGCGAGCGCCGCGGCGACCTCGGCGCGCCGCCCGCGATCGGGCGACCGGACGCGCAGCCAGAAGATGGGCGCCCGCTCGACGATCCGCTCGACCTCGACCCCGGACCACCGCGCCGAGAGCGCCGCGGCCACGGCGTCGGGCGCCACGGCGCCGCGCGCGGCGACGACGACATCGAGGGGGCCGCCGTCGTCGTCGCACGCGGCCGTCGGCACCGGGGCGTAGCCGAACTCCCACGGCGGGCGCGGCGGGCGCTCCCTGCGCGACGCGGCGGACGCCGGGGGCGGAGCGCTCGATCGGCTGCGCTCCGGGCGGGTGGGCCCCTCCTCCGGGAGGCCCTCTCCTCCTGGAGCGGCCGCGCCGCCCTCCGGGGAGCCCGCGCCTCCCGGCGTGGCCGCGCCGCCCTCGGGGGGGGCCGCCTCCCCTCGCGCGGCCGCGCCGGCCGCCGGAGGCCCCCCTCCCCTTCGCGTGGCCGCGCTGCGGCCCCGGCTCATGCCAGCACGGCCTTGGCCCAGGATTTGAGCGCATGGGCGCGGTTGGCGAAGCCCGGGCTCTCGGCCTCGCACCGCGCGAGCTCCTGCGCCTGCGCCTCCCTCCCCGCCGTCCAGGCGGCGACGCGGCGCGCGCCGAGGACGGCCGCGCGCCGCCGGGCGGCGCGGAAGCACCGGCGCTCCCCGTCGAGCATCGCCCCGAGGACGCCGGCCTCGAGGACCATGCGCCGGACGGGGATCAGGGACGAGGGCACGCTGGAGGTCGGCGGCTCGCTCTGCCCCTTCGGGGTCGCGGCGATGCCCCAGGGCGGCGTGCCGAGCGGCCCGTACGCGACAGCGCCGCGGCGGTGCGCGCCGCCGGGGGCGCGGCCCTGGCCGCGCGCGGCGTCGTCATCGCCGTCGTCGACGTCGACGTCGCCGACATCGCCGACGTCCGGTTCCCCGTGCGCGCGCGATCGGAGCTCCGAGGCCAGGACGACGGCCCAGGCGCCGCCGCGCTGGTAGTCGTCCTGCCAGTCCATGACGTCGTCGTGGAGCTGCAGGCCGAGCCACACCGACGAGAGCATCCGCGAGAGCACCTCGCGCTGCGCGGCCGTCCAGCCCGCGGCGTGCGCCAGGGCGATCGACGCCGGGAAGCCGACGCGCTGCTTGGCGAGGGAGAGCGCGTAGTAGCGGCTGAAGCCGGCGGGCTCGCCGCTCGCGAGGAGGGCGCGCTCGGCCTCGATGGCGAGCAGCGTGGCCTCGTCCGCGCGGGCGAAGTCGATGGCCGGGTCGTCGACGCCGGGGGCGACGCGGCGGAGCGCCTCGTCGCGCGCCCGCCGCGCGTGGGCCAGGAGCGCCTCGAGCTGCCAGGTCGGGCGGATCTGCGCGTCCTGGATGCGGTCGGTGGCGAACGCCTCGATGACGGCGAGCAGGTGCGCGAGGAGCGCGTCCTGCACCGTGGCCCCCCGGACGCCGGGCATCGCGTCCGCGAGCAGCGCGGGCGCGGACAGGGTGAACTCGTTGCTGAACACCGCGCTCCAGGGCACGTCGCGCGACGGCGTCAGGCCGAGGGTGTGGGCCAGCCCCTGCGCCTCGGCGTGCAGCATGCCGGGGAGCGTCCGCCAGAACGCCTTGTAGAGCTCATCCACCCACAGCGCCTCATCCATGGGCGGGCACCTCCGTCGCGAGGCGCGCCGCCCCGCCGGACCTGCGCCGCGCGCTCCGGGCGCCGGTGGATGGCCGCGCACCCGGGGCGCCGGTAGATGGCACCGGGGCGGAGCCGCGCCGGTGAGACGTACGTCGATGGCGGTGCAACCCCGCCTGTCGCCTGCGCCGCAGCATCAATAGACGTTCGACTCCTTCCAGGGCGACAGGCACACGTTGATGCGCTCCTCGACGACGATGGCCCGCCACTGGAGCACCTGAGCGGCGCTCAGCCCGTCGAAGAAGCCGCCGATCCAGGAGCGGATGCGCCCGTTGAGCTGCGCGCGGACGCTGGCCGCGTCGGCCGGCTCCTCGTCGGACTCGGGCGCGACGACGTAGAGGGCGAGGAGCTGCTTGAACTCGTCGAAGTGCTCCTGGTTCCGGAGCAGGGAGATGTAGAGCGCGCGCAGCTGTGCGTGCGGATCGACCGAATTCACGGTTTGCATGGTCCTCCGTCACCGGCCCGCGCCGGCCTCGGCGGCACATTGCACGTCATGGGCCGCCGCCGACCAGCGTGTAACCCATTGAAATCACTCGACCACCACGGGCGGCCGTCCGCGAACGGTACCCGAAACCGACCATCGTCTGCCCGAATCCGACCGCTCCGCTCGCCGCGCGATCACCCTCGCTGCGGGGGTGGACACAGACATGTCCAGCCCTCGGCGCCCCGACTCAGCACCAGCCGGATCGCGTCAGTCGCCGCGGCGCGGCGTCGTTCAATTCAGGTCCAGCCGAATCGAGCAGTGAAGCTGGATCACTTCCCGCCGCCGAAGCTCGGGGTGCTCCCGCCTGTCGGAACGAAGAGGATGCCGCCCCCGCCGCCTCCGCCGCAGTCGCTGAGCGCGCTGAGGAGGATGAGGACGATGATCACGACGACGACGACGACGAGGATCGTGCCGGCGCTCATCCCCGTCCCGCCGCCGAGCGCGGGGCGCGGCGGGGGCGACAGGTGGAAGGCGGCGGCGAGCTCCTTGCCCGGGAGCGGGGAGCAGAACGACACGCTGACCTCGGTCGGGGCCTGCTCGATGCTGACCTTGCCGTCCGAGCCCTGGTACTCGGTGGCCTGGACCGACTCGCCGATCTCGACCTTCCAGTAGAACTCGCCGATGACGTACTCCACCTCGGCCTGGACGCTCTGCTTGAGCGAGTACGTCTGTCCCTTGTAGGTCGCGACCGAGCCCATGGGCTGGACCTCGCCGGGCGAGAGCGGCGTCACGAGCTGCCACGCGCCGTCCTCTTCCATGAGCCACAGGTAGCCGACGCTCGGGCCGCCGTAGAGCAGGTACTCCCGCCAACGGTAGCGCTCGCCCTCCACCGTGCAGCCCCGGATGACGAAGCCGATGCAGAGCACGCGCATGCCGCGGAGCTGGCCCTCGGCGCCGAGCGGCACGTACGGCTCCACGGGCGGCCGGGGGACCTGGCCGAGCGCGGTCAGGGCGCCCTTCGTGAGGTCGCTCGCGGTGCCGCAGTACCGGCAGACGATGCGCTCCGCGGTGCCGGGGGCGGCGAGCGGCAGGTTGCCGCCGCAGCTGGGGCACGCCACGGCGGTCACCTGCGCCGAGGGCGCCTCCACGGGCGCGCCGGTGTCGAGCCGCATCACGGCCGGGTCGAACTGCCGGCCCAGGTAGAGCTTCGGCGGGAGGCTCCGGCCGTCGCCGTAGTCGAGGGTCCCGAACTCGCCCCGCGGCCCCGCGATGTCGACGAAGCCGGTCACCACGCCCGGCGGGGCGACGTAGGGCATCTCGCCTTCGGCCGAGATGACGCGCCGGCGTCCCACCTCGACGACGGTGAACATCCCGTGCCCCTCGAGGTGGACGCGGCCGCCGGGCTGGAGCGAGGTCCACGGCGGGAGGCCGTTCAGCGGGAGCGGCGCCTCGCTGGTCGCGTACCAGCGCCCCTGGGCGAAGGCGACCCACGTCCAGCGGCCGCTGCTCGGGAACGCGATGAAGATCTCCTGCCAGGGCGCGCCCGGCGCGCCGGCGCGGTCGAGCTGCACGCGGCCGTCGACAACGAACGGCTCGTTGCCCCAGCGCCCGGTGACCCCGACCTGCAGGGGCGTGGGGATCTCGACGAGGTCGGCGACGCGGCCGATGGCGCGCAGGTCCCGATCGGTGCGGGCGATGACGAACTTGCAGTGCTTGCACACCTGGGCCATCGCGCCCGCGAAGCGAAACGTGATCGGCGCGCCGCAGGAGGGGCACGCGGCTGCTCGGTCGAAGGGCGTGCTCACGCGAGCACCATACTAGAAGCGGAGGCCAGCTGTGATCCAGCACGAGCGGTGCTAGGACCGCGCCGATGCCGGTCACCGACGAGCGCTCGACGGGCGCCGCGCTTGCCCCTCCTGGAGACGCCCTGGCGGCGCAGCCGCTGCCCCGGCTCGTGCACCCGGCGCTCCTCGCGAGCGTGTTCGTCATCGCCACGTCGGGGCTCATCTACGAGCTCATCACCGGCACGCTCGCGAGCTACGTGCTCGGCGACTCGGTGGCGCAGTTCAGCTTCGTCATCGGCCTCTACCTGTTCGCGATGGGGATCGGCTCGTACCTCTCGCAGTACATCGAGAGCCGCCTCCTCGAGCGCTTCGTCGAGATCGAGCTCGGCCTCGCGCTCGTCGGCGGGCTCTCCGCGCCGATGCTCTTCCGGGTCTACACCGCGCTCGGGGCGTTCCGCGCGCTGCTCTACTCGCTGGTGCTGCTCATCGGCGTGCTCGTGGGGCTCGAGATCCCGCTGCTCATCCGGCTGCTCAACTTCTCGCTGGATCTCAAGCGGCTCGTCGCGCGGGTGCTCACGCTCGACTACATCGGCGCCCTCGCCGCGAGCCTGCTCTTCCCCGCGATCTTCCTGCCGCGCCTCGGGATCCACCAGACGAGCCTCTTCTTCGGCCTGCTGAACGCGGCGGTCGCGCTCACGAGCACGTTCCTCTTCCCGCTCGAGCGCGCCGTCGTCGTCAAGCTGCGGGCGCTCTGCCTCGTCGTCATCGCGGCGCTCGGGGTGGCCTTCGCGCTCGTCTCGCGGTTCGTCGAGCGCTCGGAGGCGATCTACTTCGGGGCGCCCATCGTCTACGCGGCGCAGTCGCCGTACCAGCGCATCGTCGTCACGAGGGGCCCGCGCACGACGCGCCTCTTCCTGAACGGCAACCTCCAGTTCTCGTCGGACGACGAGCACCGGTACCACGAGGTGCTCGTGCACCCGGCCGTCGCCGCGCTGGGGCGCGATCCGCGGCGCGCGCTGGTCCTCGGCGGCGGCGACGGGCTCGCCGCGCGCGAGCTGCTCCGGTACCCGTCGATCGAGCAGATCCTGCTCGTCGACCTCGACGCCGCAGTCACGGACGCCTTCCGCGACCTGCCGCTCGCCGCGGACCTGAACGGCGGCGCGCTCCGCGATCCGCGCGTCGTCATCCGCAACCAGGACGCGTTCAAGTACCTCGAGGAGTCGACAGAGTCGTTCGATCTCGCGATCGTCGACTTCCCCGATCCGGGCAACTACGCGGTCGGCAAGCTGTACACGGACGCCTTCTACCACCTGCTCCGGCAGCGGATCTCCGTGCGCGGCCTCGCCGTGGTCCAGGCGACGTCGCCGCACTACGCGCGCGAGTCGTTCTGGTGCGTCGTGACGACGCTCGAGGCGGCCGGCTGGAAGACCGCGCCGCTGCACGTCTACGTGCCGAGCTTCGGCGAGTGGGGGTTCATCCTGGCCGGCGGCGAGGGGCTCACCGCGCCCGGCGCCCTCCGCGTCGATCCGTCGAAGCTCCGCTACCTCGACTCGAGCGGCCTGCCGGAGCTCTTCCGGTTCCCGCGCGATCTCGGCCGCGTCGAGGCGCCGGTGAACCGGCTGAACGACCAGAAGCTCGTCTCCGTGTACACGCGCGAGTGGGCCGAGTGGTCGCGGTGATCCGGTGAACCGCCGCGGCTTCCTGAGCTCCGTCGCAGCGGGCTGGCTCGTGCACGCCGCCTCGCCGGGGCGGCCGCCGCTCGCCGGCGAGATCGTCGGCGCGGCCCACGGCGCGGGCCACCTGCTCCGCGGCGGCGCGTCGACGAGGACGGCGTCCGGCCCGCCGGAGCGCGCGGACGTCGTGATCGTCGGCGGCGGGGTGAGCGGGCTATCGGCCGCGTGGCGCCTCGCCGACGCCGGGCTCGATCTGCGGGTGCTCGAGCTCGAGCCGCGGCCCGGCGGCACGAGCGCGTGGGGCGAGGACGGCGTGGTGCCGTACCCGTGGGGCGCGCACTACCTCGCCGCGCCGAACGTCGAGGCGCGCGCGACGCTGCGGCTGCTCGATCAGATGGGCGTCGTCACCGGGTGGGACGCGGCGGGGCGCCCCGTGTTCGATCCGCGCAGGCTCTGCCACGCGCCGGGCGAGCGGCTGTTCTACGAGGGCGCGTGGCACGCCGGCCTCGCGCCTGTCGACGCGCTGCCGGACGACGCGCTGGAGGAGCTCGAGCGGTTCCACGCGCTCGAGGAGGACCTCACGGAGCTCACCGGCAGGGACGGGCTCCCGGCGTTCCAGATCCCGCTCGCGCGCTCGTCGCGCGATCCCGAGCTCCTCGAGCTCGACCGGATCAGCATGGCGGCGTGGCTCGATCGCGAGGGGTACCGCACGCCCTTCCTGCGCTGGTACGTGCGCTACGCGATGCTCGACGACTTCGGCGGCGAGCCGGAGGAGATCTCGGCCTGGGCGGGGCTGCACTACTTCGCGGGGCGCAAGGTGCGCACGCCGGCGCTCGCGGGCAGCCACTACCTGATCTGGCCCGAGGGCAACGGCCGGCTCGTGAAGGCGCTGCTCGAGCGCGCGGCGCCGCGCGTGTCGCTCGGCGCGCTCGTCACGTCGGTGCGCCCGCTGCCGGAGGGCGGCGTCGAGGTCGGCTACATCGACGTGCAGCGCGGCGAGGCGCGCCGGGTCGAGGCGCGCGCCGCGATCCTCGCGGCGCCGGCGTTCGTCGCGCGCCGGATCTTCGCGGGGAGCGCGGCGGGCGCGCTGCCCGAGCGGACAACGTCGGCGTGGCTCGTGGCGAACCTGCACGTCGAGCGGCCCCTCGATCCGAACCATGCGTGGGATTCCGTCCTCTATGGCGCAGAGGGGCTCGGCTACGTCGACGCGCGCCACCAGCTCACCGATCTCGCGGCGGCGACGACGCAGCGGTCGCGCCTCGCGACGCCGATGCAGCGCACCGTGCTGACCTACTACCGCGCCCACGGCGGGCCCGACGTTGCCGCCGCGCGCGCGGCGCTGCTCGGCGCGCCGTGGGCGTCGATCGCGGACGGCGTGCTGCGCGATCTCGCGCCGGCGCACCCGCACCTGCGCGACGAGGTCGCGCGCATGGACGTCATGATCTGGGGCCACGCGATGCCGCGCCCGCGCCCCGGCTTCCTCGGCGCGCGGCCGTTCGATCCGCCGTGCGCGCTCTCGGAGCGCGTCGCCTGGGCGCACGTCGATCAGGCCGGGATGGCGCTCTTCGAGGAGGCGCAGGCGAGCGGCGTGCGCGCCGCCGAGACGATCGCCGCCGCGCTCGGGATCGCGATCGGCGAGACCTGGCTCTGAGCGGCCGCCTGCGCCGTCGTCGCGCGCCGCGAGAGCGCGCCGCGCCCGCTGGATCGGGCGTGCGCGGAGCGCGCGCGGCGCAGCGCGACGAGCAACCCCCACGTCCACCCTCATCTTTCAAGAGCAAAGTGCGCGCGGCGAGCGGGCGCCTCCGGGAGGGTCCATGCCCCCAGCGGCCGGCCGCTTCTTGCGGGCGCGAAGCGGCCCCTGTGGGAGATCCGGCCCAGGATTTCAGCTTTGCCCTCGCCTTGAACTTGCGCTGCCCCCCTGCTCCGCGTCTACTCTCTGCCCATGTTGCGGACCCGGTTTGCCGGGATGACGGATACCGGGCTCCTCCGGGACCACAATGAGGACAACCTCCTCGTCAGCGAGGAGTACCGTGTCGTGGCCGTGGCGGATGGCATGGGCGGACACCGCTCGGGCGACGTCGCGAGCCAGCTTGCCGTGAGCACCCTCTCGGACTTCCTGTCCGTGACGGTCGGGAGGGACGCGACGTGGCCGTTCCCTGCCGATCCGAACCTCACGGAGGAAGAGAACTACGTCGTCACCGGCCTCCGGCTGGCGAACCGGCGCATCTTCGATCGCTCGCTGAAGACGCTCGCCGACTTCGGCATGGGCACGACGATCGTGGCGGCGATGTTCTCCAAGGACGCCGAGCACGTGACGGTCGGCCACGTGGGCGACAGCCGCTGCTATCGCCTGCGCGACAGCCAGATCACGCAGCTCACGCGCGACCACTCGCTCGTCAGCGACGCCGCGCACATGGCGCCGTGGATGACCGAGGAGGAGGTCCGGCAGCTCCCGGCCAACGTCATCACGCGCGCGCTCGGCATCCGCGAGGACGTCCTCGTCGATCTCGTGACGGACGAGACGCGCCACGGCGACGTGTACCTCCTCTGCTCGGACGGCCTGTCCGGGCTCGTGAGCGACGATCAGATCCTCGAGCTCGTGATGTCCAGCGGCTCGCTGGACGCGGCGTGCAAGGCGCTCGTCGACCGGGCGAACTACTTCGGCGGCACCGACAACATCACGGTCGTCCTCGCCCGCGTCGAGGAAGTCCCCGACGGCAAGCGCACCTTCAACGACGAGCCCACGCAGGAGAGCCGCTAGCGGCGCGTCGCCGGGCCTCCTCCGGCAGCGCCGGAGGAGCGAGGGCTCAGGCGAGTCCGGCGGCGTCCCCCCGCCGCGCGACGAACAGGGTCTCCTCGGGCCGGGCAGCCCGGCAACCCGCCGACCCGCCGCTTACAGGACGAAGTGGTCCATGAGCTGGAGGACCTCCAGGTTCAGCCCCTTCAGCGCGGCGCACTCCCGCTCCACCTCGGCCTGGAAGACCGGCTTGATGTGGTAGAGCATCGTCGGCAGGTCCCTTGGCGCGCGGTACTTCTGGAGCTCGACGGCGAGCGTCTGCGGCGTGTGGTGGCCGCTCACCGTGGCGAGCCGCTGCTCCCTGTCGGGGAAGCTGACCTCCATGAGCAGCGCGCGGAGGTCCTGCTGCTGGTTCAGCACCTCCCACAGCCGGTCGGTCGGCCCGGTGTCGCCGCTGTACGCGATGGCGCCGCCGCTCCCCTCGATCACGAACGCCGAGGCGTCGATCGTGTGCGTCACCTGGACCGCGCGCACGAGCCGCCCGGCCACCATCGTGGGGCGCTCCGGCTTCAGCTCGAGGTACTGGATGGTCGGCTGCGCGGGCGTCGGGATCACCGCGAAATCGGGCCACAGCACGTTGTTGAAGAAGTGCTTCTTCAGCGTCCGCAGCGTCTCGCGCGTGCCCGCGATCACGAGCGGCGGGCACCCGAGCTGGCAGCGGTTGTCCGCGATGGTGGCCAGGTCGCGGATGTGATCGAGGTGCGCGTGGCTCACGAGGCACGCCTCGATCCGCGCCTGCTCCTTGATCTCGAGCCCGCTCGTCAGCGAGCCCGCGTCGATCGCGAGGACGTCGTCCACGACGAACGCGCACGTGCGATGCCTGGGGGTCTCGCCGCCGTGGCAGCCGATGACGCGCAGCTCCACCGGCTCAGCTCTCTCCGCCGAGCTTCAGCGGCATCTTCAGGAGCTCGATGAAAACCCTGGATCGCCGCATGTCGGTCACCATGATCGCCGCCCCGGCGTGGGAACCGCCCCCGTGAAAGGGCACGTCGCCCGGCACGTACTCGCGGCCACGGCGGGCGAACGACGATTCCGACATTGCCCGAGAGTCTAGCGCCCTGCGCGACCGCGGGTCAAAAACCCAGGCAAGAGCGCTCGGCCTCACAAAGCGCGAGGGGCCCTCCAAGCCAGCATGGTTTGGAGGACCCCTCGGCCCGCTGCATCGGGAGCGGCGCGCTCAGCGGCCAGCGCCGGCGTGGAGGCCGGCGCCGGACCGAGCGCGGCGCGGACAGGCGCTCAACCCATGTCGAAGTCGCCCATGCCGCCCATGCCGCCCATGCCGCCCATGCCGCCCATGCCGCCCATACCCCCCATGCCGCCCATGCCGCCGGGGGCCCCGCCGCCCGCGGCCTTCTCCTTCTTGGGCTTGTCGGCGATGAGGGCCTCGGTCGTCAGCATCAGCGCCGCGACGCTGGCCGCGTTGGTGAGCGCGTGGCGCACGACCTTGGCCGGGTCGATGACCCCGCCCGCGAGCAGGTCCTCGTACGTGTCCGTCGCGGCGTTGTAGCCGAACGTGGGCGCGCCCGACCGGACCTTCTCCACGACCACCGTCCCGTCGACGCCAGCGTTGTGGGCGATCTGACGGACCGGCGCCTCGACGGCGCGGCGCACGAGCCGCACGCCGGCGTCGCGCTCGTCGTTGAACTTGAGCCCGTCGAGCGTGGCGGCCGCCCGGAGCAGGGCCACGCCGCCGCCGACAACGATGCCCTCCTCGACGGCGGCGCGGGTCGCGTGCAGCGCGTCCTCGACGCGCGCCTTCTTCTCCTTCATCTCCGTCTCGGTCGCCGCGCCGACCTTCACCACCGCGACGCCGCCGGCGAGCTTCGCGAGCCGCTCCTGGAGCTTCTCGCGATCGTAGTCGCTGGTCGTGTCCGCGATCTGCTTGCGGATCGCCTCGATGCGGCCCTTGATGGCGGTCTTGTCGCCCTGGCCGTCGATGATGACGGTGTTGTCCTTGTCGATCTCGACCCGCTTGGCGGTCCCGAGGTCGCGCACGGTGGCGCTCTCGAGCTTCTGCCCGAGGTCCTCCATGAACGGGGTCGCGCCGGTGAGGATGGCGATGTCCTTCAGCATCTCCTTGCGGCGATCGCCGAAGCCGGGCGCCTTCACGGCGGCCACCTTGATGGTGCCGCGCAGCTTGTTCACGACGAGCGTGGCGAGCGCCTCCCCCTCGATGTCCTCGGAGAGGATGAGCAGCTCGCGCCCCTGCTTCACCACCTGCTCGAGCAGCGGCAGGAGGTCGGCCATCGCGGAGATCTTCTTCTCGTGGACGAGGATGAGCGGGTTCGTGAGCACCGCCGTCATCTTCTCGGCGTCGGTCACGAAGTAGGGCGAGAGGTAGCCGCGGTCGAACTGCATGCCGTCGACGGTCTCGAGCTCCGTCGTCATGCGCTTGTTCTCCTCGACCGTGATCACGCCCTCCTTGCCGACCTTCTCCATGGCGTCGGCGAGGATCGCGCCGATCTCCTTGTCGCCGTTGGCGCTGACCGTGGCGACCTGGGCGATCTGGTCCTTGTCCTTGGTGGGCTTGGCGGCCTGCTGCACCGCCTCGATGACCTTCGCGACCGCCGCGTCGATGCCGCGCTTCAGGTCCATCGGGTTGTGGCCGGCCTCGACGAGCTTGAGGCCCTCGCCGAAGAGCGCCTGCGCCAGCACCGTCGCCGTCGTCGTGCCGTCGCCCGCCTTGTCGCTCGTCTTCGAGGCGACCTCGCGCACCATCTGGGCGCCCATGTTCTCGAGCTTGCCGACGAGCTCGACCTCCTTCGCCACCGTGACGCCGTCCTTCGTGACGACCGGCGCGCCCCAGCTCTTCTCGATGACGACGTTCCGGCCCTTGGGCCCGAGGGTCACCTTGACCGCATCGGCGAGCGTGTTCACGCCCTTCAGGATCGCGGCGCGGGCGCCGCGGCTAAAAACGATCTGCTTCGCAGCCATCTCTCAATCCCCTCGCGGCCGCGCGGCCGCATCTGCAACGCTTGGGTTCGGTTGCCTGGATCCGGATCACGTCGCGGCGGAGGCGGACTCGGTGACGGCGAGCACGTCGTCCTCGCGGAGGAGCACGTGCTCCTCACCGTCGAGCTTCACCTCGGTGCCGCTGTACTTGCCGAACAGCACCTTGTCGCCGACCTTCACCTCGAGCGGGCGAACCTTGCCGTCCTTCAGGACCTTGCCGTTGCCCACGGCGACGACGCGCCCCTCGATCGGCTTCTCCTTCGCGGCGTCGGGGATGATGATGCCCCCCTTGGTCTTCGTCTCGCTCTCGACACGCTTGACGACAATCCGATCTTGCAGCGGCCTGATTCTCATGATGGCTCCTCGTCCTCGGCTGGTTGACTGACCATCGGCCTCGCCGGAGGTCCCGCTCGCCCCCACCGCCGGGGCATTGCGCCCACACGACGAGAGCTAAGTACCCGGGATCACAGTTGCTTGGCACTCTCCCAGGCCGGTGGCTAAAACCGCGCCGAAAGTAAATCAGGCTCCCGGCGCGTCAAGGGCGCACGGCAGACAGCCGCGACTTTTCGGCCGACGCAGCGCCCGGACGGGGAAAGGAAAATTTCTGTAGAAAGCGGGAAGCAAGGCGCCACGGGGTGGCGCGGGCGGCGGCCAGGCGGGGTATCTCGGGGATGGACGGACCCGGCGCCGAGGCGGGCCGGCGCGCGCCCGGGTGGAATCCAGCGGGGTGGCGTTCGACGAACAGGCGCGAAATGCAGCCGATTTCCGGCCCGAGGAACTTTCGTCGCCGGCTCCGATTTTCATCGCTTGACATACCGGGCAGCCCGAGTAGATTCCGCGGCCCGTGGCGCTGATGCAGAGCGCTCACCCCTTGGGGGATCGTCTAACGGCAGGACGCAAGATTCTGGCTCTTGCTATCAAGGTTCGAATCCTTGTCCCCCAGCCAGGCCGATCAGCTCTGCTGTAGGCCTTCTCGACAGAACAAGGTCCCATCGTCTAGCGGTTAGGACATCGGCCTCTCACGCCGGTAACGCGGGTTCGATTCCCGCTGGGATCGCCACTCTGGCTTTTCTTTCCCTGTCAGCCCTCGCGCTGTCGTCGTTCGAACGTTCCGGACGACGCCTCCAGGCTGGCCTCTTCGGCACAGCAGCTCACCGGGTCGCCCCTTCGCGCCGGTAGAGACGCTGGCTGCCCCGTCAGCGACGAGCCGTACGACAAGCTCGCGTTCGCCCGGTCGGTGGTGGGCGACATGCCCCGATGAAGTACGGCTTCGTCGAGGTGGCGCGCGACGGCTACCACGACGGGCGCGCGCTCGACAGCATCCGCCGCGCCTCGCGGGCGAGACGCCGGCGCCGTCGTCGATCGGCCAGCTGCGCAGATCGGCCGCCCGCGACGGGATCTCCGGCGCGCGGCGCCTCGGCGTCGCTCCGCGATCGGCCGCCGATTTCTTGGGCATCCGCGGCGGTCGGCGCAGAGTCGCGGCCGGAGGCACCCCGATGAAGCAACAGATGACGCCGAGCGATGTCCCTCAAGATGCCGTGGAGCGCTGCCTGGTGAGGGCGATGCAGGGGAGCGGCGCGCGCGCCGTGGCCCTCGCCGGCGAGGAGGGCCTGCTCCTCGCCGGGGCGCGCGGCGCTGGCGGCGCGGGGAGCGACGACGAGCTCGCGCTGCTCGCCGCGCTGGGCGCCGGCTGCGCCGACAAGATCGCCGGGTACGCCGAGCTCGACGAGTTCGTCGACGCCGTGGCCGGCGGGGACGACTTCTACGCGACGCGGCTCACTGTGTGCGACCGGACGCTCTACCTCGCCTCGATCGGCGCGCGCGTGCCGCAGCAGAAGAAGATCGCCGCGGAGCTCGGCAGGATCCTCGCGCCCGTGCTGTCAGCCTGACCCGCGGCGCGCCTCGGCCGGGCGCCGGGGCCGGTCCGACGGGCCCGCCGAGGCGAGGAGGAACCCCTCGGCCCTGTGCGGGGCGAGGCCGCAGCGCGCGTTCATGCGCTTCGCGATCTCGTCGCCGGCCCTGACGAGCGCGTAGAACCACCGGATCCCGAAGCGCTCGTGCCCCTCCCGGAGCGCCGCGGCCTGGAGCGGCGCCCCGAGCCCGCGGCCGCGGTACTCGTCGCGCAGGCAGGTGCAGATCGGCATGCCGGTCCAGGAAGGCGCCTCGCCCACGTCGGGGATCCAGAGCGGCGGGGCGCCCAGCAGCCCGAGCTGCGAGAGCGCCTCGCGCCCGCCCTCGGCAGGCTCGGGCCGCGTCAGGACCCACAGGGTCGTGCAGCCGACAAGCGCGCCGCGGCCGTCGCGCAGCGCGAGGGTCAAGGAGCGCCCCCCGCCGCCGCGCAGGGCCCACCCCGGGAGCGGCGCGTGGCCGCTCTCGGCCTGGAGCTCCTGGATCGCGCGGATCGCGTCGTCGTCGTCGTCCGGCGACACCCTGGACAGGTGGAGGCCCGCCGGGAACGAGCGGAACCGGCCGAGGCCCTGCACGGCGGCCCACACCTCGCCGGCCGGGGCGCCCATCACGGAGAGCCCGTCATCGACGGAGAGCCCCGCCTGGCGCAGCGACGCGGCGAGCGCCGGGAGGTCCGGCCGGGGGGCGTGCAGGAGCACGCGCTCGAAGCAGCGCACCAGCGCCTCGCGCCGGTCCGGAGGCGTCCTCTGGGCGTGCAGCAGCAGGAGCGAGCGACCGTCGGTGGTCATGCTGTCCTGCTCCGCGATCCAGCCGCGCGCGGCGTAGAGGATCCGCTGAACCCGGTAATCCGCAGCCTCGCCGAAGCAGCCAGGTCCGTCCGCCGGAGCGGGGCGGCGCTGCTGCGGGGCGTCGTCGCGATCGAGGTCGAAGGCAAGCATCATGGCGGCATTCCTCCTGTCGAGAGGGAACGGCGGCTTCGACAAAAGCCGCCACCCGGCGCGGGGCGCCCGCGCGCTGCGCCCGGGCGAGCCCCTGCCGCGCCGCCCAGGGCCGCCGGCGAGACGGCCCGAGGCGGCGGTGCGTGGATGCGGGAGAGCTCCGCTCAACCAGCGGCTGCTCGGCCCGCGTGACGAGACTTCAACTTATCCCTGCTGCGCTGCCGCGCAAGCGACGACATGCCATGATCCGGGCGGTGGACAGACGGGGTCATTCGCGCTCACGTTTACTTGCAAGTATCCGTAATTGTTGCATAAAATAAACCAATACGGCCCTCGACGACAGGGCACCTCGCCGCCCGCCGGGGCCGGGATGTGGACATAGAGCGTCCTAGCCCGGGGCGACGCGTGGCGCGGCGCATGGCGCGCGTGCCCCCCGCGCGCGGGGGCGGACCGGCGAGGCGCTCTGGACGGTGAGCTCGCTCGCTGTGAGCCGCGGTGGTTGAGGACGATCGCGCGCCCTGGTAGGTTGGCGTCCAGTATTGCGCGATGACCACCGCACTTGTCACCGAACCCGACAGCGCCGCGCCCCCGCTGCCACGCCCGTTCCTCAAGTGGGCCGGCGGCAAGGGCCAGCTCCTCCGGCAGTTCCAGCCGCTGCTGCCCGCGTCCTACGGGCGCTACTTCGAGCCGTTCGTTGGGGGAGCAGCGCTGTTCTTCTGCCTGCAGCCGAAGCGCGCCGCCCTGACGGACGTCAACGCCGAGCTCATCGACTGCTACCGCGCGGTGCGCGATCGGGTCGAGGACGTCATCGCCGCGCTGGGCAGCCATGCCTACGACCAGGCGCACTATTACAGGGTTCGCGATCTCGACCCGACGACGCTCTCGCTGCCAGAGCGCGCCGCGCGGACCATCTTCCTGAACCGGACGGGCTTCAACGGGCTGTACCGGGTCAACAGCGCCGGCCGCTTCAACGTGCCTTTCGGTCGCTACGTGAACCCGTCGATCTGCAACCCGCCCCAGCTCCGGGCCTGCTCGGCGGCGCTCCAGGCCGTCGAGCTCGAGGTCCGCGACTTCGAGCGCGTGCTCGACCACGCCGAGGAGGGCGACTTCGTCTACCTGGACCCGCCGTACTCGCCCGTCTCGTCGACGGCGAACTTCACGTCCTACAGCGCGGGCGGCTTCAGCTTCCGCGACCAGGAGCGCCTCGCGGCCCTGTTCGCGGCGCTCGACGAGCGAGGCGTCAAGGTGATGCTCTCGAACTCCGATGTTCCGGAGATCCCGCCGCTCTACAAGCGGTTCAAGATCGACCGGGTCGCGGCGCTCCGGAGCATCAACGCGAAGAGCGACGCCCGCGGCCGCGTGGGAGAGATCGTGATCCGGAATTACGGGGGCAAGCGAGGCCGGAAGGCCGCGCTGGCGGACAGGGCGGGCTGAGCCCGGCGCGCGCCGCTCGGTCGCAGAGCGCCCCTCAGTCGATGGTCTTCGACTCGTGCTTCTCGGGATCGGGGGCCACGCACTCCTCGGCGTGCGCCATGGCCACCTCGATCTCCTCGTGGATCTCGCGCGCGGTGATCTTCTTTCCCGACGGATCGACGGCCTCCCACACGAAACCGCGTTGCTCGCCGGGACGCTCGGGGATCCATCGGACCCGCAAGGTCCAGCCGCGCATCTCGGCCTGATAACCGCCTTCCTCGTGATCGCGCTGCCATGCGGAGACGGTGGGGTGCTTCAGCATCGCAGGGTCTCCTGATCAGCAGGTCGCGAGGACAAAAGAACTGTTCCCGAATGGCCGCGCTCCCCCCCCGAGCAACGCCGCCGTCCGGGAACACGGGGAAGATAGCAGGCGCCTGGCGCCGGGCGATCAGGCAGGCGTGTGTTCCTCATGAGGATGCACCTTACTCCAGTCCCAGCGCGCGCCGAAAGGTCCTCGCTGCTCCGCTGGGCTGTCGGCAAGAGCAGCATGAACAGCACTGGCGTCATCGCGCGGACGGGCGGCGCCGTCGGCGCAGCCCCCATGCTACGAAGTCCTCATGGGGGCAGAGATCCTGGTTTTTTTCGGGCTCGGGCTCGTCGCTTATCTCCTGATCGCCCCCCTCGTGGCGTTCGTGTTCGCCGTCCGGGCCAACCGGCGCAATGAGGATCTGCTGCTGCAGATCCACGCCCTCGAGCGCCGCGTGGCCGAGCTCTCCGGGCAGCGCGGACGAGCCGGGCCGATCGCGCCGACGCAGGGCCCGCGCAGCGCGAGCGCCCCGGGGCCGGAGCAAGCCGCCCAGGCCGCGGTCACGCCCACGGCGGTCGCGCCGGCGGCCATCGCGCCAGCGGCGGTCGCGCCTTCCATGGCCGCCGTCGAGGCTGCAGGCGCGGCTCCCGCGATC
>NZ_JEMA01000362.1 GCF_001589285.1 Sorangium cellulosum | reverse complement strand
GGTGGTGAGATGCGCTGAGGAGCCGCCAGGGCGCGCGGGAGAGCGAGCGCGCCGGCGCGCGCTCTCCCCTACTGGCGCTCGATCAGGAAGCTCCGGGTCTTGTCGTCGAAGCTCTGGGCGGCGAGGTTCGCGTCTGTCGTGAGGACGCGCGACCCGGTCGAGTATTGCAAGAACCAGTCGTAGAGCGTCACCTGGAAGCCAGGGGGGACGCGGACGGAGCTGACTCTCTGGTCCCAGTTGGCCCAGGGGCCGCCGAGAAAGACGGCGGGGCCGACGCCGTACAGGAACGATTCGCCCGAGAAGTTGGCGTGCTCGTAGAAGGTGACGACGTCCATCTGCGGGTCCGAGGCGTTCGAGACGACGATGCTCGAGAGCTCGTCGTTGAAGCCCGCGGCCACGAGATCCGTGTCCGAGGTGAAGATGCGCACCTCACCCCCGAAGTCGTGGTGGATGAAGGCCGTGACCCGGAGCCCGGCGGGGACCTTGATGGCGCTCGCGCGGTTGTCGCCGATGATCGTCGAGTTCCAGAGGTTGTGGTGGCCGAGCCCGAAGCTCTGCGAGATGCCGGAGAAGTTGGAGAGATCGTGGAGCACGACCTGGTTGCTCGGGTGGACGGTGGGGCCGCCGGCGATCGTCGCGTCGATCCACGCGCGGTGGCGCGCGACGTCGACGCCGAGGTGCCTCGCGTGCAGGTTCGTGCCGTCCTGCCCGTTCACGCCCGAGAACACGGCGACCTGATGCCCGTCGACGAACCACGGGCCGCCGGAGTCGCCGCTCCAGCCCGAGCCCGTCACGCCGGTCGCCAGGAGCTCCTCGTCGGAGTACCGGCTGTCGATGTGGAGGATCGCCTTCTTGAGCGACGGCGCCATCACCAGCGGCGTGCCCTCGCTCCCCCAGCCGTAGGCCGTCGCGTCGCTCCCGATCGCTGTCGACGTCGCCGCGGCGAGCTGGACGAACGGGCCATCGGCGTCCTCGGTCAGGTGGAGCAGCGCGATGTCGGCTGCGGCCGAGGGCACCTCGACGGCGTCGACAGCGACGCGCTGGCCCGCGAGGTACGTGTTGCTGCCGAAGCGAACCGCCGACGTCTCGCCCTCGTCCGCGATGCAGTGCTGCGCCGTGAGCACCCAGCGCGCCGCGACAAGGGTGCCGGTGCACTGGTAGAAGTCGCCCGTGCTCCCGCGGACGTCGAAGACCTGGACGGCCCAGGGGCTCGCCTCCGCGAGCTCACCACCGATGATCTCGGACGCGTGCGATGCGACCGGCTCGTCCGGCTCGTCGGCGCCCGAGCAGGCCGTGGAGAGGCTGAACGCAACACCGGCACAGACAGCGAGGCACAACTGATGATCGATAAGCGCTTTTTTGTTCATCGTATCTCCGCGTCGTGACGTCCGGAGTGTGCGCGATGCCTGGAGCGACACAAGGCGGCGTTCTGGAACGGCCGCGTTCGAGGAGTGGAACATCGAGAGGGCTCGATGCGCGGTTTGATGTATCGGTACTTGTACACCCGCCGTGGGGGCGCGCGCCGGTGAGGTCGCCCGGGCGGAGGCAGAAGCTCACGCGCTGAGCGTCTCGGTCCTTCGGGACGCTCGTCCCGTGCGCTCGCGTCAGCCGGTCACGGATCGACGGACGTCGGGCCGAAGAGCTCGACGTCGTCGATCTCGATGGTGCCCGAGTCGACCTCGCCCCGGCCGAGGAAGCCGTTCGCGCCGACGCCGTTCATCTCCGGGCCAAAGGAGAGGCCGATGATCGACCTGAGCACGTCGTTCACGTCGTCGCCGGGGTCGCGGCCGCCGTCGATGGCCCAGCCGGGGAGCTCCATGTCGGCGAACTTCAGCTCGATGAGCTGGGGCTCGGCGCTGAGCAGCACGTCCCACCCGTGACGGACGCCGGAGATCCCCTCGCTCTGCGCGGGGCTCTCGACGTCGAAGCGCAGCCAGCGCGCCCCGTCGGCGCGCGCCCGGAAGCGGACGCCCTCGAGCGACGTCACGTCGAGGGGGCCCTCGACGAGGGGCACCGCGAAGTACACGTACTGCCCCCAGGCGTACCCCTCGTCGCGGAAGTCGAAGCGGAGGAGCAGGCTCTGCGCGCCGTTCAGCGGATCTTCCTGCGTCAGCGACTGCACGGCGCCGGACGCTTCGTTGGTGGCGAGCAGCGTCCCGACATACAGCCCGAGCGTGTCCGCGGCCTCGAAGTCGTTGATCCCCGTCGCGGTGAACGAGAAGGGCACGAGAGGCGTGTCGCTGGCGAAGCGCGCCAGGCGCTCTCGCAGGAGCGGCACCTCCGCCCTGAGCCGCTCGACCGCCGGCTCCCAGGCGGCGAGGCCCGGCCCGAGCGGGTCTTCCTCGACGGCAGCGCGGATCAGCGCAGCGTACCTGTCGACCTGCTCCTCGATCCGCCCCTCGCTGAACGGCCCCTCGAGCAGCTCCTGGAGCGCAGCCCGATACCCCGCCGGGTCCTGGAGCAGGGCGCTGAACAGCCCGTCGCAGCTCGGCTGACGCACCGTCTCCGTGCCCATGAACACAAGGAGGTCCGTGGGGCAGGTCGACGGCGCCGCCGTCCAGCGCGGCACCTGGCCGAAATAGGTGCTGGGGCTGAGGGTCTGGTCGAGATCCCACGGGATGAGGCGGAATTTGCCCGAGGAGGGATCGTCGTAGATGAAGAAGTTGTGGTTGTTCGCGGCGCCCGCGTCGTCGACATAGAAGGTCGTGACGCCATCCCAGTTCATGATGGCCTCGTCGACGGCCATGTACCGCTGCAGTTGCTCGACGTCCGCCCACTGCGACAGCGCGTCGAGGCGCTCCGCGCCCTCGGCGGACGCGAGGTCGCTCGCGAACGCCACGAAGCGCTCGTGCGTCGCCTCGTCCTTGTTCGTCTCGAGGCGCTCCGCGTAGTAGCTGGCGTCGTCCGTGACGGGCCACGCTTCCTTGTAGAGCTGGCCCTCCGGCCCCTCGGGGAAATTGCTCTTGAGGAAGGGGCCGTCGACGGCCTCGACCATCGAGAAGAGCCCTTGCGACTCGCCGTTCACGTGCAACGTGGCCCACGAGCTCCTCGGGGCCGGAACGCCCATCTCCCGGTACAGGCCATAGGCGATCCGCTCGTGGAGCCTGGTGGGGTCCCAGATCATGGAATGGAAGTTCAGGCGCTTCTGCTCGTAGAAGCGCTGTCCGTCGACGTACTCGTCGAACTTCACCTTCATGCTGAGCTTCGGGCAGGTGAGCCTTCCCTGCTCGTCGAAGCACATCTCCAGGGTGCCGTAACCGCCCTTGAAGCGCAGGCCCACGACGCCCAGGCTCTTGCCCTTGTAGCAGGCCTCGGCCTCCACGTACTCCTCGTCGCGGGCGTTCGCCTTGAGCTCCGCCCAGCGCTCTTCCGGAAGGTGGAAGTCGAAGCGCGGGATCTCGTCCGCCGCGTACAGCTCGTCCGCGTCGCGGTCGGCCAGCGTGGGGTCCGCCGGCTCGCACGGCGGCGTCGAGACCTGCCCGCCGGCCCCGCCTTCGCCCGCGCCACCTTCCCCGCCAGCCCCGGCCCCGCCTCCGCCCGCGCCGCCGCCTTGCCCGGCAGCGCCCGAGCCGCCCGTCCCAGCGCCGCCGCCGGCGCCCTCGTCATCCCCGCAGCCCGCGCCCACCGCGGCAGCCGCCAGCACAAGCAACGTCCAAGTACCAAGCTTCATGCAATGCTCCTTTACCAGCTGCGACCGTAGTCGTGTCGCTTGCGCGCGTCGACGCCCGACGCGCGCGCATGCGCCGACCCGGCGCCGCAGCGTCGCTTTCGTGCGCCGTCCGTGACATCGGCCCGGGGATGCGCGGCCCGCACCCTCGCTGCGCCGTGGAGGAAAGCCCCAGCAGCGCCGCGCGATCCGGTTGACAAAACGGCGCGGAATGGCGTGTTGCGCTCGGGCATTTCGCTTTCGATGACAGACAGCGAGGGGCGCCTCCGCGGGAGGCTGAAACGTCTCAGTGTCGGGCTCGCGGCGACAGCCGCGCTCATCCTGGTCGTCCGGACCGGGGCGTCGGTATGGAGTCAATCCCGGCTGCGGGAATACCGGGAGGCCACCCAGGCCGAATGGGACGCGGAGCGCGCGCAGATCCGCGAGCGCTCGCGGCCCGCCGGCGAGGGCAGCGCGCAGCAGCATTGCGGGGCGAGCTACGCGAGCCTGTCGGGTATCCAGATGCAGGCTCATCCCGAGAAGATAAAGCGGGCGATCGAGGCTGGACCGGGCGCGCCGCTGTCCCCCGATCTCCTCGCCGACATCGAGCGGCACCGTCCGGAGATGGACGCATTCCGGCAGGCGGCGAGGTGCTCTCATTACGAGCTGACGGAGGACAGCGCGTGGGTCGAGTACGGCCCGGAATGGCGGTTCATGTCCGTGAGCCGACTGGCCCTGATCGAGGGGCACGAGCTCGCGGCCAGGGGGGATGTGCGCGGCGCGCTGGACCGCTACCTCACCGTGGCCAAGGTCGGCGCGGACATGTCCGCGGGGTCGCTCATCGCTGGCCTGGTCGGCATGCAAAACGCGACGCACGCCTACCGCGCCGTCGCCGCGCTCGTGGCCGGCGCGCCCCGGCTCCACGCGGCGGAGCTCGCGGATCTGGATCAGGCGCTCGCGGAGCGAGGGCGCAACCTGCCGCTCCTCGCCGACGCGCTCCGGAAAGAGCGCCTGCGCCTCCGAAAAGCGGTGATGAGCCTGATCGACACGGGCGCCCTCCCCGATCAGCTTCCTCCTGAGGTGCGGCGACCCATCGGTGCGATTGCGCTCAGGACGGTGCTCTCGGAGAGCATTCTGGTCGGTCATGCCCTTCCCCGGATGGACGCGTGGCTGCGCGACGCGGAGCAGATCGCGCGCCAGGCGCAGCGTGATGTCTCCCAGTCCGCGCGGGTTCAGGAGATCGCGATCGACTCCCTCGCCTTTTACGCCACGGAGCTCAACCCCACGATGAGCGCCGAGCTTCTCCAGGACCTCGCGGGGCGCGATTGCGCCTTGCGGACGTCGTATCTCGTGGCGCGCGTGACCGTCGAGGCAGAGCGGGCGTATGCGGACGGCGTCTATCCGGAGGCGCTGCGGTCGCTCGCGCAGGATATTTGTGGGATAGGCCCTCTCGTGTACCGCAGGAGCCCGAGCGGCGAGGGCTACACGCTGTCCAGCGTCGGTGACGACGGCAACGCGGACGGCGCGCGCGCCGCCGGCGGCACGACACGCGAGGACGTCGGCATCGTGATCACCCGACGTGGAGCCAGCGTCCTGTAGCGCGCGACGTGGCGGGCATCCGGGCGCCGGTCGCCCGGGTCGCGCGCGGCGGGAGGCATGCGCCCCGCCGCGATCCATCCGGAGCGCGGGGCCCTCTCTCCTGAGCAGGCGCAGCGCGCGCCGGGGTGGTACCCTCCCGGCGTGAGCCAGCGCCCGTACCCGGAGCCCCAGGCAGCGCGCCTCCTGTCCGTCGCGGAGTGGGCAGCGCTGCCGGAAGACGAGGCCGGTGAGCTCATCGATGGCCGGCTCGTCGAGGAAGAGATGCCCGATTGCGTCCATGAGCTGGCCGTCGCCTGGCTCATCCACACCCTGCGGGCATGGCTGTTCCCGCGCGGCGGCTTCGTCTTCGGCTCCGAGGTAAAGTACGCGCTCAAGCCGCGGCGCGGGCGCAAATCCGACGTGTCGGCGTTCCTCCCGACCTCCCGGAAGCCCCCGGCCCGCGGCGCCGTGGCGATCCCGCCGGACATCATGGTCGAGATCGTCTCGCCCTCGCCGCGGGACGGCCGCCGCGACCGCGTCGAGAAGCTGGAAGAGTACGCGGCGTTCGGGGTGCGCTGGTACTGGCTGCTCGATCCGCAGCTCCGCACCCTGGAGATCTTCGAGCTCACGCGCGACGGGGTCTACGCGCGTCGCCTCGGCGTGAACGGGGGTCTGCTCCGGGAGGTGCCGGGCTGCGACGGGCTGACGCTCGATCTGGACGCGCTCTTCCGCGAGATCGATCAGCTCGACGCGACCGAGGAGCAGGAGCCGCCGCAGGGCATCGTCGAGCGCGGGGAGTAGCAGCGAGGGCGGCGATGGGCGCTGCGCGGGCGGCGCGCAGCCCACCCATGCCTCAGCCGCGCTCGCGCGGGGCGCGCGCCGCCTCGACCGGGGACGGCGCCTGGGCCTCGACGGCCATGCACGCCTCGAACCCCTCGCGGTAGCTCGGATAGAGCAGCGTCATGCCGAGGGCGCGCTTGATCTTCGCGTTGTCCACGGCGCGGTCGTGGCGGAGCGTCTCGTGCAGGTCCTCGCGCGGCGCGCCCGCCGGCAGCTCCAGGCCGAGCCGCGCGCACAGCCAGCGGACGACCTCGATCTGCGGCACGGGCGCGTCGTCCGCGACCGGGAAGGCCTCGCCGGGAGCGGCGCGCTCCAGGGCCGCGAGCGCGAGGCGCGCGAGGTCCTCGACGTGGATGCGCGAGACGACGTTCCTGCCCTGCTGGTCGCCCTCGCCCGTCATGCGGAAGTCGCCGCGCAGCAGCCGCTGGTGCAGGCCGCGGCCGGGGCCGTAGATGCCCGCCGCGCGCAGCACCACCGCCCCGCGCTCGCGGTACACGGCCTCGGCCGCGAGGCGCGCCGCGGCGCGGGGACCGTCGGCCGAGGTGGGCGTCGCCTCGTCGATGCGCCCGGTCGCGCCGCCGTAGACGGCTGTCGACGAGACGTACGCGACGGCGCGCGCCCGGCCGAGCGACGGCGCGACCGCGGCGTCCGTGGCGCCGTCGGGCGGGAAGGCGACGAGCACGTCCGCGCCGTCGGGCACGAGCCGTTCGACGGCGTCCGCCGTGAGCTCCGGCAGGACGCGCACGTCGATGCCCGCCTGCGCGAGCTCGGCCGCGCGTTCGGAGGAGCGCGTCGTCGCGATGACACGGCCGCCGGACGCCGTCCGCAGGCCGGCGACCACCGCGCCGGTGAAGCCGCAGCCGAGGACGACGAGCGGGGGAGGACGATCGGTCATGGTCTTGGCGCTCTTCTACCAGCAAGCGCCAGCAAGAGAGGGCGGCAAGCGAGGCCGACCGCGCTGCTCCGCTCGTGCGGTGGCTCCTCTGTACCATGCGGAGGGTCAGCAGGAGCGCCGCGTCTGATAGCCTGGTCGGCGCGGAGCGGGCGGCCGAGACGCAGCGAGCTCGCCGCCGCAGCGACGCCCTCAGCGCATGGCGGTCAACGTCTTCATCTCCTACGCCCCCGTGGACCGAGCGCACCTCGAGGCGCTCGAGGCGCACCTCGCCGCCCTCAAGCGGCAGGGCCTGGTGAGCACGTGGCACCGCGGCCGGGTCGGCGCCGGCGCGGCGCGCGACGGGTCGATCGCGGCGGAGCTCTCCGCCGCCGAGGTGGTGGTGCTGCTGGTGAGCGAGGCGTTCCTCGCCTCGGACAGCTGCTACGAGCGGGAGCTCGGCGCCGCGCTGGAGCGGCATCGCCGGGGCGCCGCGCGCGTGGTGCCGATCCTGGTGCGCGCATGCGACTGGGAGGGCACCGCCCTGGCGGAGCTCCAGGCGCTGCCGCAGAGCGGCGGGGCGGTGACGAGCTGGGCCAACCCGGATGAGGCCTGGAAGAACGTGGTCCTGGGCATCCGCGCGGTGGTGGAGGAGGCCGCCGCGAGCGCGCGGCCGGAGGCGGGGCCCGCGAAGGCGGCGCCGGCGAGCGCGCTCGCGGTGACCCTGCGCGAGGCCGAGGAGGCGATCCGCGCGATCGACAGGCAGATCGCCGCGGCGCAGAAGCGGCGGGTGCGGCTGCAGGCCGCGGGCGCGGGCACCGCAGAGGTGGACCAGGAGATCGTCGACCTCCGGCGCAAGCGCCGGGAAGGCGGCCAGCTCCACGTCGGCGAGGAGCTCAGCGAGGGCCGGTACCTGCTGCTGGAGCGGATCGGCCGCGGGGGGTTCGCGACCGTGTGGCGCGCGCTCGACGCGGGGCGGGGCGACCAGCCGGTGGCGCTCAAGGTGCTGCACCCGAACCTCGCGGGCGACGAGGGCCGGCGAGAGCGGTTCTTCCGGGGGGCGCGGGCGATGGCGGAGCTCGACCATCCCGGCGTGGTGCGCATCCTGGAGCCGAAGGGCGAGGACGGCGGCTGGCACTACTTCGTGATGGAGCTCGTCCACGGCGAGGACGTGTACAGCGCGGTCATCGGGAAGCGGCTGCCGGCGGAGGCGGTGATTCCGATGCTCCTCCGCGCGGGCGACGCGATCTCGTTCGCGCACGGGCGCGGGCTTGTGCACCGGGACGTGAAGCCGGCGAACATCCTGCTCGACGGCGAGGGGCTGCCGCGGATCACGGATTTCGACCTGGTCTGGGCGCGCGACACGACGGGAGGGACGAGGAGCGGCGCGCTGGGGACGTTCCTGTACGCAGCGCCGGAGCTGATGCACCGGCCGCAGGACGCGGACGCGCGCGCGGACGTGTACGGGCTCGGCATGACGGCGGTGTTCTGCCTGCACGGCGCGGAGCTGCCGCCGATCATGATGCGGTATCCGGGGCGGGTGCTCGAGCGGCTGCCGTGCAGCGATGCGGTGCGGAAGGTGCTGGAGCGGGCGATCGAGTTCGAGGCGTCGGAGCGGTTCCCGGATGTGGCGGCGTTCTGCGAGGCGCTGGGGGGCGCGGCGGGGGGTGGGGGCGGATCGATGTCACCATTGCAGTGAATCCTCAGCGAAGCCGACCGACCACGGTCAGCCCCGCGAGCGTATCGAGATGGCTTGCGTCGTACGCACGCGTGACGTGCGCGCCTGGTCGCCCGGAGTCGATGAATGCGCCGGCCGACCGGTTGTTCGCTGATGACGGCGCCCTCGAGGCTCGTCGACTCCCGGCCGCCCTCACCCCCCCGGCTTGCGCGTGTACCGGTGCTTCACCCCCAGCGGGAAGTACTCCGGATCCCCCGCCGCCCTCAGCGTCACCCGCGGCGCGCGCTTCCCCGCCGGCACGTAGCTCCTGAACTCGCTGTTCAGCCGGACGAGGTGCTCCTCGATCGACAGCGCCGCCGCCTCGCGCCGCGCCTCGCTCTCCGCCTCTCCCGGCGCGAGCTCGACCACCACCGACAGGAACGCATCCCTGTCCGCCCCCTCGCGGACCTCCAGCACGAACTTCCCGGTCACCCACTCCTTCACGCCGGGCTGCTCGATACCCACGACAACGTTCTCCGGATAGATGTTGGCGCCGAAATACGACACAGTGAAATCCGAGCGCCCGAACACATAGACGAACGGCAGCTCGCGGGCGCCGCGCTCCCCGTCGAGCTCCCGCCGCGGGTCGAAGCCGAAGCGCGCGAGCGCCGCCATCATGTCCGCGTGCGCGTAGACGCCCCCGCTGTCGAGGATCGCATAGCGGATGAGCGGGACGCCGTTCTCGCCCGAGAAGAGGAGCATCCCCTCGCGCTGCTCGAAGAACCGCACCGCCGGGTCGTACTGCACAAGCGTCGGCAGCCGGTCCTGACCGAAGAGGGCGCGCGCGGCGTCAGGGTTGCCCGCGAGGAACCTGCGGATCGCGATGCTCAGCGGCGTCTCGTTGCCCAGCACGCCGGCGTCCGCCGTCCCGTAAAGAGATGCCGAGTCGTGGCAGGGCGAGGTGGACCCGACGCGCTCGCCGACCAGGCTCCGCCACTCCTCGCTGAACACCTCCCCCGCCATCACGAGCTTGATCCGCAGCGGCGCCCAGTCGATCCCCCGCGCCCGGCCCGCGTCGATCACGTCCTTCAGGAAGGGCGGATAGCCGAGCAGGACGACCTGATCGAACGCCGGCCCCAGATCGAGGACGACACGGTAGATCTCCTCCTTGTTGTTGCCCGGCGTGACGACCGTGATCGGATACCCCTTCGCCGCGAGGTGACGGCAGCAAGCGGCCGTGTACATGCCGCCGACCCACGAGCCGAGCGCGAAGCACACGACCGCGAGCGTGCGGCGCGCGTCGGCCTGGAAGCTGTCGTGGAACACCTGCTCGAAGCGCCGCGCGACCGGGAGCTCGTCCGTGACCGAGCGAGGCCAGAACGTCGGCTTGCCCGTCGATCCCGACGAGACGGCGACCATGTCGCAGGACTCGACGCGCCCGCCGCGGCACAGGTCCGCGATCGGATGCCGGAGCACGTAGTTCTGCTTCGTGATCACCGGGAGCGCCGCGAAGTCCGCGGGGGTCCTGACAGCCGCCGGATCGACGCCGTGCTCGTCGAGGAAGCGGCGGTACGCGGGGACGGTCGCCGCGACCTCGTGGAACAGCGCGAGCGCGCCGGCCGCCGGATCCACCTCGCGGTGCCGCGACAGCGCCGCGTCGAGCGGCGTGCTCAGGAAGGCGTCGATGGCCGCCAGGACCCGCCTGGGCTCTACATCCTGCATCGCGAGATCTCCCCTCCTCCGGATCGTTCACGGCGAAGCGCGAAGACGGCGCGCGACCTCCCGGCCCTCCCGCCTTCCCGCGGGCCCAGCTTACCTCACGCCGGGTCGGCGTCCCCCGCCCTGGCCTCACCGTGCAGCGCCGCCGCGAGCGCGCGCTCCTCGGCGCGCCGCTCGTAGCCCGGCGGCGGATCGGACGGCGGGTTCGCGAGCAGCGACGTGATCACCGTCTCCAGCCAGCGCCGCAGCGGCGTGTGCTGGAAGCCGAGCTCCGCCCTCGCCTTCGCGGGATCCAGCATCGACATCCAGGGGTCGCTGAACGGCGACATCGCGACCGGGTCGATGCCGCGCGCCCGGAGCGCGGCCCGGTCGACCGGCGCGAGCCGCGCCGGCGCGCCGAGCAGCTCGGCGACGAGCGCGAGCAGCTCCGCGAGCGTCGGCGTCTCCTCCATGCAGAGGTTGTACGCCTGGCCGAACGTCGAGGGCACGAGCAGGAGCTTCACGATCGCCCTCACGACGTCGCCGCTGTACACGTGCCGCACGGGGTGCTCGCCGCCGTCCGGGACGAGCAGCGGGCCGCCGTCGAGCACGCGCGCGATGTACCGCTCGAGGCGGCGGTGGGGGTCGCGCTCTCCGTTCACCATCGGGATGCGCAGCACGGTCGCGGGGAAGCCGTCGCCCCGCCACGCGGCCGCGAGCGCCTCCTCGCAGCCGCGCTTGTTCATGCCGTAAGCCCACGCCGCGCGATCTTCCTCGTCCGCGGGCTCCGGGAGCAGCGGGCCGTCGTCGTCGCGCTCGCGCGACGGCCGCGGGCACCCCTCGCGGACGAGGTACACCGAGCCGGTGCTGATCATGACGTAGTGGCCGACGCGCCCGCCGCCGAGCGCCAGCGCCGCCGCGCGGCCGTCCGCGGCCGTGTACGCGGTGAAGTCCACCGCGGCGTCGAACTCGCGGCCCCCGAGCGCCTGCTCGAGGCCGCCGCCGGTCGTGCGGTCGCACCGGATCCGCGCGACGCGATCGCCGAACACGTCGGGCGTCACGCCGCGGTTCAGGAGCGTGACCTGATGGCCCGCCGCGAGCAGGCGATAGACCAGGAAATGACCCATGAATCGGGTGCCGCCGAGCACGAGGACGCGCATGCGCGGCAACCTATCACCGCCGCCCGCAATGAGCGCAGCGAGCGCACGGATCGCGCCGCCCGCGGCGCCGAGCGGCCTCGCGCGCGGCGCGATCCGGGACCAGGTTGCGCCCCGGTCGTGCTAGATAGCGGGCCGTGCCGTTCTCCCACATCCTCGGCCAGGACACAGCGGTCGGCACCCTCGTACGCGCGCTCCAGGCGGGCCGCGTCCACCACGCCTACCGCTTCGAGGGCCCGCCCGGCGTCGGCAAGGAGCTCGCGGCCGTCGCGCTCTCGCAGGCGCTCGTGTGCACCGCGGGCGACCCGCTCGGCTGCGGCCGGTGCGACGCCTGCCGGCGCGCGGCCGGGCGCTCCCCGGGGCGCCCCGCGTCGCCGCTCCACCCCGACGTGCAGATCGTCGCGAAGAACTTCTACCCCGCGGCCGTCATCGGCCGGAGCCGCGACGAGCTGACCGAGATCTCGGTCGACCAGGTCCGATCGATCGTGCTCGCCCACGCCTCGTACCCGCCCCACGAGGGGCGCGCGCGTGTCTTCATCGTCCGCGACGCCGAGGACCTCAGCGTCGGCGCCGCGAACGCGTTCCTCAAGACGCTCGAGGAGCCGCGGCCCGGCACCCACTTCATCCTGCTCACCTCGCGCGGCGACCGGCTGCTCAACACGATCCGCTCGCGCACCCTCCCCGTTCGCTTCGCCCCGCTCTCCGAGCCGATCGTGCGCGGTATCCTCCGCGCTCAAGGCGTTCCGGAGGAGCGGCACGACCTCGCGGTGGAGCTCGCCGCGGGCAGCGCCTCCGCCGCGCTCGAGCTCGCGGACGAGGAGCAGACCGCCTCGCGCGACGCCTTCGTGAAGAGCGTCCTCGCGGCCGCGGCCGCCCGGGACCTCGGGCCCGCCGTCGCGTTCGCGGAGTCGGTGGATCGCGACAAGGGCGCCCTCAAGGACGACCTGCGCGCGCTCAACGCCGCGCTCGCGCGCGAGGCGCGCGCCGCTGTCGCGGACGATCCGCGCCGCGCGGGCCTCTCGGCCAAGCGCTACGCCGCGGTCTCCCGCGCCGTGACGCACCTCGAGCGCAACGCCTCCCCGAGCCTGGCGATGGCGTCGCTGATCGCGGAGCTGCGCAGCGTCATCGGCTGACGCACGCCGCGAGGCAGCGAGGGCCGGCGTCAGCCGTCGCCGCCGCCGCCCAGCCGCTCGTAGCCGCCGTCCTCGATGCGCCGCCCGGCCCAGGCGTGGATGCGCCCCTCGCTCGCGAGCACCACGGCCGCGTCGTGCCCGCCCCCGTCGTACAGCGCGATGATCCCTGCGTCGCCCACGCGAGGCGCGCCCCGCCCAAGCCGCGCGAGCGCCGCCGGCAGCCGTGCCCGCCGCCGCAGGGTCATGCCGGCGATCTCGAGCGTCGCCGGCGGCTCCTCCGGCGAGTCGACCGCCGCGGGCGCGAGCCACAGGATCTCGCGCCGCGGCGCGGGGAACGCCGCCACGGCCCGCTGCTCCGCCCCCTCGGGCGCGAGGAACACCACGGCGACGAGCTCGCCTCGCTCCCGCGCCACGATCGCGCCCGAGAGCCAGCGCTCCTCGCTCCCGGCCAGCACCACGTCGCCGAGCGCGAGCGGCAGCTCGTCCCAGAGCGCGTCCTCGGGCGACCGCGCTGGCGCCCCGGGCTCCTCCTCGCCGCCCCTTCCTGCCTGCGCCTCGCGCTCGCGGCGCGCCGCCATGTAGCCCACCGTCGCCGCCACCGCCGCGGCGGCCGCCGCGAGCAGCGTGAGGCTCATCGCGCGCCCTCTCCGGGCGGCGCCGCCGGCGCGCCGGCCTGCGCGAGCGCCTCCGTGAGCGCCTCCGTGAGCGCCCGCGCCCGCGCGCTCACCTCGTCGAGGGCGCGCGACGCTGTCGCGCCTTCCTCGGGCAGCAGCGCGGCGATGATCGCCGCGGCGGAGCAGAGCGGGGCCACCTCGCGCGCCCTCGCCAGCGAGATGCCGCCGATCGCCACGAGCGGCAGCCCGGGCCGCGTCCGCTCGACCATGTCGCGCAGCGACGCGAGCCCCTCGAGGCCCACAACGGCGTCCGGGCGCTCCTTGCTCGAGGTCGCGAAGATCGGCCCGACCGCGACGTAATCGAGGTCGTCGAGGTCATCGCGCCGCCCCCGCAGCGCGGCCTCGAGCTGCGCGGGCGTGTGGGTCGAGAGCCCGACGCGGAGCGACGCGCCGGCGCGTTGCGCCAGCCTGCGCACCGCCGGCACGGGGAGATCGTCCTGGCCGACGTGCACGCCGTCGCAGCGCGCGAGCACCGCGAGATCGGCCCGGTCGTTCGCGAACAGGGGCACGCCCGCGCGCGCCGCGAGCGGCTGGATTGCGCGAAGGAGCGCGAGCGTGCGCCCCGCCCCGCCCCGCTTGTCGCGGAGCTGGATGGCCGCCGGCCGCGCGTCGAGGACGGCCTCGGCGAACGCCGCCGGATCGAGCCCGCGGCGCGAGAGCGAGTCGGTGTCGACGATGGCGTACAGGCCGCGCATGACCACGCTTCGAGCGATGGGAGGGCGCCCGGGCGCCCCCGAGGGGGCCAGGCTCGCTGGCTACGCTAAGGTTGACGCCCCCGGAAAGAAAGCGGAAGCGTTCGCTCCCGAACGGATCCTCCATGCGCAAACGTCTCGTCCGGATCGCCAGTCTGTTCACGTCGACCGCGTCGATCGCAGCGGCCGCGCTGGGGCTCGCGTCGCGCCCCGCGCTCGCGCAACAGGGGTCGGGCCCTGCGCAGCAGGCAGAGAAGCCGAGCACCGCCGCGCCGCCGGGGAAGCCGAAGGCCAGCGCTGCTTCGCCGCCTGGGGGCGCCAGCGTCGCTGCGCCCAGGCCGAGCGCGGGCGCGCCCAGGGCGGGCGCGAAGAAGAAGGCGCCCGAGCCGCCGCCCCTGCCGCCCGCGCCGGCGCGCGTGTGGCTCATCGCGCCGTCGCCGCAGGGACCGTGGACGCTGCGGATCGACAACGAAGGGGAGCGCCCGATGCGCATCCCGGCGGACGTCCGTCTGCTCCGCCTGGAGATCGACACGCTGAACAAGCGCACGAAGAAGACGGTGCGCTGCGCTGCGCCCGCGGGGCTCAAGCCGAGCGGCTTCCCGGAGCGGCGCGCGCTCCTGCTGGCGCCCGGCCAGTCGTACATCGAGCATTTCGATCCGCGCCTGCTCTGCTTCGGCAAGGACGAAGCCGCGCTCGCCGGCGGCTCGGTGGTGAGGGCCTGGTACGGCTGGGGCCCGCCGCCTAAGTGGTCGAGAAAGGCGCCCGCGCCCCCGTTCGCCGCGGAGTCGACGGACGCTCCGCCGGCGTTCGCCCCGGCGCCCGGGCTCGCCGCGCCGACGATCGCGCTGAGCTACGACCATCCCGCGAAGAAAGAGGCCGCCGGAGACCATCCGGACGGTGCCGAGCCGCCCCCGAGCTCGGGAGACAAGGCAGCTCAGCCCTCGGGAGACAAGGCAGCTCAGCCCTCGGGAGACAAGGCAGCTCAGCCCCCCGGCGGCGCCGGCTCGTCGGCCGCGCCCATCGTGGACGCCAACGCGCCTCGGCTGGAGCTCAAGAGCGAGCCCTGGTCCGACGCGGCGAGCCCTCGTTCGATCGTCGTCCGGGTGAGCGCGAGGAATGCCGGCAAGCGCCCCATGACCGTCGCCATCCGGCCGCGGATGCTCGAGTTCCACGTCGCCGGTCCGAACGGCACGACCGTGTGCGGGGCGTCCCCGCCGACCGGAGCGATCCCGCGCGACCTGTACAGGACGTTGAAGCCTGGCGCGTCGGCCGACGTCTCGCTCCTCCTCCGGGAGGTCTGCCCCGCCAACACGTTCGCCCGCGAGGGCCTCTACGAGGTCACGGCCACGCTGCACGCGAACGAGCCTGGCACGGGCCTCGGCATCGACGCCTACACCGCCACGGTCGCCGCCGAGTCTCCGACGCTCCTCCGCGTGAAGAGCGCGCCGGAGCCGTTCTACGCCGCCGCCCCGCGTGCCGTGCCGACGCCCAGGCCCGACCCCGCGGAGCAAGGCGCAGCCGCCGACTGACCGTCGCAAACAGCGGCTCTGGTCCATCAGCGGCGGCACGACAGGCCCCGGGGAGGGTGCCCGGGCGGCTCGGCGCTCCCTCTCTCCCTCTCCGCGCCTCCGCCCGCCCCCGCGCACCGCCTACACCGGGAGGATCCCCCGCTTCTTCTCCGGCCGCTCCACGCGCTTCTTCCGTGCGAGCTCGAGCCCCCACGCGATGACCCTGCGTGTGTCCCGCGGATCGATCACGTCGTCGATGAGCCCCCACCCCGCGACCTTCATCACGTCGATGTTCTTCTGGATCATGTCGACGATGCCCTGCTTCACCTCCGCGGGCGGCGGCGCATCCCCGAACATCTTCTTCGCCGCGATCCCGAGCATCCCCTCCGGCCCCATCACGCTGATCTCCGCGGTCGGCCAGCCGACGATGAGGTCCGGCTCGTACGCGCGCCCGCACATCACGTAATACCCCGCGCCATACGCCTTCCGCACGACCACCGTGATCTTGGGCACCGTGGCCGCGGCCATCACGTGCAGCATCTTCGCCCCGTGGCGGATGATCCCCTCGTGCTCGACCTTCGAGCCGATCATGAACCCCGGCACGTCCTGCAGGAACACGAGCGGGATGTTGAACGCGTCGCAGATCTGCATGAAGCGCGCGGCCTTGTCGGACGCGTCCACGTCGAGGATGCCGCCCATGTGGCTCGGCTGGTTCGCCACGATGCCGACCGGCTGGCCGCCGATCCGCGCGAGGCAGGTGATGATCGAGCGCGCCCACCGCGGCTTCATGTCGAGCCGCTCGCCGTGATCGACGATGGCGTCGATGAGCTTCAGCATGTCGTAGGCGCGCCGCGGGTTCTCCGGCAGCAGATCGAGCAGCGACTCCTCCCGCCGCTCGATCGGATCGGTCACCGCCAGGCGCGGCGGATCCTCGTCGCAGCTCGACGGGAAGAACGAGAGGTACCGCTTCACCGCCGCGAGGCACTCCGCGTCGGTCGCGTACTCCGCGTCGCCCACGCCGCTCTTCGTCGTGTGCACCTTGCTGCCGCCGAGCTCCTGCTCGGAGATGTCCTCGCCCGTCATCGCGCGCACGAGCGGGGGACCGCCGAGCGCCAGCGACCCCACGTCCTTGACCATCGGCACGAAGTCCGCGAGCCCCGGGATGTACGCGGTGCCCGCGGCGCCCGGCCCCACCATCGCGGCGACCTGCGGCACCACGCCGCTCATGTGCACCTGCTCGCGGAACAGGTGCCCCGAGCCCGCGAACAGCGAGATGCTGTCCGGGTGCATCGACCCGGGGTCGATGCGCGCCCCGCCCGAGTCGATGAACCACACCATCGGCCAGCGGCCGCGCAGCGCCATCTGCCGCAGGCGGGTCACCTTCTCCTCGCCCGTCTGCCCGATGCTGCCGCCCTTCACGGTGAAGTCGTACGCCGCCGCGCACACCATCCGCCCGTCGACCTTGCCGAACGCGCACACAACCGCGTCGGCCGGCGGCCGATCGCCCCCGTCCGGCCCGGCCGCGAGCCCCATCTGCGTGCCGTGCATCCCGACCTCGAAATGCACGCCGTCGTCGAAAAACGCCGCGAGCCGCTCCCGCGCCGTCATCTTCCCGCGGGCGTGCTGCCTCGCCACCCGCTCCTCGCCGCCCATCCGCCGCACCTGCTCCCGGCGGGCCTCCAGGTCCTTCACGAGCTCTCGCATGTTCACGGGCCACCTCATCCTGCGCGCCTCGCCGCCGCGCGCGCCTACTTGCCCGACCAGCGGGGCTGCCGCTTCTCCAGGAAGGCCATCAGCCCCTCGCGCGCGTCGTCCGTCGCCAGGCACCCGGCGAGCCGCCCGCGCAGGAGCGGCAGCGCCGACTCCAGATCGAGATCGTCCTGCGCCGCGAACGCCTCCAGGCCGAGCCGCACAGCGATCGGGCTCTTCGCCGCGATCGTGGACGTCACCTCGTCGACCGCCGCGTCGAGCGCGCCCGGCTCCACCGCCCTGTTGAGGAGGCCGCACGCCGCGGCCTCGTCGGCGTCGAGGCGCTGCCCGAGGAGCATCATCTCCAGCAGCTTGCGGCGGCTCACGTGCCGCTGCAGCACCGCCATGATCATCATCGGGAACAGGCCGACGTTGATCTCGGGCGTCCCGAGCTTCGCGCCGCGCGCCCCGATGGCGAAGTGCGACGCCGCGACGAGCCCGAGCCCGCCGCCGAGCGCATGCCCGTTCACCCGCGCCACGATCGGCTTGCTCGAGTTCGCGAAGGCGAGCAGCAGATCCGCGTAGTCGCCCTTCGGCGCGACCTGCGGCGCCCCCTCGGCGCCGGCCATCTGCGCGAAGTCGCCGCCCGCGCAGAACGCGTCCCCCGCGCCGGTCAGCACCACGCAGCGCACCGCCTCGTCCGCGATCCCGGCCTCGAGGGCGTCGAGGAGCTCGTTCACCATCACGGGCCCGATCGCGTTCTTGCGCCACGGGTTGTTCAGCGTGAGCCGCAGGACGCCCCCCGCGGACGCCGCCTGGACGACCGTGTACGCGCGCGCCGTCACGACGCCGCCTCTCCCGCCGCGCTCGGCGCGTCGTCCCCCCGCAGGCCCAGGATCTGCCGCGCTTCCTCGACGGTCGCCGGCCTGCGCCCCACGTCGCGCACCATGCGCGCCGCGACCTCGCACAGCTCGCCGTTGCTGCGCGCCATCTCGCCGCTCGGCAGGTAGAGGTGGTCCTCGAGCCCGCACCGCACGTTGCCGCCCAGCACGAGCGCCGCGGCCAGCATCCGCCACTGCCCGTGGCTTATCCCGATCACCTCCCACTCCGAGCCGGCCGGCATGATCCTGGTCTGGAGCTGGAGCGACTCCACGTGCGCCGGGATGCCGCCCAGCACGTTGACGATGAACGAGAACTGCAGCGGCGGCTTGAGGAGGCCCATGTCGATGAGCGGCCACACGCCCTGCGTGTGCCCTGTGTCGAAGCACTCGAGCTCCGGCTTCACCCCGGCCTCGTTCATCGCGGACAGGAGCTTGCCGATCTTCGCGTACGTGTTGGGAAACACCATGTCGAAGTCGAAGCTCTTCCGGGCGCGCGAGTACTTCGAGTAGTTCATCGTGCCCATGTTGAGGGCCGCGATCTCCGGGCGGCTCTCGCGGAGGGTCGCGCACTGCTCACTGACGTCCTCGAGGATGGTGCCGGTAGAAAAATTCAGGATGACCGGACAGCGCCGCCGCACCTCTTCCTTGATGCTGGCGAACACGGCCGGCGAGAACGTCGGCGAGCCGTCGTCGTTGCGCGCGTGGATGTGCACCGCCGCCGCCCCTGCCTCGTAGGCCCTCCGCGCCTCCTCGGCGATCTCGACCGGCGTGTACGGGATCGCGGGGCACTGCTTGCGGCTGGCGAGCACCCCTGAGAGCGCGCAGGTCACCACGCAGATATCGGGGTCTCGCTCGTTCGGATTCCTCGGTTCCCCGGTGAACGTCGGCTTCTCTCTCATGGCCTCGGCCTCCCTTGTCACGTTCCGTCGCCGTCGCTCTTCCTCTGTCCGCCCTGCCCTACCCGCGCGACCACCTGCTTCTGCAGCTTGGTCAGGATCCGGAGCAGGTCGCGCAGATCGGTCGAGCTCAGGCTGAGCAGCGCGCTCCGGAAGATCTCCATCGGCTCGACCTGGATCTCGCGGGCGAGCCGCGCCCCCTTGTCGCTGAGCCGGATGTGCACGACCCGCCGGTCGGCCTTCGAGCGCTCGCGCCGGACGAGCCCTTCCCGCTCCATCCGGTCGACGATCCCGGTCACCGTGCTGTTCTGCGCGCGGATCCGCTCCGAGAGCGTCGACAGCGAGAGATCCTGAAACGACTCGAGCAGCTTGAGGATGGTGAGCTGCGGCCCGGTGAGGCCGAATCCGCTCGCCATCCCTTTCGTGAGCCGCCGCGACTCCGTGTAGAGATAGATGATCATCTCCACGATCGCGTCGATCTCCGGCCTCTCCGGCGTCGGCAGGGTCGCTGTCACGATGCTTCGTGTACGAAATATTCTCTCCGCAAGGTCGCGTCAAGCGCCAGCGCCAGCGCCCCCGGGCATACCGAGCGGACACAACCGCCCATGACCGCAGCCCCCGGGGAGAGGGCTCGCCGCGCGGCGCCGGGAGGACTGTTGTCTGAGCCCAATAGCGATGTGTCTCCGGCGCACCACGCGCGCCGGAGACACATCGTTCAAGGCGAGCTCAGCCCTCCCGGCGCCGCGCGGCGAGCCCCCTCCCCCCGGGGGCCGATCCCCTCGGGACCGCGCCCTTACCGCCGCCGCCGCCGCTTCCCCTGCCGCCCGTCCGCCTGGATCTCCCGGATGCACCAGCGCAGCGCCTCCTGGAGGTCGCGGTGCACCTGGACCGACGAGAGATCGATCCCGAGCGACGACGCCGTCTGCGCCACCTGGGGCTGGACTCCGGCCACGACCCCCTGCGCGCCCAGGAGCTCGATCGTCTGCAGCATGCTGATGAGGTGCTGCGCCGTCGTGGAGTCGACCTGCTCGACCCCCGTCACCTCGACGATGGCATAGCGCGACTTCGTCTCGACGATCGTGCGCAGCAGCTTCTCCGTGATCTCGGAGGCCCGGTGCCGATCGATGCTGCCCACGAGCGGCAGCACGAGCACGCTGTTCCAGACCTGGATGATCGGGGTCGACAGCGTCTCGATCGCGGACTCCTGCCGCTCGATCACCGCGCGCAGCGACTCCTGCTGCTCGACCACGTCGCGCAGCGACTCCTCGGCGCGCATGCGCTCCAGCGTGATCGCGAACATCTCGCCGACGACCTGCAGCAGCGCCCGGACGCCCTTGTCCCACGCCCGGATCGACCGCACCGCGTCGATCCCCACGACGCCCACGAGCCGGCCCGCGTACGCCGCCGGCATCCGCACCAGCGAGGCGATCCCGAGCTCGCTGAACGCCCGCTTCTCGCTCGCGGCCTCCTCCGGCAGGTCGGCCACGCGCGGCACGTCGCACACCTCGAGGCGGAACAGCCGCTCGACCAGCCACGGATACTCGTCCCTGGAGACGGCGGCCCGCTCCGCGAGCAGCGACGGCACCCCGTCAGCGCACCACTCGTGCGTCTTCAAGAACCGCCGCCCGTCCTCCGAGAGCAGGAACAGGCTCGTCCTGTCGGCGCGCAGCGTCCTGCCGAGCTCCGCGAGCGCCGACTGGAAGCCGCGGTCGATGTCCGCGAGCTTCACGTTGATGAAGTGGGCCGAGATCGACGCGACGAGCATCTTCGTCTCGATCCGCTGCATCAGCGCCCGCTCGAGGCGCTTCTGCTTTCCCACGTTGCGCGCCCAGGCGTAGATGAGCCCCTCGCCCGGCACCGAGAGCAGCGACCACGATAGCCAGACGTAGATGCCGCTCCTGCTCCGGCACCGGTTCTCCAGCCCGAGCGTCACGGGTCCCAGCCGGAGCCGATCCAGCTGCTCCCGGGTCGCGGTGAGGTCGTCCTGATGCACGAGATCCAGGAGGTTCCGGCCGATCAGCTCCTCGGCCCCCAGGCCGAGCGTGCTCTCCCAGGCGCCGCTCACGCGCAGGAACGATCCGTCGATCCGCAGAACGCAGAGCGGATCGGGACAGACAGCGAAGAACCTCTCCACGTCCGCTTGGTTCGCAGGTGCCTCCATCGCCGGTCGCCTTATGCAGCCACCACGCCACCGTCACGGCGTCACGGCTCTTTGACGTCCTCGAACGTCGTCCGCGCGGCCACGTGCTCCTCGTTCAGGTTGAGCAGGATCGGCAGGGTCTCGTGCTGCCAGTCGTCGTCGAGGATCCGACGCACGGTCACCCGCCCGGGCACCAGGTTGTACACGGCGTCCACGATGTCCATGATGACGTAGAAGCCGTTCGAGTTGCAGAACCGCATCTTCACGAAGTCCATCACCGTGGACGTGATCGGATGCTGCGGGAGGACCCGCGCCAGCTCGTCGAGGTAGCTGGAGAGGTACCGGTACGGGTTGTCGATCCGGATAGCGCCCTCGAAGGTCAGGACGAGGCGGTTGTCGTCATCGAGCCGGGCGACCGACTGAAAGACGCTCAGCCCGCCATCCGTGATTTCTCCATAGCTGAGAGCCTTCATACGCGACCTTTCGTGGAAAACATACGCAGCCTTTTCAAGGGAAAGTAGCCTGGACGACGAGGATTCCATCGACGTACTGCGTCGAGAGATGGAATTTGTTCTCAGCAGTCAGCCGAATGAGGCCTAGGCCGCCCCTGCGCCGGTCGTTGCGCCGCTCGCGCACCGTCCTGGCGAAGAGCTCCCTCGGGTCCTCCGCGGCGAAGATCTCGTCGAATACCGCCTTGACGGTTCGGTACTCCTCCGGCGTGACGCGGTTGGAAACCTTGATGAGCAGCCGGTCCGGGTCGATGCTCAGGTCGAGTCGCACCTCGCTCTCGCGCTCGGTCCCGTGCTGGATCACGTTGGTGACCAGCTCGGTGACGACCACGTTGACCTTCTGGCATATCCGTCTGGGATAGAACCTCACCAGAAGCGCGTCCAAAAAGTTCGCAAGCAGGCCGGCCACGTCGCCCGTGATGTGATCGATCGGAGATATGTATATCGATGCACCGACCGACGTCTGCGAATGATTCTTCTCGGGCTTCATCAGGCGCACCTTCGCAGGATGATCAGTGTGATGTCGTCGGCGTCCGCCACTCGGAACCGCGTGTAGTCCTCGATGCACCGATCGAGGATCACCTGCACCGGCTCCTCGCTGTGCTTGACGACGATTTCGTTGAGACGTTGCACGGAATATATCTCCCCGCTCGCGTCCTGCGCCTCGAACATCCCGTCTGTGTACAAGGCGAGGACGTCATCCTCCTCGAACGGCAGCTCGAACTCGTGAAACGGCTTGATGCGCAGACCGATGAAGTTGCTCACCCGGTTGAACGAGCGAGGCGTCCCTCGACGAACCAGGAGTCCGTAGCCTCCGCCCGACACGTAGCGGAGGAATCGGTCCGTAAACATGACGAAGTTCACCGTCGCGTACCGGCGAACCTCCCGCAGGAACGAGTAGGCGCTCCGGTTCACCCAGTCCACGATCGCCCCCGGGCTGTCGAGCCGTTTGGTGGCGTGTGCGAACTGGGCCTTCAGAAACGCCATGATGAGCGCCGACGATACTCCGTGACCTGATATATCGTAAACGCCGATCGCGTGGCGCTCGCCGGGGAGATAGAAGAAGTCGTAGTAGTCCCCTCCCACCTGCGCGAGCTGCTTGTGGAAGATGGCCATGTCGAACGCCGACGCGATGGCCCCGCTCGCCTCCGGCAGCAGCGCGCGCTGTACCTGCCGCGCCACCGCGAGGTCGTCGTCGATGGCCCGGTTGTACCCTTCGAGCTCGTTCTCGATGCTGGTCGCGTGCTCCAGGATCGCCTCGTGCACCAGGGAGAGGTCGTCGAAATCCAGCTTCAGCTTATCGACGTACTCCAGGAGTGCACTGCAGCGCTCCATGAAGTCTGTGAAGTTCCCCTCGTCGCGTAGCAGTGTGTTCCACGCTTGCCGCTCCTTCACGATCGCCCTGATGGCATCCAGATTGTTCTGCTTCTGTATGAAGCCTCTGGAGTGCATCGAGCTGAGGTCCTTGGGTGCAGTCATGGATCGACCTGGGCGCGAGTCGGGTTGGACGGAAGATCCCATCCGATCTCAATCACAGAGTATCATCTCGAAGTTCTGGTTGAACTTCTTGAGGTTGGGCAGCGACTTCCCCTGCCACGGGATGGACTTCGACCCGCGGACGATGAGCTGGAGTTCGCCCTTCTTCCGGGTGGCGATCGCGAACTTGTAGAGGACGTTGATCCCCGAGCTGTTCAGGAAGTTCAGCGCCCTGACGTCGAGGGTGATGGTGGGCGGATTCGTGGCCAGGACCTTGTCGAGCAGCTCCTCGATGGGGGCGTACTCCGTGGTGCCACCAAGACGAAGGATGCCTTCCAGGTACACCACCACCTCAGAGGGATCGTACCAAACCCGGTAGTTGCCACCTTTGATTTCCATTCTCGACCTTTCGTTCAAAATAGGAATCCTGGCCATCGTCTTGATGCTGAAGCTGTTGACTGAGATCGGGTCCAGCTTCCACCCAAGACTGACACCGTAATCATTCATGATGATGAGATAACCGAGCCCCGATCCGGCGTTCTCCGCGTCCTCGGCGTTCGCCTCGGCCTGCCTGCGCAGGAGCTCCCCGGGATCCTCCTGCGTGAGCTCGAGGAGCTTCTCGCGCAACGAGGGGACAGCGGCGTTCGTGATCTGGTTGCTGACGAGGCACACCAGGTCCTCACGCCCGATGCCGACCGTCACGGTGATGTCACCGTGCTGATTGAACTTGACGGCGTTCTCGACCAGCTCGTTCAGGACGTAACCTATGGCGCCTGAGACTTCGTCGCGGCTGATGAGCCTGTCCTCCCCGTCGATCTCCGGGAAGAGCTCGCCGAAGTACTCGGCCATGAAATTCGCCGTCAGGTTACAGAGGCTCCATCTCACCGCGAACGAGTCGGGGTACAACGTCAGCGACATGTGCTCGCTGAACGAATCGTCTAAAGAGTAGACGCCGATGATTTCGCTCATGGTAATGCCCAGTCTCCCCCTTGCTCATACCCTCTTAATGACAAGTACCGTAATGTCATCATGGATCTTGTTGTAGCCAACGTGCGCCAAGACGTCCTCGATGATAGCGTCTTTGATCTCCTTGGAGTTTCTCTCGTGGTTCCGCGAGATCACCTGACACAGCCGGTCGATGCCGTACTGCTCCTCTGCTGAGTCCTCCGCCTCGGTGATGCCGTCGCTGAAGAGCGTCACGACGTCTCCAGCCTCCAGCGCCACCTCGATGCTGCCGATGAAATCGCTGATATCCAGATCGATGCCGATCGGCAACCCGAGCCCCATCGTCTCGACGCGATCGAGGGTCCCGTCCTTCCGGACGATGATCAGATCCTCGTGCTGTCCCGTGAGCTGGAGCTTGCCGTCGCTGTAGTCGAGCAGGGTAAGGGACAGGTTCTTGTCCGAGCGGATGCGCTGGATGTTCTGGTAGATGACCTTGTTGACGATGCTCAGGAACTTCTTCGGATCCCGCTCGTTGGCCGCGAGCAGGGTCCGCACGGCCGTCTGGACCATCAGCATCAGAACGCCGCTCTCCAGGCCGTGGCCGGTGACGTCGCCGATGCCGATCTTGACGAGCCCGTCGCTCCGGAGCACGTCGTAGTAGTCCCCGCCGACCTCGTCGGCCGGGGCCATGTAGCCGGCGATGTCGAGGCCCGGGATCTCCTGGAGCTCGCTCGGCGCCGGGAGCACCATGAGCTGGAGCTGGCGCGCGACGTTCAGCTCGGCGCCGAGGCGGATGTTCTCCTGCGCGAGCTTCGCGTTCAGGTCGCTGATCTCCGCGTTCGCCTTCTCGAGCGCCCGCGTCCGCTCGCCGACGAGCTCCTCGAGGTTGTTCGTGTAGGCCTCGATCTCGCTCGCCATATCGTTGAAGGCGACGCCGAGCTGCCCGATCTCGTCCGCCGAGTTCACGTCGATGCGAACGCCGTAATCGCCCTCCCGCATCCGCGTCGCGCCGCTCGAGAGCGCGACGAGCGCGCCCGTCATCTTGCGAGATACGAGGTAGACGCCGAGCATCAGCACGAGGATCGAAATTATCGTGACGAGGATCTGCTTCGTGACGATGCTGGTCCGGCTCTCCTCGATGGCGCGCTGGGAGGCGAGGAGCGAGGCGTACAGCTCCTTCTTCGGCACGACGAACCCGAGCGTCCACTGCTGCGACTCGATCCGCGCGCCCGGACCAGCCCAGCTGTTCACCGGGGCGAGCCGCTGGAGAGCGATGATGTACGCCTCGCCGGCGATCATCCGTTCATGGTAGTCCACGTTGTCGTCGCTGGGCAGCGCGATCATCGCGACGGCGGGGTCGCTGCTGTCCTTGAGACGACGCTGAAGGACACCCACCCCCTCGCTCTGCCCCGCTCCGCCCTCGGCCCGGAGGTGCAGCGTCGCGACGCCGAGATCGTTCACGGCGAGCACGTTGCCGTCCGCCTGGGTCAGGAAGGCGAAGCCGGCGCTCGCCAGCCGGACGTCCTTGATCGACTCGACGAGCTGTGCGAGGGTCAGGTCCAGACCGAGGGCGCCTGCGAACTTGTCGCGCTCCTTGCTCCAGATCGGATGGAACGCGGTCATGATCATGCCGCCGCCGCCCGCGTCGTCGTAGGGCGCCGTGACCGTCGTCTGAACGGGGCGGCTCTGTAGCCCGTTGGGCTCCTTCAGCCACTCGCTCCAGCTCTCGACGAGGCCGGGATAGAAGAAGTCGTACCACCTCTTCTCGTTGTGCCCCGGATAGAGCTTGTCGAACGTGCCTCCCATATCGAGGTAGGGCGCCACCCGGACAAACGGCTGCTCCGCGCTGCCGGCGTAATAGACCTGGAGCTTGTCGGCGCCGTACTTCTGGAACGACGGGAGGAAGAGGTCGAACAGCGCGGTCCTGTCCACCGCTCGCTGCACGTCGGGAAGGAGCTTGCCGTCCTTGCCGAGGTAGCCCCAGACGCCGACCACGGTCGGCTCATCCGGCCCGTTCTGCCACCAGTTGCTCTTCGCGTTGTGGACGAGCTTGTCGCGAAACGGCTCCATGCTGGCGACCTTCGCGTGCAGCTCATCGAGCTGGTCGCCCTGGTCCACCATCGTCTGCACGATGGCGGCCAGCATCCTGAGATCGGCGTAGGCGTGGCCCAGCCGCAGGTTGACCTGCTGCGCCGTATCGCCGAGGTGGTTCGTCAGGTACTCGCGGTTCGCTTCGTTCAGCCCGCCTTCTATCTCGCGGGCGGACTTCTGGCTGAGCTCATGCAGACCTTGCCGAGCGACGAGGACGTTCAGGAGGGCACCGAGCAGCACGCTGAACCCGGTGACCAACATGAACTTCGTGTTGAATTTTTTGAGCCCAATGAAGAAGCCACGCCGCCGCGGCTCCTTCATTGTCTCATGAGCAGGCGAGGTCACGTATGAGTATCTCCCACCGAAACGACTGCGGTTCTCACGAAACCCCCTACATCATCTTCACTGGCTTGCGCCCCGAGCCCGCGTAGATGGGCCACGACGCCAGTCCTTTCGGGTTGGTGATGGTCGCCATGTGGACCTTGAGGCCAGCGGAGATCTCCTGATGAAACTCCGGGAGGGTGCCCGCCGTAGCCGCCATCTGGCTCGTCCCGTTGATCCAGCTCTCCACCACCCGGGCGAAGTCGTAGCAGTCGGTGTTCATGTTGGTGATGTCGATGAGGTTGATCTTGAGATCCTCAAGGCCGGCGTCCGTCAGCACCTGCCGCGTCTTCATCCCTATATCGAGATCCATGCCGACCATCTTGCCGAGCTCGAGGATGCGCTGGTACGTCGCGCGGATGAGCTCGTGGTCGGGCCACCCGTAGTTGCACGACATCATCTCGTTCGTGATGTAGATGCGACCGCCCGGCTTGCAGATGCGATAGAGCTCCTGCATGATCATCTCGGGCTGGTGAAAGACCTGAAGCGCGAGGCGGCAGGCCACGAAATCGAACGAGTTGTCCGGCAGGAGGAGGGTCGCGGCATCCCCGTACTGGTACTCCACGTCCTCCATCCCGAGACGCTTCGCCATCTCCTGGGCGTAGCGGAGCGATGGGCGGGAGTGATCGACGCCGACCAGGTACTCCGGCTTGAAGTCCTTCTGGAGCATCACGGCGAAGTACCCTAGCCCGCAGGCGATGTCCGCGATCCTCATCCCTGGCATGAGGCCGTGGTGCGGCAGTATCTTCCGCTCGTGCTCCCAGATGATCCGCTCCTGCAGCCGGAGCACGTCGATGAACTCGGCGTCCTCCAGCATCCGCTGGATCGGATAGAACGCCATGTCGTAGATCTCAACCGAGACGTTGGAGTAGATCTCCGCGATCACCTGAAACTTGCGGATCGCCCACGGGATGACGCTCGAAATGATGAGCTTTATCTTGAGGTTAGGCCGCGCCTCGACCGCCCAGCGGACGAACCTGTTGATCTCGAGGAACGCGACGTTGTTCATGTACTTGAGACGCTTGAAGTCCAAGCACAGCTCGCCCCGCGCGCTCTTCGCTGCCGTCTCCAGCGTGCTGCGGATGGCCCTCATCTGATCGGCGCCAAAAGGTCGCAGCATGCCTGACAGCGCGACCTCCTGATCCGTCTGGTCGACGCGCATGCTGAAGGTGACCTGCGAGCGCCACGATGGGAGGCCGCTCGACGAGGAAGGCGGCACGACGGATTCGCGACCGATCGAAGCAGTCATAATTCGTCTACCTCAGTGAACGGGAACTGAATGGCCAGCAGAAGCTGGCCCCCGCCCGCGGGTTCGGTGATGCTGAGTTTGGAGCCGTATACAACCGCGAGTTCCAGCAGCCCAAGCGCCTGCGCATCGTCGTCCGGAACATCGTTTTCGAGCTGCTCTCGATACCAGGACATCGGATCGGGCTGATTCACCAGCTGGACGGCGTGGTTGTAGAACTGCGCGCTCTGTTCGTTTACCGGAACCTCGGCCTCGACGAAGATATGACTCTGACTCTTCCGGAACCGTATCTGTATTTCGCCGCTTGGCCCGTGATTTCGATAGACGGCTTCGAGCAGCTCATTGAAGAACGTTGACAACAGGGTGGCATGGCGCTCGGGATCGTCCTCGTTTGCACTGGCATATCGCGCAAGGAAGTTGGCCAGCTGATGACAGTGGTTCCAACGTTTGCTAAAACCACCCACGGAGAAGTTCGCAGAGATGACCATACCGTCCACCAGTGGAGCCGGCGGCGGTCGCAACGTCGGGGCTATGTCGGCCTGCTTGGAAACGGACATCAAAGCCTCGGGGGTTGGTTGACGAGTGAGGCACGAACGAGGTTACCCGGGTTCGGGGTGCCACGTCGAGTGCATCGCGCGGTTTCCGGAGAGCGCCATCGGGGAGTTCAGACGGCAGAAACGTCAGCGACCGCCCGGCCTGCTGCACAAGGCATGCCACCCTTCTTCGATATTTTTGTAATACGAATCGCACTTCTCGGGGAACACTGGTCGCATGATCAGCGACCCCGGTGTGAGGCGATCTCGTCCAGCCAACGGCGACGCCCGACCGTTTCGCGTTTATCCGGGCGAAACGGGCTCAGCTTCTACCTCGATGCGACACCATGAGTCGTCTCGACGGTCAGACATTTTGTCCACAGAGCACCGGCGGCAGCAGCGACGATCTGTGGTTTGAAATACACATCCTCCCGACTTACTCTCGCCGAGCGCGTGGTGGTTGACCCTCAGGTCGTTTGGAACGGCTGGAGAGAGGTAATCGAAAGTTCATCGCTGCTGTCAACCCCTGGCCGCGGGGCGAGGGTGCGCTCAGGCATCGTGTGGTACCGAACGTCGCCGCGGGAGTGCGGGGCGATGCGTGCGCTGACCTACCCGCCTGCCGGTCGCGCACCGGAGTCCAGTGCGTCTCTCGGACGCGGGTTTCGGTATGCGGCCCTTCCGCGCGGGAGTCGGCATCTCGGGGACGCGGCGCCGAGCGCGGCGCCGCGCGAGCGCCCGCCGCTGGGGCGGCGGGTGCCGTCTCGCGTCCGCGATCGCTCACGACACCGATGGTCCTGCAGCCACCGTCCTCCTGCTGGTCGCCGCCCGATCGCGGGGCGAGCCCGCCTTCGGCGGGAGCGGCCAAGTGGTACGCGAGCTCTGACGCCGCGACGATTGCGCTTGACAATCAGCCACGCAGACCACGTGTGTAGTCAGCGCCAGGGCGCGTCTGCGCATGGCCGCCCGCGCGCAGCGCCCTTCGTGTCCTGACCGCGCGCCCGCGCTGCACGCGCCGCCGAGGCGGCTCGCGCAGCCGGCGCCTCCACGTCACCGCGGCGCGGCGCCGCGCCGCTCGATCGCGTCGAGCTCCTCCATCACGGCCTTCACCCGCGGATCCGTGGGATCGGCGGCGCGCGCCTTCTCGTACGCTTCGCGCGCGTCCCTGAGCTGCCCCGCCTGCGCCAGCGCGTTGCCCAGGTTGATCCAGGCGCTGCCGAGCTTGTCATCCAGCTTCAGCGCCTCGCGGTAGAGCGCCGTCGCCTTCTGCAGGTCGCCGCGGAGGTGGTGCGCATACCCGAGGTTCGATCGGTACGTGGCGCGGCTCGGGTCGCGCGCCACGGCGGCCTCGAGGTACGGGATCGCGCGCGCGGGATCGTTCGCGGCGAGGAGCGCCGTCCCGAGATCGTTTTGCAGGCGCGCGTCCGCCGGCGACAGCCGCGCTGCGCGCTCGTAGGCGCGGATCGCGTCGGCCGTCTTGCCCGCGGCAAGCAGCGCTGTCCCGAGGTTCGCCTGCCGCTCGGCGTCGCCGGGGGCGAGCTCGGCGGAGCGCGCGAGCTCGCGGACGGCGTCCTGCAGGTTTCCGAGCGCGAGGTGCGCGACGCCGAGCGCCGAGCGCGCCTCGGCGTCGCTCGGGGCGAGCTCCGCCGCCCGCGCGAGCGCGCCGAGCGCCGCCTCGGCGCGGCCGAGGACGAGGTACGCGCGGCCGAGCTCGAGGTGCGCCGGCGCGTAGCCCGGCTCGAGCTTCACCGCGCGCTTCAGCTCCGGAACCGCGGCGAGCAGCGTCCTGTCGTTCGGCGCGCCGCCGAACTCCGCGGACACCCCCGCCCTGGCGATCGCCGCGCGCTGCGCGCCGACGATCGCCGCAGCGTCTCGCCTGTCGAGCTGCGCCGCCGCGCGATAGGCCTTCTCCGCGGCGGCGAAATCGCCTGTCGCGTAGGCGGCGTCGCCCTCCTCGAGCTTCCTGTCCGCCGCCGTCCCGGTGCCGCGCGCGACGCGCGGCGGCGGGCTCGCCGCGGCAGGCTCGCTGGTCGACGGCGCGTCGAGCGGGAC
>NZ_JEMA01000361.1 GCF_001589285.1 Sorangium cellulosum | reverse complement strand
CGGGGGCGCGAGGCCAGCGCGCGGGGGCGCGACGGCAGCGCGGGCGGGAGATCGGGGGCTGCGGTCGGCATCTCACTCCTCCACGGCGACGCCTGTCGCGTCGGGCGCGGTGACCCGGGGGGCGCCGTCGACGAGCACCTGCGTGCCCCGGGCCATCAGCGCGAACGGCCGCTCGCCGTCGATCCGGAGCACAACGAGCTCGGCGTCTGTCTCGAGGACCTGCCCGCCGGGCAGCGTCACCTCCCCCGGCGCGCCCTGGCTCCTCAGGACCGCGACGTCCGTCCAGCCGTCGCCCTCGATCTGCCACGCGACCACCCCGGGCGCCGCCTCGAGCGGCGTCGCCTCGAGCGGCGCGTCAGGACCGGCGTCCGCGCCGACCTTGTAGGGCAGGAGCACCGCCAGGAACCCCGGCGCCTCGGCCTGGATCGTCGCGTCGATGACGGCGTGGTCGGCGGCCTTCCTGTCCTGCTCGAACTCGTGCACGTGCGGCGCGGTGAGGGGCGTGTACGGCGGCTCCACGACCTCGAGCCCCGGCGCCGTGGACTGCACGCGCGCCTCGACCCCCGCCCGCGTCCGCTCCCAGCGCGCGCCGTCGACGAGGAGCTCGAACGTGCCGCCGGAGGTGAGCCCCGCGTAGCCGTGCAGCCGCCACGCGTGCGCCCGGGCCGCCGGGTGCGTCGTCGCGAGGCGGTCGCCGACAACGAAGTAGCGGCCGTCGACGAAGGCGACGGAGCGCTCGACGTGCGTGTCCTGGTAGTCCTGGTGCGCCTCCGCGTACTCGACCGCGTCGCCGTCGTGGGTGTTCCGGATCCAGGCGTCCGCGTCGCCGAAGTTGTTGAAGAGCCCCTTGTCGGGCGCGGACCTGCCGTCGATGAGGATCACGTTGTGCGACGGCGACTGGCTTGTCTTCGCGTTGTCGAGCGCGTCAGGCTTGTAATAGCCGGGGTCGATCAACAGGTATTCTCCGTAGGCGGCGAGCGAGAACGACGTGCCGTCCACGTGGTCGTGGATCGCCTTGCGCGCCGCGCCGTGCTCGGCGACGAGCAGGAGCCAGCGCGCCTCCTCGCCCCAGTCCGAGCGGAACACAGCGTTGCCCGCGTCGGGGAAGAAGCGCGTGAGGAGCGGCGGCTCCTCGGCGGCCACCGCGTCGTCGACGTAGACCAGGTGGTGGGCGATGAGGTCGATGCCGAACTCCATGCTCCGGGGGCTCTCGCGGTTCTGCTCCCAGTCCCAGCGGTGAGCCCCGCTGCCGCCGAAGGAGGTGAGCAGCGAGCTCCCGTTGAACGGGGTGAACACGCCGTCGTCGAGCGGAGGGCGGTTGCCCCAGGGGAGCCGCAGCGTGAGCGACCAGTCGACCGCCTTGGTGAAGAGCCCGCCGCGCAGCGGGGGCTCGAACGTGGCCTGTTCGCCGTCGACGCAGCCGTGCCCGGTCCAGGGGTCCTCGTCGGAGCGGGTGCGGCAGTCGCGCGCGAACGACAGGGGCCCCTCCAGGGCGTTGTCCAGCGCGATGAAGAGCGCCGCCGTCGGCCCCCAGGCGAACCCGGAGTAGTACGGGCCTTCGGAGACGCCGCCGTCGGGCTGCACGTACTGGCCGTTCTCGCCCCAGAGGTAGTCGAGCTCGGAGATCGACCAGCTCCACCACGTCCCGGCCGCCGGGTGCCCGGGGAACGCGAGCGCCGCATAGGCGATCGCGTCGGCGGTCCGGATCGGGTGGTTGTTCTGCGCCGGGCGGAGCAGGAGATCGCGATAGAGGTCGTGCTCGACGTACCTGGCGAAGAGCTGGCCGGTGATCTCGGTGATCTTGCGCTCGGCCTCGATCGACTCTGCCGCCGGGAACCACGGGGTCGCGCTGAGGAGATCCCAGGCGTTCGTGTATCCCATCAAGGTCTTCGCCATCCGGATGTTGATATCGAGGACCGTGTTCGTGTCCCAGTCCGCCTCGAGGCGGCGCAGGAACTCGCGCGCCTTGTCGGCCGCCGCCCGATCGTCGAAGGCCCAGGCGAGGAGGGCGTTCGCCTGCGCCGTCGAGGCGTTGTCGCCGTTCGCCAGGTGGTCCCACGAGTCCGGGTCGGGATCCTCTGCATACGCGCGCTCGGCGCGGCGCTTCAGGGTCGCGAAGATCGAGGCGTAGGGCTCGCGCTCGACGCGCGAGCGCAGGATCTCGCGGTGCTCCGGGCGCGCGAGGAGCCGCGGATGGACGCCGGTGTCCCGCGGCTCGCTCGGCCCGGGGCCGTCCGCGCCGCAGGCGGAGGTCGCGAGCGCGAGCGCCGCGAGCGTCCAGTGAAGAGAGGAGACCGGGAGGGGCGAGCGGTGGAGCCGTGAACGCATGGAGGGATCGATCGAGGGCTGCAAGGGAGGAGCCGGCGCGCTGGGCAGCGTATCAGCTCGCGCCGGCGTGGGTCTGCTCGACGTCTCGCGGGCGTGGGGGCGATCACCTCGTGCCCGTCCATCACACAATCCGAGCGCCACAAGGCCTCTGACGTCCGGAGCGGCGATCCCGTTGCATCGGGCGAGCTGAGCAAGAGATGGCGCGACGCACCGGCGCGGCCTTGCGTCGAGCGCGCCGCGGCGCGCTGGGCGTCATGGCCGAGGCCGCCTGAGCTGGTGCAATCCTGCGCGAGCGTCCGCCTGCTGGGGCAAATCGCGACGCGCGGCGCGGCGCGGCCGCGCCCCAAGCGTGGGATCGTCGGCGCGTCGGGCCATTCCGCGGTGCGGCCTCCCCCTTGCAATGCACGGGCGCCGCTGGGGGGAATCGAGGAGGTTTGGAATGGCGAACGAGCAGAAGCAGGGAGCAGGCACACAGGGACAGCAGGGCCGCAGCGAGAGCAGCGTTGTCCCCGACAAGGACTACAACCTGGTCAGCGTGCTCTACCATGCTCTCCAGGGCGCAGAGACCTACGCGCAGTACGTTCAGGACGCGCAGAAGCAGGGCGATCAGGAGCTCGCCACCTTCTTCGGCGAGGTCCGTCAGGAGGAGCTCCGGCTCGCGGAGCGCGCGAAGCACCTGCTCGGGCAGCGGCTGAGCGGCGGTCGTCCACAGGGAGGCACGCGCGGGAGCGCCTAGCGCGAGCGCTGGTGGAACGGTCAAGGCGCCAGGGACGCCAGGGGATCTCGGTTCCCCTGGCATCCCTGGCGCCTCGCTGTTTTCCGCTGCCGACCGGGTCGAGGTGGCCGCCCCCGTGGTATTCGCCAGCTCATGTCCCTCCCCAAGCAACCCCGCGCCGTCATCACAGGCGCCGCCTCGGGCCTCGGCCGCGCGCTCGCCCTCGAGCTCGCGGGCCGTCAGGCGAAGCTGCTCCTCGCCGACCTCGACGACGAGGGCTCCCGGGAGACAGCGCGCCTCGTCGCCGACGCCGGGGGCGAGGCGCACACGGTCCGCTGCGACGTGAGCCGGAGCGACGATGTCGCGGCGCTCGTTGGCGAGGCCGACCGCGCGCTCGGCGGCGTCGATCTCGTCGTGAACAACGCGGGCGTCTGCGCCGGCGGGCAGGTCGGCGACGTCCCCCTCGAGGACTGGTCGTGGGTCATGGGCGTCAACCTCTGGGGCGTCATCCACGGCTGCCACGCGTTCACGCCGCGCTTCAAGGAGCAGAGGCGCGGGCATTTCCTGAACATCGCCTCCGCCGCCGGCTTCATCGCCGTGGCCGGGCTCGCCCCCTACTGCGTGACAAAGGCCGGCGTCGTCGCCCTCTCCGAGACGATGAAGCTGGAGCTCGCCCCGCACGGCGTCGGCGTCACGGTGCTGTGCCCGACCTTCTTCAGGACGCAGATCGTCGAGAGCGCGCGCGGCGTCGACGCGAAGATGAGGGAGATCGCCGAGAAGCTCATGGGGCGCGAGGGGCTCCAGGCCGATTACGTGGCGCGGCGCGCGATCGAGGCGGTCGACGCCGGCCGCCTTTACGCCGTGCCGCACCGCGACGGGCGCTGGTTCTGGCGGGCGAAGCGGGCGATCCCCGAGCTGCTCCACGAGAGGGTTCTGCCCCGGCTGACGCGGCACCTCTGACCGGAGCCCGCCGCGCCGCTCGGGGGGCGCGATCCCGTCGCGACGGCGCCGGGCGCGCCCCGGCCGGGCTTGCAGCTTGGTGGCGCCGCCACGTGACCCGTTGTAAACGCGGGGCGTGACCCAGGTGCGCTCGATCTTCGCCCGAGGACTCTTCGCAGATCAGGTCGCCATCATCACCGGCGGGGGCAGCGGGATCGGCCTCGCGTGCGCCCGCGAGCTCGCTCACCTCGGCGCGAAGGTCGCTGTCTGCGGCCGCAAGCCCGACAAGCTCGACGCCGCGGTGAAGGCGCTGGAGACGGACGGGATCGCCGGCGACAAGGTGCTCGCCGCGCCCTGCGATATCCGCGAGCCGGAGCAGATCGCCGCCTTCGTGGGCCAGGTCCTGGATCGCTTCGGCCGCGTCGACGTGCTCGTGAACAACGCCGGGGGGCAGTTCCCGAGCCCGGCCGCGGACATGACCCCGAAGGGCTGGGAGGCGGTCGTCCGCAACAACCTGAACGGCACCTTCTTCATGACCCGCGAGGTAGCGCGGCGGGCGATGATCCCGGCGCGGCGCGGCCGCGTCGTGAACGTCACCGCGTCGGTCGCCCGCGGGTTCCCGGGCATGGCGCACACCGGCGCCGCGCGCGCCGGGGTCGAGAACCTGACCCGATCGCTCGCCGTCGAGTGGGCGGCGCTCGGCATCCGCGTCAACGCCGTGGCGCCGGGCAACAACATCCGGACGAGCGGCACAGCGCAGTACGGCGACGAGCTCCTGGAGCTCGCGCGGCGCGCCACCCCGCTCAAGCGCACAGGCACGCCGGAGGAGGTCTCGCGGCTCATCGTCTTCCTCGCGAGCGACCAGAACGATTTCATCACCGGCGCGGTGGTCGGGGTGGACGGCGGACAGCCGCTCTGGGGCGACATCTGGGCGATCCCCGAGCCGGAGGTCCCNACATCTGGGCGATCCCCGAGCCGGAGGTCCCCGCGCCGGAGGGCGCGCCGGGCGCCGCTCCGGAGAGCGCGAGCTGAAGGGGCCGGGCGTGAACTCCCCGCCCCCGTACGCCGCCGGCGAGCAGGCCGGGCTCGAGCCCGCCTCGGGCGCGCTCGTCGACCCCATGACGGCGCCGCTGTCCGCGCCGCCGTCCTCCACGCAGCAGCCGGCCGGGCCGCCCATGGCGCCGTCGCGGCTCGGGAGGGCCGCGCAGCGCGTGCGCGGCTACTTCCTCGCGTTCGACCCGACCTTCCTGTCCGCCGTCGCGCCGTTCGCGGTGCTCGCCGTCATCCTGTTCACGCGCCACCCGTCGACGAACTACATCTTCGACGAGCAGGAGGCGCTCCTCGCCAACCCGTACGTGAACGCGAAGGGAGGGCTCGGCTTCCTCGACGCGATCCACCGCGATTTCTGGGGGCTGCCGCCCGACAGGAGCGTCGGATCCTACCGCCCGCTGCCGAACTTCCTCTGGCGCACGATCTGGGCTGTCACCAACCAGCCCTTCTTCCATCACTTCTACAACGTCCTCTTCCACGCCGCGAACGCCGCGCTGCTCACGTGCGTCACGTTCTGGCTCACGCGCAAGCGGGGGCTCGCCTACCTGGTCGGGCTCATCTTCGTCGGCTGCGCGGTGCTCACCGAGGCGGTGAGCGGCATCGTGGGCATCGCCGACGTGCTCGGGGGCATGGGGGCGATCGCCGCCCTCGCCGCCCTGGCGCTGCCCGGGTGGGCGATGCCGTTCGCCGTGTTCGCTGCCGTGCTCTTCGGCCTCTTCTCCAAGGAGAGCGCGCTCGTCTGCGTGCCGCTGATCCCGCTCGCCGCGCTGATCGCGGCGCCGCTCACGCACCCCACGCGCCCGGCGCGGCTGGTCCGCGCGCTCGTCGCGCTGCTCGCGGCGGGGGCGGCGTTCGTGCTCTACGTCGAGCTCCGGCGGCGCTGGTTCCCGGCGCCGATGCCGGCCGAGCTCACGGCGCCGCTCCCGGAGGGGGCGCCGCTCGTGAAGCGCGCGCTGCACGACGCGCTCGTCTGGTTCCACCAGGCGCCGCTGCCGCGCGATCCGCTCAACAACCCGCTCAGCACCGCGGACACGCCGCACCGGATCGCCGGCGCGCTGCGCGTCTACTGGCGGGGCCTCACCCAGATCGTGTTCCCGTGGACGCTGAGCGGCGACTACTCGTATCCGCAGGAGCCGGCGCCCGACCGGCTGGTCTTCTTCGAGAGCGTCGCCGGCGCCGCGATGATGGCGCTGCCGCCCCTCGGCTCGCTCGCGCTCTGGATCGCGGCGCTCCGCCGCGAGCACCTCGAGCGGCGCGAGCGGCGCTCGGTGCGCGCGGCGTTCCTTGTCGACGGCGGGCAGGCGACGTCGCGGCGGTGGCCGCTGCTCATCGCGGGGGCGCTGCTCGCGGCCGCGGCGGTGGGGCTGGCGGCGTACGACTGGCACGCGCTCCGCCCGGCGGGGCGCGTGCAGTGGCTCCGGTCGCTGCCGCTCGTGCTGTGGCCGCTGCCGTTCCTGCCCGCGCTGCTGCTCGGCCTCGGGCTGCTCGTCGAGGGGACGCGCCCCCTGCCCTGCCCGGCGACGGCGGACCGGAGCGCCTGGGTGCCGCTGCGCCGCGGCTACGCGGGGCTGTGCATCGCGGCGATCGGGCTGACCTGGGTCGTGGTGAGCTACTTCCCGCACTCGAACATCCCCGTCGTCCTGCCGACGGTGCGCGCGGAGCGCTTCTGGTACTTCCCGGCGATCGGCTCGTCGCTTGTCCTCGCCGTCGCGTTCTCGTGGCTGCACGAGGCGCTCGCGGGCTCGACCCTGGCGCCGCGGACGCGCTGGTCGTGGCGGGCGTGGGTGACGCCGGTGCTGTTCGTGCTCTTCTTCGGCTTCCAGTGCGTGCAGGCCTACCGGCACGCGATGGACTACCGGAACGACCTCGAGTTCTGGGCGGCGACGAAGGAGGCGGTGCCGAGCAGCGCGAAGGCGCACCTCAACTACTCGGTGATGAAGGGCGCCCGGGGCGCCCTGCCGGCGCGGCTCGCCGCGAGCCAGGCCGCGGTCGAGCTCGCGCCGAAGTGGCCGATGGCCCACGTGTACACGGGCGACACGCTGTGCCGCATGCACCGGGCGGACGAGGCGTTCCCGCACTACCAGCGCGGGATGGATCTCGGCCCGAACGAGCTCAGCCTGATCGCGCTCGCGCTGCAGTGCCTGCACGACGAGAAGCGGCTCGCGGCGTACGAGGCGGAGCTCCGGCGGCTGGCGGAGGAGCACCCGGGGACGTGGCTCGCGTACCTCGCTGTCGACACGCTCGACAACGGCGAGAAGCACGGCGGCGTGGATCCGAAGTACCGGCCGCGCGGCTACAACGAGGGGCCGAAGGAGTGACCGCGGTGGCCGCGGGCTGGCACGTGTACATCCTGCGCTGCGGCGACGGGTCGCTGTACACGGGCATCGCCCGCGACGTGGAGGCGCGCCTGGCGCAGCACGCGGCGGGGCGCGGGGCGCGGTACACGCGCGGGAGGGGGCCGCTCGCGCTGGTGCACGTGGAGACGGCGGCCGACAAGGGGGAGGCGCTGCGGCGGGAGGCGGCGATCCGGCGGCTGGGTCGCGCAGGGAAAGAGGCGCTGGCGGCGCGGGGGCCCGGCCGCTGGCGCCCGGCGTCGAGCGGGTCGACGAGCTCGCGAGATCCCGTCGAGGAGCCCCGCGAGAAAGCCCGAACCCGTCCCTGCGCCCCCGTTCGGGGCGGGCGGGATGCCGCGAACCCATCTGGGTGAGGTGGGTCGTCCACGCGGGAGATGGGTGGCACCCATCTCCCGGTGGACGTGCCTCCAACAAAAGATGGGTCGCACCCATCTCCCGGTGGACGTGCCTCCACGAAAAGATGGGTCGCACCCATCTCCCGGTGGACGTGCCTCCACGAAAAGATGGGTCGCACCCATCTTCGGGGTGGAGAGGCTGTACGAGCGGAGCCCTGGTACCACCTCTGACCGGGAGCCGCGGTGACACTTTCCTGAGCTACGGGCCCCTGCTCCGGGAGGACTGGAAACGGGGACCGGATCCTCGTCGACGCGACGCGCCCACCGCACCTTCGCGGACTGCCAGGATCGATACACGAACCGCTCGCCATGATCGCGGTAAGCTCTGCGACCGTCTCGTCCGACGCGTTGACCCTTGCGATGAGCTGAAGCCTCTCGTCCACTGAACATGTCGCTTTCCAGGGCACCGGCGCTCCTCCGTCGCCGGTCCTCTACGGCATGTGTCACCTGAGCTCCCGGTCCGCCCGGGTGCCACCCAGGCTCCCGGTCCGAACCGTGGCTCGGCGAGCGGCTGCTCCGGGAGGGCGACGTGGACGAGGAATGTACCGACCGTCGCCTCGTTCGGGTGGAGGACGCGGAACGTCTCCACGATTCCCGGAGGGGCAGGCACCGGCGCGGGCGGATAGGACAAGCAAACGCGTTCCGCAAAGCCAAGATTCTCGGAGCCGTTCCTGACTCGTGCAGTCCGACTGTACGAGCTCATTGACAGAACGGGCCTTGTGCGATGGGGCAGGTCTTCCACGCCTGAAACGCCTGGGATTACCGCGGCGTAGCACCAAGAAGGCATCCTACCGTGTAGCTGTACCCTACTGGCTCGGGCGCGCCCCGTCGATGGATCCCCGCGCGCGACCCTAGTCCGCAGCCGAGCTTTGACCAGACGGCACCGCGCCTCCTGGCGCGCGGGCGCCTCGATACCTTCCGCGTGAGCGAACCGTTGAACAGTCTCAGAGCGGGCGGGCACTCACCGAAGTAGCACCGACGCCAGGTCGCCGGCCCGTCCGTAGATCTGGGTCGCCGGTGCTCTCACGCGCCAAGTCTCCCGCTGTTCTCGGGAGCTCGCGGCGCGCGTTCTTCTTCCACCCAATTCGACGGCGTTTTTCTGAATCTCGGTCTTCGACCGCCCTTTCGAAAAGCTGCAGATCAGCGCTCGATGCCCTCGAACGCCGATTCAGGTCGCACTTTTCCCCGAGGAGCTCGCATGAATCGTAGTCGTTATTTGTTCTCGGCGCTGTCCTTCCTATCCGCTCTCGTTGTCGTCGCGTGCAGCGACGCCGAGAAGGGCAGCAGCGGCTCATCCGGCTCCGGTCCGGAGAACGGCAACGCGGAAGCGCTGCCGTGCGACGTCGACAAGATCCTCTCCACGAAGTGCCAGACCTGTCACGGGGCGTCCCCGAAGTTCGGCGCGCCGTTCCCGCTGGTCGACCGGAGCGATCTGGTCGCGCCCGCGGTGAGCGATCCCAACAAGAAGGTCTACGAGCTCGTCGCCGCACGCGCCCGCGACACCGCGCGCCCCATGCCTCCGCCCCCAACCGAGCGCCTGACCGCCGCGGAGCTCGCGATCTTCGATCAATGGATCGCCGCCGGCATGCCGGCCGGTGAAGACACGTGCGTCGACCCGGGCGGCGGCGGAACCATCGACCCTCCGACCCTGAGCTGCACACCGGATGTCCTGCTAGCGCCGTCCGCGCCTTACGTCATGCCGAAGGACGTCCGGGACCAGTATATGTGTTATGGGGTCGATGTAGAGATCGGCCAGAAACGACACCTCGTCGGGATCGCACCCCAGATCGACAACAGCACCATTGTACACCATATCCTGCTCTTCAAGGCGGATGAGGCGTCTCCCTCGACGCCCACGCCCTGTGAGGGGGGCGACATCCAGGGGGCTCTTTTGTCCGTCTGGGCGCCCGGCGGCAAGGCCACGGAGCTGCCGCTAGAGGCGGGCTTCCCGCTGGAAGGCACGGCACACTTCGTAGTCCAGGTGCACTACAGCAACATCAAGGGCCTCGACGGGCAGCAAGACAGCACCGGCTTCAACGTCTGCACGACGACGGAGCTCCGCCCCAACGACGCCGGCATCTTCTCGTTCGGCACAGAAGACATCAACATCCCGCCTCACGGCTCGCTCGACGTGAGCTGCGATTACCAGTTCCCGCGGGACATGGGGGCGATTTCGGTAATCAGTGTCATGCCGCACATGCACAATCTCGGCAAGCACCTGTCGAGCAACACGGTGCCCACGGACGGCAGCGAGCCGAGCAACCTGGGGCTCGCCGATCCGTGGAACTTCGACAACCAGATCTGGTACGACAACGATACCATCCTTCGAGGCGGCGACACCGTGAGGACGCGCTGCGCGTGGGACAACCCGGGCAACAGCGCCGTGGAATTCGGGGAGCGGACGGTGGATGAGATGTGTTATAATTTCGTGATGTACTATCCGTCTCAAGAGATAGAGCTGACTACTCCGACGGACGACGCGTCCTGTGTGACGACACAATAGACCAGCTCGTGCAAGACGCGCGGCCTGTGCCCAAGCGGAGGCGCGCGCCGTTCGGTGAGAGCGCTCGTAAGCCTGGCGAACAGAAGCACCGCGCGCGCCGCCGGGACACTCTCTCTGGGAAAAGAAATGGATCGGTCCTGTTCACGCTCGATCGCCCAGAGACAGCGGCCTCGTTGGCGTCGCAATCGGCGGAGACGGAAGCGTGTTCCTCGCGGGGAGCGCCAACTGCGGCCTTGATCTCGGCGACGGACCGCTGGTCGGCGCGAGTTGTTCATCCCCCAGCGCCTGGGTGGCGAAGATCGGCGCCGACGGAGCTCACCTCTGGAGCCGACGCATCGAGGGCAGCATTGCATCTCAAGCCGTGAGCCTCGGTGTCGACTCTCTCGGGAACGCCTTCGTTGCGGGCAGCTTCACCGGGACCCTGCACGCCGACGGCGCAGCGCTCGGCGCAGAGGACGGAGCTGTGCAGTGGTTCGTCGTGCGGCTCGGCAGGAATGGGAATATCTCATGGTGACGAGATCGAGCCGGGCCGGCCATGTCAAGCGGGGCGAGCGGTTTGGTCAGCGTCGCCCCGCTCGCCGCGCTCAACCGAGCGACTGCAAGATCGAGCTGAATCCGTTCTGGCCGTGGCGGCTGCCCTGCGGGGACAGCCAAGCCTCGTAGATCTCGCCGCTCGGCGAACGGAGCTGGATGAACTCGAGGCTCACGAGAGGGTTGAAGGGGTTGCCGGGGCGGGAGCCGATGTCCTCGCCGGGATACGTCGCGTCTTGGTTGAAGGCGCGGGTGCCCTGTTCGAAGGCGGTGAGCTGCTTGTAGTTGCCGCGTTTGCCGAAGTCGCTGTACTCGCGAGAGACGAGGACGCGGCCGCTGTTGGTGAGGCCGACGTGGACGTTGGGAACGTAGGTGGAGACGCCGATCACGGCGGCAGATGCGGCGTTGAGGACGCCGCCGGCGATGCGGCGGGCCGTGCCGGCAGGCGCCTGGTACTCGACGCCGCTCCAGTTGCCGATGATGCGCTCGCCGGGCTGGAGATCGTAATATTGAGCGTAGAAGTCGCTGAATTGTTGCTCGATCTGCTCCGGGGTCATGTTGGCGGCCTCGGACAGGGCCTTCTTGCGGGCGTACATCGAGTAAGCGAAACCGGCCACCATCAACACGAGCGGGATCAAGTAATACATCTGCATGCCCATCTTCTCCTGGAGAACCCACGCTCCACTCGGGAGCCACCGAAGGCGATGGTTACGCGGCGGCGCCCGCCAGGTCAAGGGGGGGAGCGTAGCAGAAAAGCGAGATACGGTGGGATGCTTACGCCCTTCCGTGTGCCGGGGTCTCCATTGCCGGCGCAGACGAGCGCCGCCATCTCGTCGTCACCTTCTCATGGACGCGGACGGCACGGCAACGTCCACATCCTCAACGACCATCACAACCCCCGAGGAGGGCAGATCCACGGCGTGGGTGAGGACATCGCGCTCATCGCCGAGAGCTGCGCCTACCATGAGAGCATGTCGATCTGGACCGGCATGGGCAATCCAAGAGGCTGGAAGGGAATCGGCAACGAGGGGACCGGCGCCTCCATGATCTCTCTGTCGTCTCGAGCGACAAGGATCGATGAGACGCCCTCTCAGTCCGCAAAGGTGGGCGTCCACGGCGCGAGCATGTTCTCGACCGTGTAGCTTGCAGCCTCGGCCGCGCTGAGCTGCCTGGACTCGCGGGCTCGCTCGCTCGGCCTCGCGCCGGGTCCCGTGGTCATGTGCTCGGCGAAGCGCGAGGTCGCGAGCGTGTTGTCGCCCATGCGGACCCAACCGATGGGCGCGATGTGCGCGCCGAGCTCGGTCCCGAGGTAGGTGGTCGAGCCGTAGGGTCTCCAGTTGCGACCGAGGGCGACCGACCCGGACCTGACCGATCCGACCGCCGTGGCCCGCCCTCCCAGGAACACGATCCCGAAGGGAACCGGCTCATCCGTGCTCGGCGCCGTGATCGCCGTGCCGCCAGCGACGTTGTGAATCGTACAGCCCTCGAAGACGGCCGTCGCGCCGCCGAAGATGAAGTCGACGCTGCCCTCGATGTGGCAATCCCTGAAGTACTGCGTTCCGTTCTTCACGTAGAGCGTGTCCTGGTAACCGAGGAACCGGCAGCGCCGGAACTGCACGCGGCTGCCGCTGACCAGGAGAGCCACGGCCTGCACACCTGGGCCCGTGCTGTTGGCGATGGTGATGTTCTCGGCCGAGACGTCGCTCGCGGAGATATTGACGCTGAAGCTGCCCGAAGTGCCCAGCTCGCCCCCTGCGCCGTTCGAGGTTGTCGCGCTATCGCCGTAGGTAAGCACGGTCGCCTCGGCCTGACCTCTCTGGCCGCAGAGCGTCACGTGGGGACGGTCGACGATGAGCTTCTCGGAGTACGTGCCGGGGGCGATGCGAAGGATGGTGGGCGTCGTGTTCGACCTGGCGACGCTGTTGATCGCGGCCTGGATCGTGGTGAAATCGCCCGATCCATCCCGGTTCACCTCGATGAGCGCCCCACCCGTCGCGCTGTTGCAATCGGACGTGACGCTGCCGCCGTCCGAGCCCCCAGCGCCTGAACCGCCGCCGCCGCCCGTCCCCGAGCTTCCGCCCGTGCCGCTCGCGGGACCGCGGCACACGCAATAGTCGGACTGGTGCCCCGAGTCGCACGGCACGGCCGGGAGCGCCTCGTCGGCACCGCAGCTTCCCTCGAGGTTCTCGTAGGCGGCCTCGCACGCGAGACCTGCGGCCCCACACACCGCCGTGCAGCCGCTCCCGTTCAGGAAGACCGCGCCGCAGAGGTCCTCGCCCGAGGTGCAGAGCTCGAAGCCGGCCGCTTCGATCGGTGAGCAATCGACGGGCACGCCGGCGCTTCCGCCGGCGCCCGCGCCCCCCGAGCCGCCGGGCGACACCGTGCCGCCGCTCCCCGTCGTGCCGCTCGATGGCCCGGCGGCGGCGGCGGACGAGCTGCCTCCGGCGGGGCCGGCGGGGGAGGCCGGATCATCGGTGGCTTGCTCGCTCGAACAGGCCAACGAGCAAGAGAGAGCGAGAGGGCCCGCGCAAGCCCGGATGAGTGTCCCGAGCGATGCGCCGTGGAAAGTTCGACTGCCGTGGGAACGGCGGAAGCGAGCGCGGAGAGGGAGCATGACGGGGGGTTGTTCGAGGGAGGTCGGACCCGTCAGAAAAAGTGAGGGGCCCTCGGCGGAGCGGCCCTCCGAGGGCTCGTGCGAAAGGCGGAGTCGCGCGGGCGGCCGTTGCACTCGGCCTCATGGCTGCCGTCGACGTGGACGTGGGAGAAGGTGACCCCGCTCCTCCCCGCGAGGATGCAACCGAAATGCTCGGAGTCGCCTGCGTCGATACAGCGCTCTCGCAGCGAATCAATTCTTCTGGCGGCTCGAGATGCCCCCGGGTAACCAGGATAGCGTGGCTCACCCCACGCGCTCCACCCCTCCGCCAGGGCCCGCGATGGCCCGCTTCCCCGCCGAGAAGCGGTCGGACGCGAGCCTGGTCGCCGGCGTCGCCGCCGGAGAGCGCGAGGCACTTGCCATCATCTGGGACAGGTACTCGGGTCTCGTGCGAGGTGTGCTGTACGGTGCCCTCGGTCCCGATACGAACCTCGACGATCTGGTCCAGGAGGTCTTCCTGGCCCTGCTCCAGGGCGCCGCGCGCATCCAGGACGGCCAGGCCCTCCGTGGCTATCTGACGTCCGTGGCGGCGCGGCTGGCGGCGCTCGAGATCCGGAAGCGCAAGATACGCCGCTGGGTGGGACTTTCCCCGAGCGGGGAGCTGCCCGAGCGCGCCATCGAGCGCGTCGACTTCGAGCATCGCGAGGTGCTCCGCGCCCTGCTCCGCGTGCTCGGCAAGCTGAGCAAGCGCCGGCGCATGGCCTTCGTGCTGCGCCACGTGCAAGGCGTCGAGATGCTCGAGACGGCCGCGTCCCTCGGCGTATCCGAGTCGACGCTGCGCCGAGAGCTCGAGAGAGCGCGCGCGTTCTTGCTCAAGGCGCGGGAGCCAGCCCTCCAGGAGTTCTTGTCTCGGCGCGAAGGACGTTGACCATGAGCGACCCCGAACGACGGCTCGATCCCCTTGCGGCGCTCCTGCAGCGCGCCGCTCGGCGGAGCGAGGCGGAGCGCGTCGAGGCGCGCGCCGCCCCCGCGCGGGGACGGCGCGCTCGGGATCCGATTTCTGACAGGTGGCGGGCGGCGCGGACAACCATCGTGACGATGCTCATCTCCAGGTCATCCGATCACGGCGTCCGTTTGCACTCGAGCTGGAGCTCGATCCCGGCGGTTCTCCTCGCGCTCGTCGCGCTCGCGTGCGGTGACAGCGGTGGCAGCCCATCGGGCTCAGGCGCGGCTGGACCGCCAGCCGGCGGCGGCGCCGGACCCGCGAGCGGTGGCGGCGGCTCGAGCTCGTTCACCAGCGCCGCCTCGGGCGCTGGGGCCGCGGGGGGCGCCTCGGGGGTCGGCGGCGCGGCGGTCGCCGGGAGCGGAGGCTCCTCGGGCGGTGGCGCTCCTGCCGATGAGCCCTCTCCGGTTGCGGGAGCAGGCAGCGGCGGGGCTCCACCGAGCGGCGAAGTGCTCGCGTTTCCGGGGGCTCAGGGGTTCGGGCGACACGCGGTAGGCGGGCGCGGCGGCGATGTCGTGCACGTCACGAACCTGGACGACTCCGGCCCGGGCTCGCTGCGCGACGCGATCAGCCAGCCGAACCGCACGGTCGTTTTCGACGTGGGCGGGGTGATCAAGATCTCGTCTCGCCTTGTGTTCAAGAGCCACCAGACGATCGCGGGTCAAACCGCCCCGGGTGGCGGTATCACGATCTACGGTAACGGCACCTCGTTCTCCGGAGCGTCGAACACCGTCGTACGCTTCATCCGCTTCCGCATGGGCATCGGGGGCGACTCGGGCAAGGACACCGTGACCATGGCGAACGGGCACGACGTGATCTGGGACCACTGCTCGCTCAGCTGGGGACGCGACGGTACGCTCGACCTCAACGAGGAGAGCGGCGCCGAGCTCTACAACCTGACGCTTCAGGATTCGATCGTCGCGCAGGGGCTGCAGCCTCACAGCACCGGCGGCCTCGTGAACACAGCCGGCACGTCGATCATTCGCTCGCTCTACATCGACAACAACTCGCGGAACCCGAAGGCGCGCGGCACGCTGCAGTTCATCAACAACGTGGTCTACAACTGGGTCGTGTCCGGCTACATCCTGGGCGACACCAGCGGTCGTTCGGACGGCCTGTTGCTGGGCAATTATTTCATCACCGGCCCGGAGACGAGAGGCGGCACCCTGGACAGCCCCACGCCCGCATACAACCTTCACGCCGACGGCAATTATTACGACAGCGACAAGGACGGCACGCTCGACGGCAGGCTCCTCGGCAAAGGCGACTTCGGCTCGGTCACCTGGCTCGACGCGCCCTCCGTCGATTTCCCTGCCGTCCCCGCCATGACGGCACAAGAGGCGTACGCCCACGTCAGCGCGCACGCCGGAGCCTCGATCCATCGCGACGACGCGGACCGCTACGTGCTCGATGAGCTGGCCTCGCTCGGCGAGCGGGGCGCGACGATCCGCGACGAGTCGAGCCTTGGCTTCGCGGGCGGTGTCGGCCCCCTGCCCGGGGGCCGCGCTCCGAGCGACGCCGATCAGGACGGCATACCGGACGCGTGGGAGATCGCGCGAGATCTCGACCCGGCAGATGCGGACGACCGCAACGGAGACCGTGACGGCGACGGCTACACGAACCTCGAGGAGTACCTGAGCTCCCTCGTGCCGTGAGCGCAGGCGGCGGGGCGGGCGGAGCGTCGTATCTCGAGACGTCGGCAGGCAGGCGGCCGACGGCTCCGCCTGCGCCCGGATCAGCTCGGGCTCTGCGGCGCGATGAGCGATCGCAGCCAGTCGTCCGAGGCCTTGCGGTACTCGGGGACGCGGCTCCGCTCGGCAGCGGCCAGCGCCTCCTTCAGCCGGGGCGCGTCGAGGTCGTGGATGTAGCAGGGGGTACCCGGCTGCTGCCGCCACGAGTCCTCGAGGCCGCCCGCGTCGACCGGATCGAAGCCGAGCTCATCGACGAGGCGCATGACCTTCGCCCGCGCTTCCGGCGGATCTCCCGCGATCGGGAGCGCGACGCGCCCCGGCGTGCCCTTCGGCTTGCCCTTCGCGAGCAGGCTCTCGAAATAGATGCTGTTGAACGCCTTGATCACCGGCCGCCCGATCTGCTCGGCGACCCACGCGCTCTCGACCTGCCCCGCCTCGATGGCCGGGATGCTGCCGTCGCGGACCGGGTAGTAGTTGTTGGTGTCGATCACGACCACATCGGCGGGCACGCCGGCGAAGAGATCCTTCGGCAGGTCCACGACCGCGCGCTGGGGGATCGTGACGACCACGATCTCGCCGCCGCGCGCGGCCTCCGCGGCCGTGACGGGGGTGGCCCCGGTCTCGGCGGCGACCTCGCGGAGCGTGTCCGGCCCGCGCGAGTTCGCGATCACCACCTGGTGACCGAGCTTCCCCAACAGCTTCGCCAGCGACCCGCCGATCGAGCCGGCGCCGATGATTCCGATCTTCATTCGTCACTCCTTCGAGCCGAGCCGCCCGCGATCGAGCGCGGAGGCCGGCGGTCCAGGTGCATCGTCTGACGCAGACGGGCGATCGCTCGCGCCGTTCACGCCGGAGACGGGCTGTACCACGACGAGCCGCCCTCGGCCCGCGCAGGAGGCTGCCCCCGGTCCGGTCGGAGACGTCGAGCCCGCCGTCGCTCTCCACGTCGGTCGGGGAGGCGCTCCGCGCCGCAGGTCGCCCGGCCACTCCTGCGGTCCAGCCATTCGCCTGCCTGGCGGCGCGGTGAAGAAGAGACACACATCATAGCAACAGCGCCATGACGGGATCACGCTGTCAGCGAGGCGGCAAAGAGCTTGTGCAGCCGCCGAGCCCGGGACACCGGATCGCAGGATCGACGCCGCGGGTTGCGTGGGGCCGCCGCATGCTCTAAGGACAGGAACTGGCCCCTTCCGGGCACTTCGTACTTTGTTTTTGTTCTGTTAAGGAGGTCTTTGATGAATTTTTTCACCACGCGTCATCGGTTTGCCTTCACCGCGCTCCTCTTGTGCGTGCCGCTGCTCGCCGGGGCGAACGACGACGGCTGTAGCCAGGCGATGCCCGAGATCGACGGCGTGGACAGCGCGCCCGCCGGGCTCGTCGCTGCGCCGGTCGAAAGGATCAAGCCCGGCCGCTGCAGGCCGACGGGCTGTAGCGGGCAGGTCTGCGCGGATCAGACCGTGTACACCACGTGCGAGTGGCGCGAGGAGTACGCGTGCTACGGCGACCACAGCGTCTGTGAGCGCGACGCGTCCGGCCAGTGCGGCTGGCGACAGACGCCGGAGCTCATTGCGTGCCTGGGCGGCGGGGAGGCGCCGCCTGGCGACGACCTCGGCACCTGCGTTGTCACCGGCTGCAGCGGGCAGGTCTGCGCGGACGAGGAGGTGCTCACGACGTGCGAGTGGCGCGCGGGGTACGCGTGCTACGGCGAGCACGGCGTCTGTGAGCGCGACGCGTCCGGCCAGTGCGGCTGGCGGGACACCCCCGAGCTCGACGCCTGCCTCGCGTCGGCCTCGGGCATCTGAGCAGCGCGCCCTGCCGGCGAGCGTGCGCGCCGCGCTCGACGGCGCGTCGAACCGCTGTATCGAGGCGCCGCGCGGCATCCGCTCCTGCGAGGAGCAGCGCGCGCGGCCGCCGGGCCCAGCCGCTCTATTTCATTCCCGCCCACCCCGCGATCGGGTACCCCCTCCTCCCATGTCGGCTACCCGGGGGACTGGCGCCTTGGACGCCGTGGTGATCGGGGCAGGACCGAACGGGCTCGCCGCGGCCGTCGCGCTCGCCGGGGCCGGCCTCCAGGTGCGCGTGATCGAGGCGCGCGACACGGTGGGCGGCGGCGCGCGCACGGCCGAGCTCACCGGGCCCGGCTTCCGTCATGACGTCTGCTCCGCCATCCACCCGACCGCGGTGATCTCGCCCTTCTTGCGGACGCTGCCGCTCGAGGAGCACGGCGTCGCGTGGATCTACCCCGAGGCGGCGCTCGCCCACCCGCTGGCCGACGGCAGGGCCGGCGTGCTCTACCCCGATCTCGATCGCATGGCCGAGACGCTGGGCGAGGAGGACGCGGCCGCCTGGAGCGACCTGTTCTCGCCGCTCCTCGCGGGCGAAGGCGCCCTGTTCGAGGAGCTGCTCGGCCCGCTGCGCATCCCGCCGCGCCACCCGCTCCTGCTCGCCCGATTCGGCCTCTCGGCCATCCGCTCGGCCGACGGGCTCGCGCGCGACACGTTCCGCGGCGACGCCGCGCGCGGGCTGTTCGGCGGCTGCGCGGCGCACTCGTTCCTGCCGCTCGAGACGCTGTTCTCGGCCTCCTTCGGCATCGTGCTCGCCCTCGCCGCGCACGCGGTGGGCTGGCCGGTGGTGCGCACCGGCTCGCAGGCGCTCATGGACGCGCTGGCCGCGATCCTGCGCGCGCGCGGCGGCGAGATCGAGGCGGGCCGCACCGTGGCGTCGCTCGACGAGCTCCCCGAGGCGCGCGCCTACCTGTTCGACACGACCCCGGCCGCGATGTCCCGCATCGCCGGCGACCGGCTCCCGGCGGGCTACCGCCGCCGCCTCGAGCGCTTCCGCCACGGCCCCGGCGTGTTCAAGGTCGACTACGCCCTCGACGGCCCCATCCCGTGGGAGGCGCCCGCCGCCGCGCGCGCGGCCACGGTGCACGTGGGCGGCACGCTCGACGAGCTGGTGGCCTCCGAGCGGGCGCTCGCCGGCGACGCGCCCGCGGAGCGCCCCTTCTGCCTCGTCGCGCAGCAGAGCCTGTTCGACAACACGCGCGCCCCCGCCGGCAAGCACACCGCCTGGGTCTATTGCCATGTGCCGCCCGGCTGCGAGGTCGACATGACAGCGCGCATCGAGGCGCAGATCGAGCGCTTCGCCCCGGGGTTCCGCGATCTCGTGCGCGCGCGCGCCGTCCGCGCCCCCGCCGACTGGCAGCGTTACAACGAGAACTACGTCGGCGGCGACATCGCCGGCGGCGCCAACGACTGGCTCCAGATCTTCGCGCGCCCCGTCGCGAGCCTCAGCCCCTATTCGACGCCCAACCCCTCGCTCTATCTCTGCTCCAGCTCGACGCCGCCCGGCGGCGGCGTCCACGGCATGTGCGGTTATCACGCCGCCGCGGCCGCGCTCGAGCGCGTGTTCCAGCGGCCCGCGCCCGCCCTGTCCATGCCCGCGCCCCGCCCCCAGCTCCCGCCGCGCGGGTAGAGCCAGGCCGCTCTGTGAGGGCATCATGGCCCCCTGATCCCCGATTCCCTCAAAAGGACGCAAGCATGCCCTCGCAGCCCCTCGCGACCGAGCTCGCGCCGCCGGCCGCCGAGCAGCGGAAGGCGCGAGCCATGGAGCCCTGGCTCTTCCCGGTATTCTTCCTCTCGGGCTCGGCAGCGCTTGTGTATCAGGTCGTCTGGCAGCGCGCGCTCCACGGGATCTACGGCATCGACATCCTGTCGGTCACGATCGTCGTCACCGCGTTCATGCTGGGTCTCGGCCTCGGGAGCCTCGCCGGCGGGGCGCTCTCGCGCCGGTACCCGCAAGCTGCGGTGATGCTGTTCGCGCTCGCCGAGATCGGGATCGGCCTCTACGGCGCCTTCAGCCTCCGCCTCTTCGCCGTGATTGCAGACATCACGCACGGCATTGGCCACGTCGCCGCCGGCGGGGTGGCCTTCCTGCTCGTGGTGCTCCCGGTCCTGCTGATGGGCGCCACGCTTCCCCTCCTCGTCGGGCACGCCACGTCGCGGTCGCGCAACGTCGGTCGCTCGCTGGGCAACCTCTACTTCATCAACACGCTGGGCGCGGCGTTCGGCGCCTTCCTGGCGGCGCGCTACCTGCTGGGCGGGCTGGGCCTCCGGGCCACAACGCACGTCGCGGCGGCGCTCAACATCCTCGTCGGTGTGCTCGTGATGATGGTTCTGCGCCGGCGGCGTCGCGGCGAGCCATGAGGCTCCTCGTTGCCGTCCTCGTCGCCACGCTCGGCGGTTGTCTCGCGCTCTCGCACGAGGTCCTCTGGGTCCGGGTCTACAGCTTCGCGACCGAAGGCGCGCCGGACGCCTTCGGCTTCCTGCTCGCCACCTACCTCGCCGGTCTGGCCGGCGGATCGCTCCTCGCCGGTCGCTACTGCAGGAGCGCCGCGGCGGAGCGCTCCGGGCAGCTCTACCGGGTGGGCTGGGTGATCTTCGCCGGGGCGCTCGCGGCCTTCCTCGTGGCCCCCGCCGTCGCGCACCTCGTCGGCCGCGGCGTGGAGCCGGCCTCCACGCTGCCTGTCTTCGCGCTCGCCAGCGCCTGCCTCGGCGCGGGGTTTCCGCTCCTGTGCCACTTCGGGATCCGCGCGGACGAGCTGGCCGGCGCGCGGCTGTCCTACGTCTACGTCGGCAACATCGTGGGCTCGACGCTGGGCAGCCTGGTCACCGGCCTCGTGCTGCTGGACGTCTTGCCCCTGCGCGAGCTCAACGTGGCCCTCGCGATCGCGGGCGCCGCGCTCGGCGTGATGCTCATGCTCTCCGCGTCGACGACGGCGCGCTCGCGCGTGCTGAGCTGCGCGCTCCTGGCCGCCGCCGTCGTGTCCTTCGTGGGGTCGGCGAGAGCGCTCTACGATGACCTCTACGAGAAGCTTCTTTACGGGGAGGAGCACAGCGAACACGGTCGCTTCGCCCACGTCATCGAACGTCGCGAAGGCGTCGTCACGGTCTCCCGGTCGGGCACCGTGTACGGCGGCGGATCCTACGAGGGCATCGCCAACGTCAGCCCGCTGCCGGAGAAGGACGAGAACCGGGTGCTGCGGGCCTACCTGGTGTCCGCGTTCCACCCCCGGCCGCGCGACATCCTCATGATCGGCCTCGGGTCAGGCTCCTGGCTTCAGGTGCTGGCGAACGACCCCGACGTCGAGCACCTCACCGTGGTCGAGATCAACCCCGCGTTCATCGAGGCGGCGCGACGCGCGCCCGTCGTCGCGAGCGCGCTGGACAACCCCAAGGTGGAGCTCCTCATCGACGACGGCCGGCGCTACCTGGGGCGCACCGCGCGGCGCTTCGACGTCATCGTCGAGAACACGATCGTGCACTGGCGCTCGCACGCCTCGCTGTTGCTCTCCCGGGAGATGCTGGATCTATGCCGCCGGCACCTGAAGCAGGGCGGCGCGCTCTACTACAACACGACCATGTCCACCGCGGCTCAGAAGACCGGAGCGACAGTGTTCCCCCACGCCCTCCGCTACCAGAACATGCTGATCGCGAGCGACGATCCGATCACGATCGACCCCGCGCGCTTCGAGGAGAAGCTCGACGCCTGGCAGATCGACGGTCGTCCCGTGCTGCCCGCCGGCAGCCGCGCCGCGCAGCTCGATCTGCTGAAAGAGCAGGGCTGGCGCGGCGGGCCCACCTGGGAAAGCCGGGCGTCGATCCTGCGGCGGACGCAGGGTGACCCCATCATCACCGACGACAACATGGCGACGGAGTGGTGGGCGTTCGACACGTACCCTTAGCGCTGCTTTCAAGACTCCGCTCGCCACGAACCACGTCTGGACGAACGATTGCCCCAGCGACACGGTCGCGACGGCGGTCCAGCGCGTCACGACGCATCGATGCCGCGGGCCTTCACCGCGGGCGACGCGGCGGTGGAGGGGGCGTCGCCGGGCCACACAGGACGCGCCCTCGGCGGCGGAACACGCGGAAGCCATGAGAATCGCTACGGTTTCCGGCGACCTCCCCTCCCCGGCAGGCCCTCCTGGCGGGACGGTTCCGCGGGGGCGAAGCGTCGCGATCCAGGACCTGCGGGGCAGCGCCGCCCCGGGGGGAGGCGGTGACGGAGGGGCCACGCGAGCGCGCCGCGCGCCCGCGGGGCAATGCGGCTCCAGCAGCCGAACGCGCCCGGAGGTTTATCGCGACAGGAAACATCGCGCTTCGGCGTATCGAAAATTCCTCGACGAACCCGCTCCAGGTGTCCAGGCGAGCGGGTCGACGACGCCGTCGCAAATCATCTGAAGGCTCAGGCCCCCTGGCGGCATCCACCCCGGTGTGCGGCCCACATCCGTGCGGCGCGCGGATCGTCCGTGCGCTGATGCTTCGTCTCGCGGTACTCCCCCTCGTCACGGTTGAATATTCTATGAACCAAGCGCGCTTGATTACCCTCGCGACCCTTCTCTTGCCTGGATTCGCGTTGAATGGGGCATGCTCCAGTGAGCCGCCCGACGACTCGACGCAATCCATCCCGGATTCCAACGGCGACGAGACGCCCGCCGGCAACGGCGACGAGACGCCCGCCGGCAATGGCGACGAGACGCCCGCCGGCAACGACGACGAGACGCCCGCCAGCACGTCGCCGGACTGGCAGGCGTTCACCTGTCACGCTTCAAAGTCGCCCATGTTCCAGAGCCGCGACGTGCTGAACATGCGGATCTCTGCCGATTTCACGAAGCTGAACAGTGCACCCACGAAAGAGGAATCGGGCTCACAGGCCGTGATCGAGCTGAGCGACGAGGGCGGCGCGGCGCCGATCACCGCGAACATCATCGCCCGGGGAGTTTCGCGCTTCCATTGCGGCGTTCGCCCGTTCTCGCTCAAATTCCAGGAAAAGCAGAAAGACAACATCTTCGCGCACCTCGGAAAGTCGGTGAAGTTCGTCACGCATTGCGGGGACAGGGAAGGCTTGTCCCCCACGCTCAAGGCGGATTCTATCGAGACCTACGAGCAGCGCCTGCTGATGGAGGACACGGTTTATCAGGTGCTCGACCAGCTGCAGGTGCCCTCGCTCAAGACGCGGCTCGTACGGCTCACCTACCACGACGCGCCGACCGGCAAGGAGGAGACGCACCTCGCGTTCGTGCGCGAGCCCGAGGACGAGATGGCCGAACGCTGCGGCATGGTGGAATGGGAAGACCTGTCCGGGGTCGACACCTCGCAGCTCCAGGTGGACCAGGTGGGTCTCTTGCTGTTGAACCTGCTGAACGATTTCGTGATTCAGTACGACGGGATCGAGGGGAAGAACCTGGTCGCCATGGTCGACCCCGATCGCGAGGCGATCTTCTACGCTCCCTACGATTTCGACCTGGTCGGCGTGTCCCGGCCAGATTACGTGGCCAACGAGGGGCGCACGCTCGAGCAGAACCGGGACGCGTTCGCGGACTGGCTGCGGCGCAACCAGAGCCCCACGCTGTTCGACCAGATCGACAGGATGCTGGCTCGGGCCGACCAGATGCAGCGCGCCGTCGATCAGGCGAACATGAACGAGGAGAACCATGAGGTCTTCTCCCGCTGGCTCTCGCTTTACCTGGGTCTCCTCCGGGATTTTCGCGCGTGCGAGGGGCAGACGGACGACCCGTCGCGGCCTATGTGCCACGTGGAAGACGACCACGGCAATCTCCCCGACTCGGCCAGCGTCGTCGACCCCGGCGAATGGAGCGCGCGCATCGAACCGCCCGGCGACGTGGACATGTTCGCCGTCGATCTGCAGGCGAACACGCTTTACTCCTTCGGTGGCCGCGTGCCGCTCGATCTCCTCGATGCCCAGCAGAACGTGGTGGCATCGACCTCCGAGCGGACCGTCTCGTTCAAGCCGAGCCAGACGGGCACATACTACCTCCGGGCTTCGCTGGGGGAACAGCTGGTCTCGTCGCCGCTGCTCCCGAGCCCCGAGGAGATCGAGCGTTACGTCTCCCTCTACGCGGACGATCACGGGGCGTCCCTGGAGACGGCGACCACGCTGGAGGCCGGCAAGGCCGTCGAGGGCGAGTGGGAGCTGGCCAGGGGAGAAGACGAGGATTGGTTCTTGGTGAGCGCAGGCGCATCGACGAGCTTCCACATCGTGCTGCGGGACACGGACAGTGGCCTCATCGAAGTGAGCCGGCGCGATGCGCCGGCCGACGAGCTCCCCCTCGAGGAGTTTCTTCGGGAAGGTGACAATGATCTGTCGTCGCTCTTCGAGCAGCCTGGCGAGTACGTCGTCCGGGTCATCCAGCTGCTCGGCCTCCGGGTCAATGGCTCCTACACCGTGACGCTGCAATAGCCTGGCGCAGGCGCGCCGGCGCCCATGCCGGCGCGGGTCGCGGCAGGCGAGCGGCCCGGGGGTTCGATCAGCGGACGCCGCTGCAGCCGATGGCGAGAGCGCCGGCGAAGAGGCCGAGAGCGCCTGGCAGGACGACGCCTCCAGGGACCAGCTCGCGGATCGCGGCAGCTCTGCTACAAGCAGCCTCCATGGTCAGCACCGACGCGCAGCCCCCGAGCAGCGACTACCTGGACCGGCTGATGCGAAGGCGCTCCTTCGAAGCGCTGTGGCCCTTGTTCGCCAAGGCGACCAGGCCCGCCAAGGAGATGACCGAGAGCTACTCTGCCCTCTGTCATCTCCGGCCCCTCTTGACCAAGGGCCGCCCATGTCGCGTCATTCACGTCGGGGACGGGGCCCACGCGAGGACCGGGGCCCTCTTCTCGCTGAAGAGCGAGGCGGACAACATCAGCGTCGATCCGCTGCTCAACGTGGCGCTGGTGGAGGCGTGGCGCGACCGCTTCGGGGTTCGGCGCCTGGCGTGGCACAAGGCCAGCATCGACGACGTCGCGGATCAGCTCAATGCCCTGCCCCCGATGCCTGTGTTCGTGACGTTCGTCCACGCCCACGTGCACATGGACAGGGTGCTCGATCGGCTGCGCTGGGACGCGGCCTTCACCCTCGCGTGTTGCTTGCCAGGACACCAGCTCACGCAGACGCGCGTACCGCTCGAGGAGGGCATCGATCCAAACGTGCTGTCCGCTGGACGTCAGTACCAGGTGGTGGTGAATCCCGGCGCCCCTGTATGACGGACCGAGCCCGGATCATGCGGCGTCGCCGGAGCAACAGGCGCGCCGCCGCGAGGGTAGGCCAGCACGACGTGGGGCTCGAGCCGGAGGGGGCCCACGGAGCAAGGACCGCGAGAGCGCGCCGTCCTGGCCTCGCGCGGCCGGCGTGAGGATCATCCGGCGTTCGTCGCGCGGCGCGAGCCGCGCGCGCTCGCTCCTACAGGCGCTCGATGAGGAAGGTTCGGGTCGTGTCGTCGAAGTTGAGGGGGGCGAGGTTCGCGTCTGCCGTGAGGACGCGTGACGCCTGCGAAGTCCAGAAGTACCCGTCGTAGAGCGTCAGCTTGAAGCCGGGGGGCACGCGGACGGAGCTGATCCGCAAGTCCCATGGGCCGCCGAAAAGGTAGCTGCCGCCGACGCCGAGCGCGAACGATTCGCCCGAGAAGTCGGCGTGCTCGTAGAAGGTGACAACGTCCAGCTGCGGGTCCGAGGCGTTCGAGACGACGAGGCTCGAGATGACGTCGTTCGGGCTCGCGGACACGCCGTTCGAGCCTGCGGCCACGAGGTTCGTGTCCGAGGTGAAGACGTACGCCCCATACTCGAAGTTGTGGTTGACGAAGACGGTGACCCGGAGCCCGGCAGGCACCCTGATCGAGCTCGCGCGGTCGTTGCCGATGATCGTCAGGTCCGCGACGTTGTAGCGGCCGATCCCGAAGCCCTGCGAGATGCCGGAGAAGTTCGAGAGATCGTGGAGCACCACCTGGTTGCTGGGGTGGACCGTGGGGCCGCCGGCGATCGTGGCGTCGATCCAGGCGCGGTGGCGCGCGACGTCGACGCCGAGGAGGCTCGCGTGCAGGTTCGTGCCGTTCTGTCCGCTCGAGGCCGAGAACACGGCGACCTGACGACCGTCGACGAACCACGGGCCGCCGGAGTCACCGCTCCAGCCCGAGCCCGTCACGCCCGTCCCGAGGAGCTCCTCGTCGGAGTACCAGCCGTCGATGTGGAGGATCGCCTTCTTGAGCGACGGCGCCATCACCAGCGGCGTGCCCTCGCTCCCCCAGCCGTAGGCCGTCGCGTCGCTGCCTGTCGCGACCGACGTCGCCTCGGCCAGCTCGACGAACGGTCCGTCGGCGTCCTCGGTCAGGTGGAGCAGCGCGATGTCGGCGGCGGCCGAGGGCACCTCGACAGCGTCGACCGTGATGCGCTGGCCCTGGCCGTACGTGTTGCTGCCGACGCGCACCGCCGACGTCTCGCCCTCGTCCGCGATGCAGTGCTGCGCGGTGAGCACCCAGCGCGGCGCGACGAGGGAGCCGGAGCACTGGAAGAAGTCGCCCGTGCTCCCGCGCACGTCGAAGACCTGGACGGCCCACGGGCTCGCCTCGGCGACCTCGCCGCCGACGATCTCGGACGACTGCGACTCGAGCGCCTCGTCCGGCGCGCCTTCAATCGAGCAGCCCGTCGAGAGGCCGAGCGCGGCGCCCGCGCACACAGCGAGACCAAGCTGATGACCAAGCTCTCTCTTCTTCAATTCTTCCTCCACATCATGATTCTGCTCAGACGATCGCTCGCGCCGGCGGAGTCCGCCTCCGCCAGGAGCCAGCGTTCGTCAGCAATCAGGGTGACCGGGCCTGTGATCGCGGCGCGCCCGGCCCGGCGACGGCGTCTCCGAGCAGACCCATTGCGGGACCCGGTCCGAAATCGGTGAAAGGAAAGCCGGAGCGGCAGGCCCGCAGGCGGGCGTATAAATCCGCCCGCGACGGCTCAAGAATCAAGTCGAGAGTATGCCGCGCTACCCGGAGTGGCGCCAGGCGGCGCTCTGGAACGGCCGCGTTCGAGGCGTGGAACGCGGCGGCATCCCGCGATTCGCATTGAAGTGCATTTTTATGATGGGCGCGCCGTCGCGGTCAGCGCCGTCCACGGCCTGGCCATCGGCACACGCTGGAGCTGGGCGATTCCGGCGAGGCTCATGGCCATCGCGTTCGCCCGGATCTGGAATGATCAAGGCACCTGTGCGAGCGGCGCGGCGAGCGCCGTTGTGCGCCCGCTCTCCGCCTGCCAGCCGATCACCACGGTTCGCAGCGATCAGGAACCGGATCGCGAGCGCCTACCGGCGCCGACGCCGAAGAACGAGCGCAGCAGGGATGAGCCAGAGCGCGGCGGCGAGTCCGCCGTTCCCCGTGCTCGCGCCCGTCCGGCAAGCGCACGAGCCGCCTGAGTCGGCGTCGGCCGCGCCGTTCCCGCCCGAGCCACCGGCACCACCAGCGCCGGCGTTGCTACTGCTGTCTGCCGCACCCGAGGGATCGGCGCTGCCGCCGCTGCCCGAGCCAGCGGTGCCGGTCGCTCCGCCGGTGCCTCCGGTGGCCGAGCCGCCGCTGCCCGAGGTCGTGTCCCCGGCGCTGCCACCGGCACCGCCGCCGCCGCCGTCGCCCCCGCCATCCGGCATGGTGGGTCCGGTAAACCGCCACCAGTTGAACTTGAAGAGGTCGCCGTTGCCGCCGACGAACTTCAGGAACAGGTCGTGCTTGCCGCTGCCCCCGCTGACAGCACAGGTCTTGGTGGTCCAGGACGACGCGCCCGAGACGTCACATGTCCCGAGCAGCGGGCCTGTCTGACTGTCGAGGTGGAGCTCGATCTTCGCGTCGCTGGATGCGGACGACACCCGAGCCTCGAAGGAGGTCACGCCGTCCAGGAAATCGACGTCCTTCACCTTGATGTAGTCGCCATTGCTGATGGACGTGACGTTCATGCCGGCGCCGGTGTCGGTGCACACCTCGGTCTTGAGCCCGGATGAGAAGGCGATTGTCTCGGCCTCGACTTGCTTGAACGGATCCAGCGTGTCGACAGCGGACGGTCCGTTCATGGTCATCGCGATCGCCGGAATGCTGCCGTCGGCGCCGTAGGTGAACTCCTCCACGCAGACCGAGCGCTTGAAGTCACCGCCGCCCGGCAATGCGCTGTTGTGATAGAAGAAGTACGAGTGACCCTTGTAGTCGACGATGCCGGCGTGGTTGGTGTAGGTCCGGCCAGCGCCCATGATGTCGCCGCGGATGGTCCAGGGCCCGGTCGGGCTGTTGCTGGTCGCGTAGCTGATCTTCTCGGACCCGGCGATGGCGGCATAGACGAGGTAGTACAGCGACCCTCGCTTGGAGAGCCACGGCCCCTCGGTGAAGCCATTCAACGGCACGTTGGTGATGCTCCCCGAGGTGCTGATCATGTCCGAGTTCAGCTTCACGTACCGGAGGGTGCCATTCCCCCAGTACATGTAGGCCTGTCCATCGTCGTCGATGAACACCGTCGGGTCGATGTTGCCGGATCCGGTCGCGGCCAGCTCCTTGCCCAGCGGGTCCATGAACGGACCTGCCACATTGTCCGATACGCCAACGCCGATCCTCGCGCCGGTGGCGTTGTTCAGCGGCACGTACAGATAGTACTTGCCGTTCCTGGCGATCCCCTGCGGCGCCCACGCATCGCCGGTTCCCCATCTGAAGGTCCTGTAGCTCGCCACCGAGCCGTGGTCCCTCCAGTTCACCATGTCCGTGGTGGAGTACAACCTCCAGTCGTTCATGGTGTAGAAGTTGTTCACCGAGACGTCCTCGTCGTGGGACGTGTAGAGGTACAACGTGCCTTCGTGCACCATGGGAGCGGGGTCGGCCGTGTAGAAGGTCTGCACGATCGGGTTGTCCGCCCGAGCGGGGGAGGGAATCGCGGCGACGATGGCCAGCGCCATCGCCGACAGGGTGATGCTGCTTGCTCGGTACCAAGTTGTGTTCAGGCGCACGTTGAATCCTCTCGCGAGCGGAATGGCTGGCGCCCCGCACCCCCGGTGCTGACTCGACGAAGGCGCCATCAGATGAGGGGGTGGCCCGCGCAAAGGTACGCGCAGGACGACCCACTCAGGGCAAAGCACAAGTATTCCCCTTCGAAATGTGAACGATCACATTTCTCGTGTCAAACCCAATCGACCGGCCGAGCGGGATCCTCCAGCCCGGAGGGAGGACAGCGCTGGCGGGCTCCTCCGGAGCGCCGCTTCACCGGGGGGGGGCGGCGCTGGACCGCGGTGATCGCCGGCCCGATGCGCGCGATGCCGGCCCGCGCGCGCACGGCTGGCGCTCGACGCCGCAGGCGGCCGGCGCCCCGGGCATCGCGTCTCGCGCGCGGCGACTCGAGCGCGCGCTCCGGCCAGGAGCTCGCCCCATCGTCGGCCGATCTGGGCGCCGCCGTCGGTGTGAGCGCTCACATCAGCGCGCTGCGATGGGGTGGTCGAGCTTGCCCTTCACCGGATCAGGAGACGCCGGGTGTTTGCGGCCCCGTCACGACCACGTCACCTCGAACTCGCACGCCTTGGCGCCGCGGAAGCGGCAGCGCGTGTGCGAGGTGCGGCTCTCCTTGACGCCGATGCGCGCCATGATCCGCTCCTGCCACGCCGGGAGGCCCACCGCGCAGGTGACCGGCCCGGGGGCGCGGTCGAGCAGGCGCGACGCGGTGAGCCGGACCGAGAAGCGCCTCGCGGCGACCGGGACCGCCTCCAATCTGCCCTCGTCGAAGTAGCGCTCCCAGAGCGACGAGGACCTGTGCAGCACTGTCTCGGGGGACGCGGCCTTGAGCAGCACCGTGAAGAACCGCTGCATGTCCTCGTCGGCGATGGCGTGGGCCACGGACCGGAAGCACTGCGGGTGACCGGCCCCGTACAGCGCCACGTAGCGATCGACGAGGCTGTTCCAGAGGCTCACCGGGTACCAGATGTGCGGCAGGACGATGCCGCCCACGCGCGCGGCGTCCTCCGGGCGCAGGCACTCCAGCCACCGGTCCACGCCGGCGGCGCCGTGCTGCGCGGCCACGAAGCTCTTGAACCCCCCCAGCGCGGTGCCCTTGACGTTGCTCATCGAGATCACTCCACCGGGCGCCATGACTCCGGCGCGTCGCGTGCCGGGTGGCGCCGATCCTGACGAGGGTCACCGGCGAATGCAATCGCGGCCCGATCCGACCTCCGCGTCCGCGGCTCGCCCGCCATGTAGTCGACAATACATCCTGGCCGACCTGGCGGCGCGCGCGGCGGGCGTGCTTCTTGGCGGCGCGCCGTACTACAATCGCCCGCGTGAAACCGTGCCCCTTCTGCGCGGAGCAGATCCAGGACGCCGCGATCAAGTGCCGTTACTGCGGCAGCATGCTCGACGAGCGAGCGCCCGCTGTCGCCGCGGCCTCCGCTGCGCCGCTCGCCCCGGCGGGCACCGCGCTCGCCTCTGCCGGCGGCGCGCTCGCCCCCTCGCCGGGCGCGGCGCGGGTCATCTTCGAGGGGACGCCGAGCTGGAAGGCGTGGTTCTGGTCGTACGTGGCGGCGGGCGTGCTCTCGCTCGTGCTGGTGGGCCTCGTGTGGCTCGGCGTCCTGCACTGGAAGCGCAAGAGCCTCCATTACAAGATCACCGACCGCACCATCGACTACGAGGCCGGCCTGCTCACCCGGCGGGTCGAGACGTTGCAGCTCTGGCGGGTGCACGACATCGATCTCCGCCAGTCGTTCATGGAGCGGCTGCTCGACATCGCCGAGATCCGCGTGTTCACGCGCGACGCGAGCGATCCCGAGCTCGTCATCCGGGGGCTGCCGGCCTCGCGCGAGCTGTTCGAGGCGATCAAGAACGCGGCGGAGCTCGCGCGGCAGCAGCGCGTGCTCGGCGTCGTGCAGTGAGCGCGCGCCGGTGCGCGGCGGCGCGGGTCTGATCGGAGCCAGATCATGTCCACGAGGCGATCCCCGTACGACAATCTCCCGGACGTGCGCGACGGCCTGACCCGCGCCGAGCGCGTCATCCTCTGGCAGCTCTCCGAGCTCGAGCGGGAGTTCGGCGGCCGGAACGTGCCCACGGCCACGCTCTACGGCCGTGTCGTCGAGCACATCGATCTCTCGGTCCCCGAGTTCCAGCGCCTGATGCAGCGGCTCGTCGGCGTGCGCTGAGGGCGGCGCGTCGCCCGCCGCGGCGGCTCAGGCTGCCCGCTGCTCGAGCGCGAGCGCGGCGCGCTGCTCGAGGGCGGCCCGCAGCGCCGAGACCGAGGCGCTGCGCAGGTACACGACGGGCGCGCCCTCCGCCGCGAGGCTCTGCATCTGGTCGCGCAGCGCGTGCGACACCATCGTCACCATGATGACGATGAGCGCGACCTTCCCCGCGCCGTGGCGCGCCCCCGGGGGCACGCGGTTCTCGTAATGGCGCAGCGACCAGCCGTGCTGCTCGACCAGATCGCGGTAGCGGCTGGACATGCCCCCGCTGCCCCCGATGACAAGCACCGTCTGTTCGTCGCGCTTCCTGTCTGCCGCCTGAGAACGACGCTCCGCCTTCATGCGATCTCCCTCGAACAGGGCTTGAGCAAGGCGCGAGCCACGCTCCGCGGCGCGCGATCTCCCGCGCAAACATCGAGTTTGCGCGCTATTCCCGGTCAGATTCGGGCAATTTGTCCTCGAGGCGCGAGGGTCCCTGTCACCGTGACATGGAGAGCGGGGGCGCCGCGACGGCGCGCGTCTCGGCGCAGGCTCCGGCGCCCCGCGGACCCCGGACAGGCATTCAGCCGGCTCGATGGCTGAGCGTCCGTCGAGCGCGCGCCGCGCGTCAGCATGTCATCGCGATGCGCACGCGAGCGCGCCGTCAGGGGGCAAGGCGGGTCGGCGGCGGCGAGGGGGGGCGACCCGGGACAGGCGCGCTCGTGCTGGTCAGGAGGAAGGCGGGAGGAGAGGAGTTCGCTGGAACCGGCTGGGGACGCTGGCGGCCGATGTCGTCTGTCGGCGCCGGGGCGATCCTCCCCGGTCGCGGAAGGTTGACCCGGCGTCAGCCGGCCCGCTGCTCGAGGGCGGCCCGCAGCGCGGAGACCGAGGCGCTGCGCAGGTACACGACGGGCGCGCCCTCCGCCGTGAGGCTCTGCATCTGGTCACGCAGCGCGTGCGACACCATCGTCACCATGATCACGACCAGCGCGATCCTCCCCACGCCGCGGCGCGCGCCCGGCGGCACGCGGTTCTCGTAGTGGCGCAGCGACAAGCCGTGCTTCTCGACCACATCGCGGTAGCGGCTGGACATGCCCCCGCTGCCCCCGATGACAAGCACCGTCTGCTCCTCGCCCTTCCTGTCGACCGCCTGGGAACGCCGCTCCGCCTTCATGCGATCCCCTCAGAGCAAGCCGCAAGCCACCCTCCTCGGCCTGTCGTCTCCCGCGCAAATCGCCATGTTCTGGTTTATTCCCCGGCAAAATGTCGCCTCAACGCGGAGGCCTTTGTCAACGTGACAGCGCGGCCGCGGGCGCTCGTCGGCGCCGGCGAGCGCCGGCCCGGCGCGGCGGTAGGGGGCTGGCCGCGCCAGCGCGCGCGGGGCCGTCCGAGCTGTGGTAGGAGAGCCGCGCCGCCCTGCCCTGCCGCGCCATGACGTCTCTCTCTGCACCGCCTGCACCGCCCAGCGACGCGCCTCCGCCGGGCACCGTCGAGCGCTGGGCCTGGGATTACGTCCTCTCGACCGACCTCGAGCACAAGCTCGCTCCGCCGCCCGTGCCTTCCGCCTGGGAGTCGGACGCCGCGCCGCCCCCGCCGCGCCGCCTCGAGCGGCCCGGCCGGCCCGCCGCGCTGCGCATCTCGGCGCGCGCCCAGAAGAGCCCCGGGCCCGAGGCGCTGCGCAACCCCGCGCGCCGCGCGCAGCTCTTCCATGCCTTCCTGCACCACGAGCTCCAGGCCGCGGAGCTCATGGCGTGGGCGCTGCTCGCCTTCCCGGAGACGCCGCGCGCCTTCCGCGGCGGCCTCGTCCGGATCGCCCTCGACGAGGTGCGCCACATGCAGCTCTACGCCCGCTACCTCGCCGCGATCGGCCATCGTTTCGGCGATTTCCCCGTCCGCGACTGGTTCTGGTCGCGGGTGCCCGCCGCCGCGTCGCCCGCGCAGTTCGTGGCCGTGATGGGGATGGGCCTCGAGGGAGGCAACCTCGACCACACGGCGCGCTTCGCCGAGCGCTTCCGCGCCATCGGCGACGACGAGGGCGCCGCGCTCACCGAGCGGGTCTGCGCCGAGGAGATCCCGCACGTGCGCTTCGGCGTCCGCTGGTTCCGCCGCTTCACGCAGGCGGGCGCGGGCGCCGGGCCTTCGACAGGGGCGCCGCCGGGGCCGGGTGAAGCTGCGCGGCCCGGGCCGATCGACTTCGAGACCTGGGTCCGCCACATCCCGGCGCCCCTCTCGCCGCTGCTCATGCGGGGCGAGCCGATGAACCGCCGCGACCGCAGCCGCACGGGCCTCACCGAGCCATTCCTCGACGCGCTGGCCACATGGACCGAGCGAGCGCCTGGGTCCTGAACTTCGACGCCGACGAGGAGCTGGCGCGCCCCGCGGGCTACACCCCGCGCGCCGCGGTCGCCGCCCGCGCCATCGAGCTCGCCGGCCGGGTCGCCGCCCTGCTGCGCCCTGGCGACGTCGTGGTCAGCCCCGCCCTCCCCTCCCCGCTCGTGCCGCCGGCGCCCTCCGGGACCCCGCTCATCGGCCGCGCGTGGTGCCCCACGCCCCGCGCCCGGCGCCTCCTCGGCGGCGCGGGCGTCGCCCCGGCGGAGGCGCCGCCGCTCGACGTGCTCCGCCGCGTCAACCACCGGAGGTTCTGCGCGGATCTCGGCCAGACGCTCCCCGGCGCGCGCCACGTCGCCACGCTCCCCGAGCTCGAGGCCGCGATCGCGGCGCCCACGCCGTCGGGCCACTGGCTGCTCAAGCGCCCGTTCGGGTTCGCGGGGCGCGGCCGCCGCCGGGTCGCACGCGGCGCCCTGCCGCCCGACGCGCGCCCCTGGGCCGTGGCGTCGCTCGCCCCCGCCTCCCCGGACGGCGGCCTTCAGGTCGAGCCCTGGGTCGAGCGCCGCGGCGACTTCTCGCTGCACGGCCACGTCGCCCGCGGCGGCGCGGTGCGCCTCGGCGCCCCGTGCATGCAGCGCTGCGACGACAACGGCGCCTACCTGGGGGCCGCGCTCGCCGGCGACGGCGATCTCCAGGGCGGCGAGCGCCGTCGGCTCGTCGAGGCCGCGCTCGAGGCCGGGGAGGCGCTCGCCGGCGCGGGCTACTTCGGCCCCTTCGGTATCGACGCCTTCCGCTGGGAGGACGAGCGCGGCGCCCTGCGCTGGAACCCGCGGTGCGAGATCAACGCGCGCTACACGATGGCGTGGGCCATCGGCATGGGCAGCGTGCGGCCCGACCTCGATGGACCGGAGCGCGACTGACACGCAGCGCGGAGGCCTCGCCCCTGTCCCGACACGGACTTGTTGCACACCAGGCCGCTCGCTTCCTGTATAGCGGAGCTCCGACGAGGACGAGATAAGCCGCCGAGACGCCATGAGCGCCAGGAAGTGAACTCCTGAGCTCTCCTGGCGCCCTGGCGGTCGTCTTCATCCGTTTCGCTATACCAAGACGCGACCGCTCACCGCGCCAGTCGCCGGTCGCCCAGGTTCGTCCCCGATCTCAGGAGAGAAAAAAGCCACAGAGGCGCAGAGGACACAGAGGACACAGAGGACACAGAGGACACAGAGGACACAGAGGACACAGAGTCTCTTCTTCTTCTCCTCCTCCTTCTCTTCTCTCCTCTGTGCCCTCTGTGCCTCTGTGGTTCAATTCTCTCTTCTTCAATATTCTCCCGTCATTGAACAAGGGCCGACCCCAGGCGACGCGGCGCCGGCTTCAAGCGCGCGCACGTGCATGCGCTCTCCGGGCTCGGTCGATGGCCGCTTGAGAGGAGGAATGGACATGAGCCTGCCGGCGACGACACGCGCGATCGATGGAAGGCCCAGCGCCGCGGCGATCGTGACCGCCGCCGCCCTCGCCGTGCTGCTCGGGGCGTGCGGACCGGAGGGCGCGAGCGCGGAGCCGGGGTCGTGCGGCGGCGCGACGTGCGGCCCGGACCAGTACTGCGTCTACCCCCCGGCCGATTGCGGCGAGGGAGGCGTCGTCGCCGGGAACTACGGCGTGTGCCAGCAGCGCCCCACGTCGTGCGACACGGCCACGCCGACGGCGGTCTGCGCCTGCGATGGGCAGGTCTACCCGAACGCCTGCGAGGCCGCGCGCGCCGGCGTGAGCATCGGCGGCGGCGAGGAGTGCGCCGGCGCCGCGCCGCCGGGGACATCCGCCTGCGGCAGCTACTTCTGCAGCTCGGCCGACACGTACTGCCAGATCGTCGAAGACCCGCACAATGAGCTCTTCAGGATGCCGACGCGGAGGACCTGCAAGCAGATACCGTCCTCCTGCCTGGCGGAGCCGTCCTGCGACTGCGTGAACGCCGCGGCCCGCGTCCCGGGCAAAGGCGGGTGCTCTGGCGCGCCGACGTGCACACAGGACCCGACAGGGAGCTTCGCCGTCCAGTGCACGGGAGATCTCTACTGACGCGGCACGCCGCCGCGATCCGCGCGGCTCAGCCCCGTGGCGCTCCCGTGGAGCCCAGGAAAGCAACAGAATCATCATGAAAACGTAGAACCTTGTTCAACGGCTCTTCCCTTACGTTGCGCGCGCAACGCTCACCTCGACGGGAAACCCAAGAAGAAGGAAGGCACGCATTCATGCAGACATCGCGCGCGCGAGCTGAATCCCCCTTGCACCAGCGGCTCATGGCGAGCTGGTCCCGGCTGTCGAAGGCCGTCCTCTGCGCCGCGCTCCCGGCGCTCGCGGTCGTCAACGCCTGCGCGGCGGACGGCGACATCGAGGAGGTCCTGGAGGCGCGGCAGGCGCTGACCACCGTCTCTTTCCAGCAGGGCTCGCTCCCGAGCTCGTCGTACGCCGGCTCCACCGACGCGACGATCAAGGAGGGCTCCGCGACGACGAACTTCGGCGCGGCGACCACGTGCGAGGCCGACGGCGACGACGGCTCCGGCGTCGACAAGTCCTGTCTGCTGAAATGGACGGTCTCCGGCATCCCCGCGGGGAGCACCGTCCAGTCGGCGTCGATCACCCTCCAGGTCACGGACGGCTCCTCGAACACGTACAGCCTCCACGAGGTGAAGCGCTCGTGGAGCGAGCCCGCTGTCACCTGGAACAACGCGACCGGCTCGACGGCGTGGGCCACCGCGGGCGCCAAGGGCGCGACCGACCGCGGCAGCCTCGTGGGCAGCGTCACCGGCGGCGCCGGATCGAGGACGATCACGCTGAACGCGGCCGGCGTGGCGCTCGTCCAGGCGTGGGTCGACGGGACGTCGAACAACGGCGTCCTCATCGCGAGCACCTCCAACACCGACGGCATCGACTTCGCCTCGTCGGAGCACGCCACGGCGGCGCAGCGGCCCAAGCTCACGATCACCTACGGCGCGTCGACAGGCACCGGCAGCTCGACCGACCCGGGGCTCCTCGTCGCCTTCATCGGCGACCAGGGCAACAACGGTAACGCGGACGCGGTCCTCGAGCTCATCAAGGACGAGGGCGCCGACGCGACCATCCACAACGGCGACTTCGATTACGCCAGCAACCCGTCCGCCTGGGAGAACCGGATCAACAACATCCTCGGCGCCGACTACCCCTACTTCGCCGTCATCGGCAACCACGACGCCGCGGCGTGGGGCGGGTCGAGCGGGTATGCCAGCTACATCCAGGCCCGCCACGCGCGCGTGCCGGCCATGAACTGCGCGGGCGAGCTCGGCGTCAAGGCGACGTGCAACTACCGCGGGCTATTCATCGTGCAGTCCTGCATCGGGACGAGCGAGCTCCGCTCGACCTGCGCCGCCAACGCGTCCGATCAGGTGAGCTTCATCCACGACTCGCTCGCCAACGACAGCTCGATCTGGTCCGTGTGCGCCTGGCACAAGAACCAGCACGACATGCAGGTCGGCGGGAAGTCGAACGAGGTGGGCTGGAGCGCGTACCAGGAGTGCATGAGCGCCGGCGCCATCGTCGCGACAGGGCACGAGCACTCCTACTCGCGCACGCTGACCCTCACCGACGTGGGCAACGCGTCGACCGGCCATGGCAAGACAGGGGCCTTCAACCTCGTGGAGCTCGCCCCGAACCGGAGCTTCGTGTTCGTGTCGGGCCTCGGCGGCGTGGGCCTCCGCGACTACGAGGCGGCGAACCACGACGACGACACGTGGTGGGCGTCGTACTACGCGAGCAACAAGTGGGTGAAGAACGGAACGTTGATGTCGGGCACCGCCGACTACGGCGCCCTGTTCATCCGCTTCAACGTGAACGGGGACCCGAAGCGCGCGACCGCGTACTTCAAGGACGTGGACGGCCGCCTCGCGGACGAGTTCACGATCCAGGTCCAGTAAGGCAAGGCGCGCCCGACCGCGCCGGCAGGCCCGCCCCCTGGAGGAGGGCCTGCCTCCCTACCCCGCCCCGCGCGGCGCGCGGGCAGCGCCGCGGCGCCCGCGCGAAGCTCGCGGAGGCGCTGCGCGGTTGACGCTGGCGCGCGAACCCCTGTAAGTACGGGCGCGAAGGAACGACAAAGGTAAGGGAAATCATGAACTTGCATCGACATCACCTCGCGCTTGCCGCCCTCTGCCTCACCTCGCTGCTCGGAGCGTGCGGGGACGACGACGCCGTCGATCCCGGTACAAGCACGACGTCGAGCGGGGCGACCACGGGCTCGGGCGGTGAGGGCGGCGAGGCGGCCACCACCTCCGCGGGCACGGGCGGCGAGGGCGGCGAAGGCGGCGCCGGTGGCGCCGGCGGCGGACCGGCCTACGCGTTCCGGCAGGTGGACGGGTTCTCCACACCGGAGAGCTGCTTCTGGGATCCGGAGGACCGGGTCTGGTACGTGTCGAACATCGGGGGAGAGGGCGAGGCGGGCTGGATCAGCCGGCTCGACGAGGAGGGGACGGTCCTCGACGCGACGTGGTTCGAGGGGCTCGTCGATCCGAAGGGGATCCGGGTCTTCGACGGTGTCCTCTACGTGGCCGACGTCGACAAGGTCGTCGGCATCTCCCTCTCGGACGCCACCGCCACCGAGTACCCGATGGAAGGGAGCCAGTTCGTCAACGACGTCGCCGTCGACGAGGCCACGGGTCAGGTCTACGCCTCCGACTCGCTCGCGCAGGTCGTCTATCGGTTCGACGCCGGCGACCCCGAGAGCGCCGAGGTCTTCCTGGAGTTCGAGGAAGTCGCCGGCCCGAACGGGCTCCTCGTCGACGGCGGAGCGCTCATCCTGGTGGGCACCGGAGAGCTCAGCGCGGAGGGCGAGCTCGGGTCGGTCCTCTCCATCGATATCGAGGGCACGGCCGTGACGCGCCTCGGCGACATCGCCGGCAAGTTCGACGGCGTCGAGAAGGACGGAGACGCCCTCTGGGTGTCCGAGTGGATCTCGGGCAAGATCTACCGGGTCGAGGCCGACGGCGCCTGGGCGCTCGCGTACGACCTGGCCGCGGATCACGGCCTCGGCTCGGCCGCGGACATCGGCTTCGATCCGGAGCGCCGCATCCTCTGCATCCCCGACCTGGGCAGCAGCGTCGCGTTCCTCACCGTGGAGTAGCTCTCGGTATCCGAGGTCGCGCCGGCGATCCGGTGACCGATTTCAACGCAGATCGCGCAGCTCGGCACGCTCGACATCGTCATCCTCGGGCGGTCGCCAGCTCCGTTCCCCGCCAGACGCGGATCTCGCGCCGCGCGACGATCGCCGCTCGCCGGTTTTCGGTTGACACAGGCGCTGTGAACGTTCACATTTGGCGCTCCAGGTACACTTTCGCCTTGCCCTGGATAGGCCGTCATGCGCAGCGGGCCCTGCGTCCTCCTGCGCGTTCACCTCGACGGTCGCGCCATGGCTCCAGACGAGGCGCACGCAGGGGGAATGGAGCAGCCGTCGGGGCGGACCTGGGATGACATCAGGGCGCGCTCCGAGGCGGAACGTCTGGCAACCACCTGTCTGCCAACTTCGTCATCGTCGGCTTGAAGCGAGCGCTTCGCGCTGGCCTGACGTGACCCGAGGGGCCTCGTGTACAACGAAAAGAAAGCCGTCAGGCGCTTCAATTTCCTCTGCTTGCTCTCGAGCGTCGCGCTGCTGGCGTGCGGCGAAGGGAGCGGCGACGCGGCGCAAGCCGCCGGCGCGGGCAGCTCGAGCGTGTCAGCCACCAGCGGGGCGTCGACCAGCGTGACCGCTGGGTCAGGTGGCGCTGCCAGCGGCAGCGGCGGCGCCGACGTCGGCGACGGTGGAATGGGCGGGGCAGGCGCGGGCACGGGCACGGGCACGGGCGGAGCAGGTGACGGCGGCGGTGCAGCGGGCGGGGCCGGTGGCTCGCCGCTCCCGCCGATCACGGATTACGCTGCCAAGGGTCCGTTCGCGACGACCGTGGAGCGGAGCTCGGGGCCCAGCGGAAACCACACGATCTTCAGGCCTGAACGCCTGGGCGAAGACGGCTTCTTGCACGCACCGATCATCTTTGGCCCCGGGATCAATACGCAGGTGACCAGCTACACGGATCTCCTGACGAACTTCGCCTCTCACGGCTTCGTGGTGGTCGGAGCCAATCTCCTCACGGGCGGCCCCAACGCCCCGAACAATCGCGAGGCCATGCTGGCGGGGCTCGACTGGATCATCGAGCAGAACAGCGAGGCGGGCAGCGTCTACCAGGGCAAGATCGACGTGGAGCACGCCGTTTCCATGGGCTACTCGGTCGGCGGTACCGCCGCCGTGGAGCTCGGCGGTCATGAGGCCGTGGCCACCGTCGTCTCGATCCACGGCCACATCGCGACAGCGGCCCTGCACGGGCCCATGCTGCAGACCAGCGGGACGCAGGACACGATCGGGCTGCCCATGCAGCAAAAGACCTACGACATGTCCCAGACCCAGACGTTCCTGGCGACGGTGATGGGCGCGGATCACGGGTACATCACGCGCGACGTGGGGGGCGTCCAGCGGCCGGCGATCGTGGCCTGGCTCCGTTACTGGATCTACAACGACGCCGGCGGGAAGCACTATTTCTACGGTGATGATTGCGTGATGTGCACCTCGCCCTGGGTGAATCCCCAGCGCAAGAACTGGGAATGACCTCACGTCGCGTCGAATGTCAACCGAGGAGAGCACCCATGTCGTCCAGCGTCGGCTCTGTGGGCTACGATCGCGTTCACCGTCTCTCGCGCTGGCTGGGGCCGTCCTGGGGCGGCTTGGGCCTCTGCGCCGCTCTCAGCCTCGGCTGTAGCGACAACGGCCACGCTGGCGGACCGGCCGCCGGTGAAACCTCCGCGAGCGGCTCCGGCAGTGGCGCTGCTCCCGGCGGGACGAGCACCGGCGATGCGGCCGGCAGCGGCGGAGCGACAGCGACAGCGGGCTCGGGCGGAGCGGGCTCGGGCGGCGCGGGCTCGGGCGGAACGGGCGGCGCGGGCGGGGCCGGCACAGCCGGGGCCGGCGGCAGCGGAGGTGGAGACGGAGGTGACGCGACGAAGTCCGCCGGCTGTGGCAAGATGCGCACGCTTCAGAACGGCGCTGGCGCCGTGATGAGCGGCGGGAAGAACCGCAAGTACACCCTGCGCGTTCCTGACGATTACGACAACAGCCGCCCATACCGGCTCATTCTCTCCTTCCACGGGGCCACGGGCGACAGCAGCCAGGTTGCTCCCTCGTACTTCGGGCTCTGGTCGCTCTCCGCGGGGAGCACCATCTTCATCGCGCCCGACGCTGTCGGCGGGTTCTGGTCAGCCGACGACGATGTGACCTTCGTCGACGACATCCTCGAGCAGGTCACAGGCGATCTCTGCATCGACACCTCGCGCATCGAGCTCGAAGGCTTCAGCCAGGGCGGCGCCATGGCGTGGACGCTGGCCTGCGCGCGCCCGAACGTTTACCGCGCCGCAGTTGTCCACTCCGGCGGCGGTGTCGCCCGGCCCGCGAGCTGTCAGCCGGTCGCCTTCATGTCTTCGCTCGGTCAGCAGGAGAGCGGCGGAGCCGGGCAGACCTCCAACAGCGATTTCTTCGCCAGCCAAAATGGATGCACCGTGAAGCCCCTGGCCAAGGCGCCCAGAGGTGGCCACGCCTGCTCAGACTACGAGGGCTGCTCGGCGGGTCATCCCACCCGCTGGTGTGATTACGACGGCGGTCATACTCCGTCGCCGAACGACGCCGGGCAGGACATGTCGTGGATGCCCCAGGAAGTCTGGACTTTCCTGAGCCAGTTCTAGTCCGGTCTCCCGTCGAGCCTGACACAGCCCCGGCTTGCCCGCTCGGTCGCCGGGCGACGGCAGGTCGTGAGAGGCGCTCGAGCGCTATCGAGCTCATTCGGCCCGTCTTTCACCGAATGGATGATTTTATCATGATAGCTGGACACCTGGTCATCGCGCCCCGATGGCTCGTCCCCATGCGCGCGAGGCAAAGCGGTACTCGATTGCGTACCAGGTTGGCGCTGGTGTAGAATCTCTGCCCGATGGACCAATTCCAACGTCACCTCCTCGGGTTCGCATCGGTCTCGTTGGCGCTGCTCGCTGCGCTGCCTGCGCGCGGGGCATCGCTGCAAAAAGTCGACCAGAGCGAATGGGGGGTGGACGGCCTCCCCAGCTACGTCAATTTGTACATCTACGTGCCTGACACGCTGGCGGCCAGGCCCCCCATCGTCGTCGCGCCCCATCATTGCCAGGGAACTGGCCCGGGGACGTTCAGCGAGATGTCGAGCCTGGTTTCCATCGCGAACACCAGTGGCTTCATCATGATCTTCCCGGAGGCCACAGGGCAGAACTGCTGGGACGCCGGTTCGACGAGATCGCTCAAGCACGGCGGTGGTGGCGACACGGGAGCCATCGTCCAGATGGTAAAATACGCGCTCGCGAAGTACGACGGCGACGCGGGCCGCGTGTACTCGGTCGGCGGGTCATCGGGCGGCATCATGACCGAGGCGCTGCTGGGTGTGTACCCCGACGTGTTCATGGCCGGCGTGTCGCTGATGGGCGTTCCGTGTGGCTGCTGGGCCGAGGGCTACAACGACGTCACCGGGACGGGGAGCACTGCCCAGTGGAGCGGGCCCTGCGGGGGCGGCAACGTCACCAAGACCGGGCAACAGTGGGGAGACCTCGTTCGTTCGTACTATCCCGGTTACACTGGCCATCGCCCGCGCCTTCAGCATTGGCATGGCACCGCCGACACGATCCTCAGCTACAAGAACATGGCTGAAGACGTCAAAGAGTGGACGAACCTCCTGGGTTTGAGCGAGACCCCGAGCGGGACCGACACGCCGAAGGCCGGAACCACGCGCCAGTTCTGGGAGAGCTCCTGCGGCTACACCGTCTTCGAGGCCTTTTCGATGGACGGCGTCGGGCATGCCGTGCCGTTCGACGGGCCCGCCGTCGCCGCCTATTTCGGCCTCGACAAGGCCAGTGCTCAGGATCCAGAGACGGCGGCTTGTCCCGGCGCTGTTCCCGGTGGTGACGACACCGGTGGTGCAGGCGGCGCTGCCGGAACCGGGGGCGCGGGCGGCGCAGCCACAACCGGAGGCGCGGGCGGCGCGGCCGCTACCGGAGGCGCGGGCGGGGTGATGGAAAGCGGCGCTGGCGGCAGCGTGGGCAGCGGCGGCGCGATGGACGCCGGCTCCGGGGGGGCGAACGGAGAGGGCGCCAGCTCGGGAACCGGCGGCTCGACGAGCGGAGGGAGCTCGAGCTCCGGCTGCAGCTGCGCCCTGGGCAACGACGCGGGAGACTCTGGCGCCCAGGCGGGGCTCCTCCTCGCAGCGCTGGGATTGCTCCTCGGTCGCTCGAAGCGCCGCCCGCGCTGAGCGCACAGGAAGACCCGCGGCCGCTGTCGGATTGGAGCCCTGCCCCCCGCGGCGACGTTCGAGCCGGCATCTCCTCTGCGGACCGGCCTGGGCGGGCGCCCGGGCGAGGGCGGGCTGCGGGACGCAGCGGCCGCCCGGCGCCCCCCGTCGCCCGCCGCTCGAAGGCGGGCCGCCGGTCGGGTACGCTGCGCCCCGGACATGAAACAGCCCGCGCCGCGCTCCCCTGACGCCTCCGCCCCCGAGGCCCACGCGAACGCGCCCTCGCGGCCGTCGCCGCCGTCCTCCAGCGCCCCGACCGCCGTCCAGCAGAGGGCGCGCGTGCCCGACGCCTTCGGGGAGGCGCCGACCATCATGTACGTGCCGGGCGACGAGCCGGGCGCTGCCCCGCCCCGCGCCCCCGGCGCGACGCGCGGAGGCGCCGCGGCGCCCGGCGACCGGGAGCGCAGCGCCATCGACGACGTCACCCTGCACATGCCGCGGAGGACCGGCGCCGCGGGCCCGGAATCCGAGGACCGCACGCTCAAGATGCCCGCGCGGCAGGCGCGCTCCGGCGAGCCCGAGGACCGCACGCTCAAGATGCCCGCGCGGCAGGCGCGCCCCGCCGAGGAAGACGACGCTCCGACCGTCAAGGCCGAGCCCAAGGCGTCCTTCGCCGACCTGGACGCCGAGGCGGCGGAGGCGGAGGGCCGGCCGCAGGACGTCAAGTCGGCCGCCCGCGCCTTCTTCAAGCGCCACCACAAGAAGCTCTGGTGGCTGCACACCGCCTATGCGCTCAGCCTCGGCGCCTTCGTTGTGACCTTCGCGCAGAAGGGGTTCCAGCACGCCCGCTTCCTCGCGATCTCGGTCAGCGTCGCCTGGCTGCTCGTGCTCCTCTTCTTCCGGCTCTTCGGCACCGGCGCCCGCCAGGACTTCGCGACCGCGTGGCGCGGCGCCCGGCTGCGCTTCCTTGTGATGACGTATGTCCTGAAGAACCTCTATCAGGGCATGCTCTTCTTCCTCCTGCCGTTCTACTGGAAGAGCGCCAGCCTCGACGCCCCGAACCGCTGGTTCGTCCTCCTGCTCGGCGCCTGCGCCGTGCTCTCGACGCTCGATCTCGTCTTCGACCGCGTGCTCATGCGCTGGAAGACGCTCGCCTCGGTGTTCTACGGGGTGACGCTGTTCGCGTGCCTGAACCTCGTCATCCCCGCGCTGCTCCCCAACACCCGGACGCTCTACACGCTGCTCTCCGCCGCCCTGGTGTCCGTGCTCGGCTTCTGCACGCTTCACCTGCCGTTCGGCGCCCTCTGGAGCCGCGTGGGCGTCGTGTTCCTCGTCGTCGCGGCCGCCGCCGGCGTCGGCCTCGCCTACGGGACGCGGGAGCTCATCCCCCCGGTGCCGATGCACCTGTCGTCCGCGGCCGTCGGGCCTTCCATACTCCCGGACGGCCGCCTCGCCATGTCCGTGAAATCGCTACACTTTTCTGTCATCCGGGAGCTCCGCGCGGTCACCGACGTGGTGGTGCCGGGCGGCGACGGCGACCGCCTGCTCCACGTCTGGCGGCACGAGGGGCGCGAGGTGCTCCGCGCGCCGGAGGAGACGCTGCGGGTGCCGGGCCCGGAGGGCGCGGTGCGGCTCAAATCGCAGCTCGTGGGCGGGCGCCTGCCGCGCAAGCTGGCCGGGCACTGGACGGTGGACGTCGAGACCCAGGACGGCCAGCTCGTCGGCCGCACAGCGTTCGAGGTGACGGAATGAGCCGACCGCGAGAGGCGCTCCGGGGCGGTGATCCGGCGCGCGCGCGCGACGTCGAGCGCGCGCGCTGGGTCGACGCCGGCAACATGGCGAACGGGTTCCTCGTGTTCGGCAACGTCGTCACGGGCTTCATCGCGATCGGCAACGTCGCGCGCGGGTTCATCGCGATCGGCAATGTCGCCGTCGGCGTCATCGCTGTCGGCAACGTCGCGTTCGGCGTCGTCGGCGGCTTCGGCGCGACGATCGCCGTCGGCGCCTTCGCCGCCTCGGGCGTGCTCGCGTTCCCGGTGCTCGACGGGATGGCGGGCGTGGCGAGCGCGCTCGATCTGAACCTGCTCCTGTCGCTGTTCCCGATCGTGCTGTGGATCCTCGCCGCGCGCCTGTTCCGCGGCCAGCGCGCGCCCCGCCTTGGGCCGAGCCCCGAGCTGACGCCGCTGCGCGCGCTGCTCCGCGGCGAGCGCCCCGACGGCTGG
>NZ_JEMA01000360.1 GCF_001589285.1 Sorangium cellulosum | reverse complement strand
CCCGGCGCGAGCCTCCACGTGAGGAACGGGACCGCCACGGCCACGCACGCGACGCCGACGAGCGCGGCGCGACGCGTCCGGCTCGGGGCGGGCGCCCCGGTGATGCTGTTGCGGACCGCGCGGATCCCCGTCTCGGAGCGCGCCTCTCGGTCCATCCCCTCCGCCTCGGCCCACGCCAGCGACGCCACCTTCGCGAGCTGCGCCTCGACCGATTTCTTCATCGCGGCCCGCTCGCCCTCGAACAGCGTCGAGACGAACTTGCCGATAGCGCCGTTGGTCACGCGCGCGCCGAGCGCGTCGATGACGGCCTCGAGGTCCGCCGCGAGCTGCGCGGCGGTCGCGTACCGGTCGTCGCGCTCCGGGGCGAGCGCCTTCATGATGACGCGCTCGAGGTCGACGGGGACGCTCGGATTGACGCTCCTCGGGGCGGCGACCTCTCCGTTGAGCACGAGGTTCATGAGCAGCGGATCGGGCGTCTCCTTCCACATCCGCTCGCCCGTGGCCGCTTCCCACAGCATGACCCCGACCGCGTAGAGATCCGCGCGTCGGTCGATCTTCTCGCCCATCATCTGCTCCGGCGACATGTACCGGATCTTGCCCTTGATGACGCCGGTCTCGGTCTGGCAGTCGGACCCTCGATCGAGCTTCGCGATGCCGAAGTCGAGGATCTTCACCTGCCCGTCGTAGGTGACGAAGATGTTGTGCGGCGTCATGTCGCGGTGCACGACGTTGAGCTTCTGGCCGTCGAAATCCTCCAGCTCGTGGGCGTGGTGGAGGCCGCACAGGGCGTGGACGATGATCTGGAGGTGCATGGCGAGCGGCAGCGATCCGCGGCCGATCGTGAGCACGCTAGAGAGGGGCTGCCCGTCGAGGAACTCCATCACGAGGACGGGGCTCCCGTTCTCCTCGATCGCCTCGTTGGTCTGGACGATGTTGGCGTGGTTGAGCCGGGCGGAGAGGCGCGCCTCGTTCAGGAACATCCGCCGGAACTCGGGATCGAGCGCGTGCGCCTTCTTCGGCGTCTTGAGCACGACGAGCTTGCTGAAGCCGCTCGGGCCGTGAGCGACGGCGAGCAGCGCGCGGGCGGTCCCTCCCTGCCCCAGCTCGAGCAGGACACGATACTTTCCGTGCGTCTCGCTCGCGCTGTCCACGATCCTCTCGACCAGCCCCGCCACGGGATCCGAGAGTACACGGCGCCCTGGTGGAGAGAAAGCGCACGCGAGGGAGAGGCGGTGCGCGCCTGGCACGATGAGGGTCGACGTGGCGCGCTGTGGGCGTTCACCGGTCGCATGGCGACACGCATGCTGGGACGCTCGAACAGCGGTCCTACGTGGGGCCGCCCACGAATGAGAGCGGAGACGACGACGAGAGCGGCCCGTGCCTCGGCCATGATACGGCGCATCAGAGCGCGTCATGGAAGCACGGGACTCGACGGCGGCGTGCTGCCTCGAACGGCCGCGGAAGCCGCGCGACCGTGGGTCTCATCGAGATCGATCTTGGCACCCGAGGAGTCCTCCGTTACACTTGAGAGCGTTGGATCCCGGGCGCCCAGCGGACAGGTGAGGCGACACGCTCAGTGGACATTCAGCGTACATCCTGAGGTTCAGATGTCGGCTACCAGACGCGATTCGCTCTACCCGGAAATGCTCGACGGCCCGACGAGCGCGCCTTCTGCCCCCTCAGGGCACACGATCCCACCGGAGAGCGAGCAGCGCGTAGCCCAGCGGTGCGTCGATTGCGGTACACCGGCGCCGAAGACGGAGACGAACTACACGCTGATCAGCTCGCGGTACGGGTGGAGGCTGACGCGGACCGTCGACGCGAACGGGCGCCGGATCATGGAGTGGCGCTGCCCGAGCTGCTACACGCGATACCGGGCGAAGCGGCCGCTCTGATCGTGATCCCGAGGGGCCCGGCCCCCCGCCGTCACGACGAGCATCGGCACGATCCGCGGATGCACGTGGCGAAGCCGACCTCGCAGGTGCACGGGGTGTTGCAGAAGCCGCAGTGTTCAAGGCTGGTGTTCGTGTTGGTCTCGCACCCGTTGTTCAGGTCGCCATCACAGCTCTCGTACTCTGTGCCCGGGATGCACCTGCTCAGGATGCACTGGCCTTCCGCGCTGGAGGGGTCGCAGACGGCGTCCGCCTGCATCAGGGTGCACGGCGCGCACCGGTCCGGAGTACACCCGTAGTCAGGGTCCATGATCGACACGCAGCTTCCGTAACAGGATTTCTGCCCGCTCGGGCACGAGACGCCGTCCTGGAGCGGATCGAGGTCGACCGTCACGCTGCACGACGCAGCGGCCGCGAGGGGCATGAGCGCCGCGAGCGGCGCGGCAAGATCGCGCCGGCGGGCGCCCCGCAGCGCGCGCCACAGCCGAGAGACGAAGGGGACTCGCGCTCGCCCCCGCTGCCCGACATCGAGCAAGGAATCGCTCATCTCACACCGTACTTTCCGCCATACCTCGCATGTCCCCGGCGCGCGGATCGTACACGGAGCGGCGCCTGACCGGAAGTTCGACCAGCGGCCGCGACTCGACCCATGAGCTCATGAGCGACGGCTCCTGAGAGGCTCACCCCGGGGCGCTCGAGCTTGACGTCGCACGCGGATCGAGAGAATGTACCATCACGCCGCGCTCTGATGCTCGACGGACATGGGCTCGCAGACCGCTGGTGGCGAGCGGCGGGGCGACAACGGAGGACGGGAGACTGACATGAAGGGTACCTTCGTGGCGGTGCTGCGTTATGCCGGGGTCCTGACGCTCGCCACGCTCGGCGCGACGGGGTGCGGGGGCGGCGATCCGGAGGGCGGAGACGCGAGGGTCGAGGTCTTCAGCTGGTGGAGCAGCCCGAGCGAGAGCAGGGCGCTGCAAGCGCTCCTCGACGTCCACCGGCGCGATCACCCCGACGTGAAGGTCATCAACGCCGCCGCGGCGGCGGCGAACGCCTCGGAGAGGCGCCTGGAAGAGCGCATGGTCGAGGGCCTCCCGCCGGACATGTTCCAGTCCTACGGCGGCGCCCGGATGATGAGCTGGGTCAGGCACAACGGCCAGGAGGGAGAGAACAAGCTGGAGGCGATCGATGACGTCGTGGCGTCGAGCGGGTGGCTCTCCAGCGCGCCCGCGTCGGTCGTCGAGTCCGTGTCGCACGACGGTCGACTCTACGCGGTGCCGGTGAACATCCACCGCACCAACTGCCTCTTCTACAACAAGACGATCTTCGCGGAGAACGGCCTCCGTCCCCCGAGGACGCTCGTCGAGCTCCACGCCGTCAACGAGGCGCTGGCCGCGAAGAACGTCGTGCCGCTCGCGGTGGCGGCGAGGGATCCGTCGGTGCCGGCCAGCGTCATGTGGGAGCACATCTTCATCATGTCGGCCGGCGCGACGTACTACGACGACCTGTTCAAGGGGCGCCTCGAGAGCCCCGACACGCCCAAGGTGAGGGCCGCGCTGAGCGCGGGCCTGAAGGCCATGAAGCACATGAACGCGAACGCCGAGGAGCTGCGCTGGTACGATGCCGTCGAGCTCGTCGGGCGAGGCGAGGCCGCGATGGTCATGGACGGGGACTGGGCCAAGGCCGAGTTCCAGGCGCGCGGGTACGCGCTCGGCGAGGATTTCGGCATGGTGACGGTGGGCGAGGACGCGTTCGTCTACGTGGTCGACACCTTCGTCCTCCCGAGAGGGGCAGTGCACCGGGACGCCGCGCTCGAGCTGCTCGCGACCATGGGATCGGTGGAAGGGCAGGACGCGCTCAACCCGCTCAAGGGGTCGATCCCGTCGAGGACCGACACCGACATCAGCCTCTACGATTCGCTGTCGCAGCGGGCGATGAAGGACGCGAGCGACCCGAGGACGCGCTTCGTCCCCTCGCGCCACCTCAGCGTCCCCGGCCCGTTCTTCGATCCGATCGACGAGGCCTTCTGGGAGTTCGTGAAGGACAGGAACATCGACAGGATGATCTCGGCGATGGAGGCGCATTACTACATCATCCAGGACTACCACGCTGCTGCGCGCTGACGGCGCGCCGACGTGCCCCCGCCGGCGCGCCTCGCGCGCGCTCGATGACGCGAGGGGCGCGGGGCTCCGGAGGCGCGCCCGGACGTCGCGCCGCGTCGGGCCGCCCGGCGGAGCCTTCCGCTCGACGGGAGGGCCACCTATGCTCCGGTCGCGTCGACAGGGCAGGCAGCATGCGCGCAGCGGACCTCGATCTCTCGGAGCTCCTCACGGTCGACCCGCAGGCCGGCGAGCTGCGCTTCTCCGGGGCGCGGGCGATCCTGCTCGACGCGGTGGCGATGGGCCTCCTTCGCAGGCAGCTCCTCGACAGCGTCGGCGCGGCGGCGGCGCGGGCGATCCTCACCCGGTTCGGCTTCGCGCACGGCTACCGCACGGCCGAGGCGGCGCGCGCCGAGCTCGCGCTGGAGAGCGACGAGGAGTGGCGCGGCGCCGGCGGGCGCATCCACGCGCTGCAGGGGCTGATCCGCCTCGCGCCGGGCGCGGACGACCCGCTCTCGCCCGGGGGCGCGACGGTGGAGGCGTCATACGAGGCGGAGCAGCACCTGCTGCACGTCGGCCGCGCGGACGCGCCGGTGTGCTGGACGCTCGCGGGGTTCGCGAGCGGCTACCTGAGCTGCGTCGAGGGCCGCGACATCTACGTGATCGAGCGCCGCTGCCTGGGCCGCGGCGACGCGAGCTGCGTGTTCGCCGGCCGCACGGCCGAGGCGTGGGGCGCTGACCTCGAGCCGCCCCTGCCGTTCTTCGAGGAGCACCGCCTCGACGCCTCGCTGCGCCGCGCCGCCGAGGCGCTGGGGCGCGCCGAGCGCCGGCTGAAGACGCGCGCGGAGGCGCTCTCGCGGGCGGGCGCGGCAGGCGCGGCGGGCGCGGACGCGGGCGGCATCGTCGCGGCGAGCCCGGCCATGCAGCGCGTCGTGGAGCTCGCGCGGCGGGTGGCGCAGGTGGACGCCACCGTGCTCGTCACCGGCGAGAGCGGCACGGGCAAGGAGCGCGTGGCGCGGCTCGTCCACGACGCCTCGTCATCCCGCGCCGCGCGCGGGCCGCTGCTCGCGATCAACTGCGCGGCGATCCCGGAGCCGCTGATCGAGAGCGAGCTGTTCGGGCACGCGCGCGGCGCCTTCACCGGCGCGACGCGAGACCGCGCGGGGATCTTCGAGGCGGCGGCCGGGGGGACGCTGTTCCTCGACGAGGTGGGCGAGCTGCCGGCCGGGGCGCAGGTGAAGCTGCTCCGGGCGCTGCAGGCGCGCGAGGTGCGGCGGGTCGGCGAGAACCGGAGCCGGCCGGTCGACGTGCGCGTGGTGGCGGCGACGAACCGCGAGCTCGCCGCGGAGGTGTCGGCCGGCCGGTTCAGAAAGGATCTTTACTATCGGCTCAAGGTGGTCGAGCTCCGGCTCCCGCCGCTGCGCGAGCGCCGGGAGGACGTGCTGCCGCTCGCGCGCGGGCTGCTCGCCCAGGCGGCCGCGCGCATGAAGCGGCCGGCGCCGCGCCTCAGCCCCGGCGCCGCCGACCGCCTCGTGCGCTACGCGTGGCCCGGCAACGTGCGGGAGCTGGAGAACGCGATGGAGCGGGCCGTCGCCCTCGCCGAGGGGCGGCGCATCGAGGCCGAGGACCTGCCCGAGGAGGTGCGCTCCGCCCTGCCGGTGCCGTCGGCGCCGGCGGCCGAGGCGCGCGTGCGGACGCTCGGCGACGTCGAGCAGGAGTACATCCTGGCGGTGCTGGCCCGCAACGGGGGCAACCAGACGCGCGCCGCGGCGGAGCTCGGGATCGGCGTGTCGACGCTCTACCGCAAGCTCAAGGAGTACGGGCGCGGACAGGCGCGGTGAGGGCGGCGGCCGGGCCGGCGCGCCGGGATCACCACCGCACGAGGAAGGTGCACGAGTCCCCGCCCCGCCTGCGGGTGGGCTGGGTCTCGTCCAGGGTGACCTCGGCGGCCGGCTCGAGCCTGCGAGCCGTGCCGGTGATGAGCCCGCGCTCGAGCTCGGTGGAGTAGGGCGTATCGCAGACGACGGCGATGCTCCGGTCGCCGCTGGCGCGACAGCGGTAGTGGCCGATCCCCTCCTTCATCACGCCGGTCCGCAGATCGCACATCGGCTCGCCGTCCATGCGGTGATTGAGGTGATAGGCGACGTCGATCGACGCGAGCGCCGCCTCGATGGTGTCGATGCCCGTCGGCCAGGCGACCACCTCGGGGGCCTTCTTGCCCAGCGCGAAGAGCGTGTGCTCTCCGATCGTGTCCGCGATCTCCCGCTGGGCGTCGAGCCAGAGCTGCATGGGGAGCCAGTCGATGGCCATGAGCTGGTGGAGGCCGTGCTTGATCATGATCTTCATGATCATCGGGAGATACGCGCGACCCGGCGCCGCGAAGAGGGTCTGCAGGTTGGCCGCGCGCACCTCGATGCCCGACCGGAACGCGACGTACTGTGCCACCCTCACCCCCTTCTCCGCTTCATCGCCGAGGTACGGCGCCGTCTGGAGCCGGCCCCGCTCGGCGATCCCGATCGCCTCTACTTCCCCTTCGCGGCGTCGGCGAACGATTTCCACGTCGCCTCGGCCGCGCCCACGCAGGCGCGCTGGCCGTCGCGCACGATGGGCGTGCGGAGCAGGAGCGGATCCTCCGCGAGGAGCTCGGCGATGCGCGCGTCGCTCGGGCCGAGGTGCTGCAGGCCGCGCTCCTTCACGCGCGCGCCCTCGGCGTCGTAGAGCGCGCGCACGCCGCCGACAGCGCGCGCCACGCTGGCGAGCTCCCCCTTCGAGAGGCCCTTCTCGCGCACCTCGACGAACTGGACCTTGATGCCCCGGTCCGCGAAGAACCGCTGCGCCGCCCGCGTCGCCTTGCACCTGGCCGTGCCGAAGATCTGGATCATGCGCGTCGTCGCTCCCCGGTGGAATGGCTCGCGGCGCCCCCGCGGGGCGCGCGGCCGTGAAGCATAGGTGCGGACGCGGCAGCCTACCAGGCCGGCGGCAGGCCGAGCGCCGCGCGCCCGGGTGGCCGGCGCGCCGGAGGAGGAGTCCACCGCGGCCCGCGGAGCGAGCGGGCGCGGGCGCGGGGGGCCATCACCCGCCGGGCGCGGTCTCGAGCGCTGCGCCGCAGCGCTGGACCGTGTAATCGCCGCTCGCCCGACCTTCCATGCCGGTGTCACGCAGCTTCACGAAGAGGGAGGTCTCGTCGGTGCTGATGATCTCGAGCGTGCCTCTGTAGCCGCCGAAGCCTTCCCCGCCGAACAAACCGCAACCGTTGGCGTTCTCGGACAGCGCTTCTTGAAAACGGATCCGGTCATCCGACAGGTCGATCAGCCCGGGTGTGTCGAGCTCGGGCGGCAGGGCGAGGATGAGCTGCCAGATGGGTGCATTGTCGCACGTCGGCTCGATCACGGTCGGAGGGCACTCCTGGACGTCGCTGTTGAAAACCAGGATGAACGTGTCGGGATCCTCCCCCTTCCGGAAGTTGAAATCGGGCGGCAGATCGCCGGCCCTCATCGCGATGGCGCTCGGCACCGGAGGGTCGTCGTCGGGAGGCGGGGGGGAGTCCGGATCGGACGGGTGCTCCCCGCCCAGAACGGGTATGAACACGATCTCTTCGCACCCGGTGCTCACGATCGCCATCACGCCGATGGCCATGAGGAAGCTCTTCATTGGATTGACCTCCAGAACAGGTTCTCGGGTGAAGTCCCCCGAGGGCGCGAGGACGGCTCATCAGAACCAGCCGAGATCGATGCCGGCAGAAGAGAGCAGGATCGGTCGACCCCATGTCGCGATCTCGCGCCCGGCGATCTGGATCGAGACCCCCTCGACGACCACGCTGGCGAGGACGTCGGCGCGGAGGCGGAACGTGGGTGTCACGGCGAAGGCGAGGCCGAGGCGCGTGAAGGGAGCGACTGTCATCGTGGAGGGCTCGCCGTTGCTGAAGCTCGAGCTGACGACCATGCCCGTGCTCTGGAGCGAGACCACCGCCAGGCCGAGATCCGCCGAGGGAGCCCACCGGCCCGCGCGGGTGGTGAAGCGGGCGCCGCCGCCGGTGAGCTGGACCGAGAGGTCGACGTCGAGGTTCGCTCGCTCGATCCGCGCGCTGGTCAACGGGATCGCCGCGAACGCGACGGCGCCGGCGTGCTCGCTCGGCATCCAGACGACGCCGAGGTCGACGCTGGCCGCCGCGCCGAGGCCGCCGGGGCTCAGCAGCGCGCCGGGAGCGAGCGCGACGCGGAGCGCGGGCGACGGCGGCGGCGAGGGCGAAGGCGGGTCGGCGAGCGCGGCCGGCGCGGGGACGCGCAGCTTCTCGCGGATCTCGGGGGTCGCGGGCAGCTCTCCGGGCGGCGGCGCGGGCAGGGCGGCCTCGAGAAGGCTGGCGCGCAGGAGCTCGACGACGCGGAGCGCGAGCGCGGCGTCGCTGTCGGGCGCGCCGGCGTCGCCCGCCATCTCGCGGAGGACGGTCTTGCCGGTGACCCGATCGGCGATCCACACCTCGACGCCGCGGCCGGAGGGGACGGCGCGGATCGCGGCGATCGCGCCGGCGTCGCGCGCGGAGGCCTCGAGGGAGGCGCGCGACGCCGGCGCGTCGGCCGCGGGGTCGAGGATCGCCGCCCGGAAGCCGAGCGACTCGAGCTCGGCGACGACCCGCAGGCCGAAGCGATCGCCGGGGGCGCACACGACGGCGATGGTCGAGGAGGCGTCCTCGAGGGCCTCGTCGGCGCGCGCGCTCGCGGCGAGCGAGGACCCCGCCGCGAGCGCGGCGAGGGCGAGGAGGAGGGGCGCCGGGGAGCGGCGTGTCACGGCGCGGGAGGGTCGCCGGGGGCGGCGTCCGGCGTGGCGGACCCGGGCGCGGAGGGGGTCGGGGCCGGCGCGCGCGCGAGCAGGCGCCGCGCGTAGGGGGCATGGGAGCCGTTCGGGTACGCGGCGAGGTAGCGCTCGGCCGCGCGGCGGGCGCCCTCCTCGTCGCCGCGCCTGTCCTCCGCCTCGACGAGGCGCCCCGCAGCGTCGGCGGCAAAGGCGCCCCCCGGAAGCTCGCTCAGGTACCGGGTGAACCAGCGCGCGGCGCCCGCGGGGTCGTTGCTCTGGTCCTGCGCGATCCGTCCGAGAAGGAACGCGGCGGCAGCGGCCTCGGGCGTGCCGGGGAACCGCCGGCGGAGGGCGGTGAAGGCCTGGATGGCGCGGGCCGAGCTGCCGCCGAGCCGGGCCGCGTCGCCGAGGGCGTGGAGGTCGCCGGCGCCCGCGGCGGCGCAGAGGGCGTCGAAGCCTTCGCGCTCGGCGGCGGCGAGGGCGTCCTTGTACCGCGCATCGAGGGCGAGGGCCCGCCAGCGAGGCGTCTCCGGGGCGGTCGGCAGGGGGGTCTCGGCGCCAGCGTGGCCGGGCGGGTGGGTGGACCCGACCGAGGTTGACCCGACCG
>NZ_JEMA01000359.1 GCF_001589285.1 Sorangium cellulosum | reverse complement strand
GCCGCCGCCGCCGCTCCCGCCATCGCCCGCGGCGCCGCCGCTTCCCGCGGCAGATCCGGCGCTGCCGGCGCTCTCGTCACCCCCGGCGCCGCTGCCCGAGCCACCCGTGCCACCGCTGCCGCCAGGATCCGAACAGTCGGTCTCCGGATCGGCACCACCGGCCTTGTCGAGGCCGAGGAACGCGAGGATGGCGTCGCTCTCGTACGGCATGGAGTGCGCGCCGTCTCTCCCTGACCAGGTCTCGAACACCGTGTGGCCACACTCGTTCTTCCAGAACTGGCGCTCATAGGTGGTCCCGTTGGCGGAGGTGGTGCTGTCGGTCGACGTCGGGGTCTCGCTCAGCCCCAGGACGTTCGTCCATTCCTTGATCGCCTCGGCCTGGTTCTTGTAATTGATGGTCGCATCCGCGGTGCCGTGGAAGATCTGGAGGCGCGGGCGATGTCCCGTGTAGCCAGGGTACATCGCGCGGACCTGGTCTCCCCATTGCTGCGCCGTCTTGCTCGTCCTGCCGCCCGCGCAGTTGCCGCTCCATTGGTTGCTCGGGTCGAAGCCGTCCGCCCAGCACCCGGCCGGCACCCCCGCCCTCGCCGCGCCCGCCCTGAAGATGTCCGGGTACACCGCCAGCAGGGCTTGCGTCATCATCGCGCCGGATGAGCCGCCCACCGCGTAGACGCGCGCCGGGTCGCCGTTGTACTTCGTGAGCGTGTACTTGACCATCTGAGCGATGGCCTGCGTGTCGCCGCCGCCGTCGTGGGTCAGGGATTTCGCTGTGCCCACGTCCCAGCAGTTCCGGCCGGTGGCCTCCGGAAGGATGATGATGAATCCGTTCTGGTCGGCCCCCGCGCGGATGCCCGAGATGCTGTTGAAGAACCCGCTCACCGGCGTGCTGCACGAGTGGCTGGCCACCACGATGGGAGGCTTCTCCGCCAGCCGGTCCGGGACGTAGATGTTCATGTTGACGTAGTCCGGTACGCCGCTCGCCCCCCACGTCGCCCGGCTCACCGCCACCACGGACGCCGCGTGCACCGGCGTGGCCGCGAACAGTCCAACAGAGATCGACGCGACCACGAGGACGCGATCCTGAAATCGACGCATGTCCGATTACCTCTTGAGCTGGCGTCGCCGACCGTGGCGCGCGCTTGTCGCGATGGATCCTAATCGACATAGGAGCTTCGGCGCAAGCCACTTCGAGTTCCTCCGATCTGGGAAAATTGCAGCGAATCGCGCGCCACGAGGCCGCCACGCCGTCCGAGCGATGTTGAGAGACAGCCATGTAGTCTGAGGCGAGATCCCTCCACGTGCGTCAATTCGGTTGGTATCGAGTGTCGCTGCCCATCGAGGAACGAAGAGGAGGCAGGAGACGGCCGAGCGGCCCGCGGAGGCTCGCCCCGCGGGCCCCCTCGGGCCCTCGCGCGCCATGCGACCGAGCACGGCTGTTGTGACCAGCGGCGGCAACCAGCCAGGCGGCATCATCTTCAGAGAGCCCGCTCCGAGCTCATCCGCAGGCATCCTCTCCGGAATCCCCCACCGTTCAGGCCGCCACGGATGGCAAGTTCTCGACGCAGCGAATCGCAAGGGCACAGGTTTCCGGCGTGCTAGGGTCAGCTTTGCTGTACAAAGACCCTGCCGGCGGAGCCTGCTGGTGTGTTGTGTGGGCGCTCACCACGGGTGCGCTGATCGCCACAAATGGCCCGATGGCCGATGGCAGCGACAAGAGATGCAGGCGCGCACGCGGCAGATATCATTCTGTAAAGTTCTGGTGTAGGTAGACGTCCGGCGCCATGACACGGCGCCAGAGCGTGAAGAAGGCGCTCCGCGGGAGCGACGGCGTTCATCGCCTCGCTCGGGTCGGAGCGGTGTATCCGTTATTGTCAGGAGCAATCTCGATATGAAGAGTCTCAGCTTCGCAGCGATCCTGGTCACGGTGTGCGCGGTGGCGGCGTGTTCGGACGACGGCGGCTCGGGGGGTGACGGCGGGGCAGGCGGCGGGGGCGGGGCGTCCGGCACCACCACCTCCACCACCTCCGCGGGGTCGGGCTCGAGCGTCACGACGGGCACNGCGGGGTCGGGCTCGAGCGTCACGACGGGCACGGGCGGCAACGGCGAGGGCGGCAACGGTGAGGGCGGCAACGGCGAGGGCGGCAACGGCGAGGGCGGCGGCGCCGCCTGCACCGAGCAGTGCTTCGAGGAAAACCAGCAGGGAGGCGTGGAGTTCCTCACGCTGACGCTCGAGGGCTGCGGCTGTGTGGAGGGCGCCACGTGCGCCAGCACCTGCGATACGGCCGATGAGACGACGGACGCGTGCGCTGACGATGGCTCCGCCAGCTTCCCGGGGCTCCAGGGCAACGACGCGTGCGTGGACTGCCTCGAGGGGCTCGCGGACGAGGACGCTTGCATCAAGACGGTCGAGGACGCGTGCACCGCGAGCGAGGGGTGCAACGCCTTCGCCGAGTGCGTGGCCGCCTGCCCGTGAGACAGTAGAGCGATCTCGCCCCCGGCTACGCCGCTCCCGCGCAGCCTCGATTCATCGACATCCCTGAACGACGGCGCGCGAGGCCGGGCCGGCGACGGCGCCGGCCCGGCCCGCGGCCTCGGTGCCGCTGGCACGGTATTTCCTTGATCGCTGTTTTGCCTCGATCCGTGCGTCGTTGCCGGGATCCTCCCGCGCGCGGCCCTGGCACTCTCTGGCACAGGAGCGAACCCAATGACATCCCTCCGATCATCCTGGTCTCATCGCGGCCCCGTGTTCTCGCTCGCGCTCGCGCTCGCCCTCTCTGGCGCGCTCGGGGGCTGCAGGCTCGTCATCGAGGAGACCTGCGAGTACCACGGCGTCGACCACAGACCCGGCGACACGTTTCCTGACGACGACGGGTGCAACAGCTGCTCCTGCACGGAGGACGGGACCATCGCCTGCACCGATATGGAGTGCATCTCCGGCTGCACGTTCGACGGGGTCACCTACGCGGCGGGCGAGAAGTTCCCCGCCGATTGCAACACCTGCGAGTGCCAGGAAGACGGGGCCCTCCTCTGCACCTTGATATCGTGCTTCGACGGCTGCATCCACGACGGGATCGACCACGCGCCCGGTGAGTCGTTCCCCGCGTCCGACGGCTGCAACACCTGCACGTGCGGCGAGGATGGCAGCGTCGCGTGCACGGAGGAGGTCTGTCCGGAGGGCTGCACCTACGGCGGTGTGGAGTACCAGCAGGGCGACAGCTTCAGGTCCCTCGACGGTTGCAATACGTGCACCTGCACCCCTGGCGGGGGCGTGGCCTGCACCGAGCGCTATTGCGGCTGCGACCCGTCGAGCGAGTGGTGGCGCCAGTACGTGAGCACCAGCCTGGAGGCGTGCGCGACGATCGACTTCGCCTGCACCGGAGGCCTCACCTCCGTCCTCAACGAGTGCGGCTGCGGCTGCGAGCAGGACGCGAGCTGCCCGCCCTCGTTCGACTGCAAGCCGCCTCAGGCCTGCGATCTGGACGAGATCCAGGGGCGCTGCCCGTACTCCACGATCGATCGCTGAGCGGGGGCGCCGCGCTCGTCCCTCGAGGACCCGGCGGCGCGTGGAGCCAGGCCTGCCTCGCGCCGCGCGCCGCGCGCCGCGCGCCCGGCGCGGGGCAGAAAATGCAGGTGCCTTGTCCCTCTCCTTTCCCGCGCCGGGTGCATGGTGACGAGCGTCGCACGCGCAGCGCGCGCCCCTCGCGTCCTCGCGCGAGGCAAGAAAGGACTCCACCATGAGCGTTCAAGACGATGCCACGTTCACCTTGTCCATGAGCCTTCCCATGGAGCGCAGGCTCCAGGTGGCGCTCTTCGTCTGCCCCGGCTTCTTCTTGCCCGACAACATCGGCCTGCAGACGGTGTTCGGGACGCTGCCCAACGTGGACCTGCACCTCGTGTGGAAGAACAGGGACGAGATCACGGGCGTCCCGCGCTTCACGACGCGGGCCACCACCTCCTTCAGCGACTGCCCGAAGGCGCTCGACATCCTCCATGTGCCGGCGATTCCCCCGCACATCATGGAGGATGAAGAGTCGCTCGCGTTCCTCGCCGAGGCCGGCAGCCGCGCGGCGTGGCTGTCCGGGGTCTGCGCGGGCTCGCTGATGCTGGGCGCCGCGGGCCTGCTCAAGGGCTACCGGGCCACGACGAACTTTCACCTGCACGACCAGCTCGCCCACTACGGCGCGATCCCCACCCGAGGGAACGTGGTGGAAGACCGTAACCGGCTCACCTCGGGGCCGGTCTCCGGCGGCTTCGATCTTGCGCTGCGCCTCGTCGGGCGCCTCTACGGGGACGCGATCGCCAGGGAGTGCGAGCTGGAGATGGAGTATGCGCCGGAGCCGCCCTACGGGACGGGCAGCCCCGAGCTCGCGGGGCCAGAGCTGACGGCGAGGTCGATGCAGCGGATGGCGCCGCTCATCGAGGCGACGCGCCAGGTGGGCGCCCGCGCTTCCCGGCGGCTGGGGATCGCCTGAGCCGCGCTTCCCTCCCCGACTCCCCGACTCCCCGTGAATTTTCCGAAGACTCTGAGGGAATCCTCGGGGTCGACAGAGCATCGCTTTGCTAGCGAGGATGTACATCGCCGGCGCTTTGCCCATCGGATGGGCCCGCCCACGATTCACGGGTTGCGATCGAGGCTGCCCATCAGAGCTTGCCTCCCGCGCAGGCGCGGGCGGCGGCCGCCCAGCCCGCGCCTGCGCGGCGTCAGCTAGGGCGCTGCGTTCGCCGCGCCCGGGGTCGGCGCGGTGACGGCGCCCTCGCCGGTCAGGTCGGGCAACCTGCCCCACGCCTGCCCGTCCGCGGCCGCCTCCATCGGATACTCCAGCTCGTTGAGCACCTGACCGCTCGGAGAGATGAGGAAGACTGTCTCGCCCCTGGAGGCGCTCACCTTCCATGTCGCGTAGAAGCAGCTGCTCGGGCCGCCGGTCAGGCACGCGGTGTGGGGCCCCGGGCCATCGTCTGCCGCCTGGTCGCCGAGGACGACCAGGTACGCCCCCTCGTCGAGCTCCGTGCCCGCGGGGAACCTGAGCGCGTCGGCCGTGTTGCACAGGCCGTTCGCGTCGGAGTCGCAGAGGCGGAACCCGCTGAGGTCGGCCGCACCCGGGCCCGGGTTGCCGAGCTCGATCCAGTCGCTGCCCTTGGCCGAGATCTCGTTGATCACGACAGTCGTCGTCACGTCCCCGCCGGCGCCCGTTCCCCCTGGCCCGTTGCCGCCGGAGCCGCTCGATCCCTGGGACCCGCTGCTCGCGCTCGTGCCAGGCGCGCCGCTGGCCCCCGGATCGTCGCTCGAACCGCAGCCGCCTGCGCAGAGCGCAGCAGCAAAGACCATGGCGAATCGAAGATGTGTCATCACGATGTTCTCCTCGGCGCGCAGCACACGGCGGTCCCGGGCGCGCGTCAATGGGCACGTGTCGGCGCATCGCGCCCGCTCGCGGGATCCAGGGCGCCCCGAGAGGCTGGGCGTCCGTCTCACTCCCAGTTGACGGTGGCCCACCCGTGGGCAGGAACACTGAACTCGAGCTTCTTGCCGCCCACGCCGAGGAGGGTCGTCTTCGCTGAATTGCCGGAGTTGTACAGAATCGTGACGATGGTGCCGTCAGGGTTCTTGAAGGCCAGCGCGTCGCCGCCGCTCGTGGCGACGCGCATCGCGCCGGGATCGACGTACTGTGAGACGTGGCGGAAGACGTGATAGACGGGGGTCACGTTCAGCGTCTTGCTCGCCGTGTCCACGGTGAGGAGCGCGTTCTGGGGCCACGGCCGCTGCGAGTCCAGGTTCTTCCCCGCCGTGTCCAGCACCATGTTCCAGGCGCTGTACGACGTCACCCCTGCCTTGATCCAGTCGCGGATGAGCTCCCAGCTCTCCTCGGCATAGGCGTGATCGTTCGGCGGCCTGTCGGGGTTGAAGGCCGGCAGGCCCGCAGGGTTCCAGGGGTAGTTGCCGCACTTGTGCTCCGTTTGCAGGATCGGCAGGTTGCGCGATTTCAAGCCGGACACGCTGCCCAGCATGTTCCACTGGAGCCCGAAGCCCTTGACGTACTTCATCGCGGTGGAATCGCCTGTCACGGCGTTGAGGATCGCGACGTCCGCCGCGGCCCCGTCGTTGGACATCGTGCCGAGGTAGATCTGCGTCGTGAGCCCCCGCTCGGCGAGCGTCGGACCGAGGTAGGTGCCGATGAACCTGGCCATGAGGGGCCCCGTCCACAGGCAGCTCGGGTACCTCGTCTCGTAGTTCGGCTCGTTCTGAGGGTGAATCGCCTCGACGGTGATGCCCTCCCCGGCGTACGCCTCCACGAACTTCGCGAAGTACAGGGCATACGCCTGCAGGGTTGTCGCGTCGTCCTTCATGCGGCCGCCATCCATGGCGCCGTTGCTCTTCATCCAGGTGGGGGGCGTCCACGGGCTGGCCCAGAGGTGGAGGTCGGGCCTCACGGCGAGCGCCGCCTTGATGTACGGAATCAGCTTCTCCTTGTCCCGATCGATGGAGAAGCTCGCCATCGTGAGATCGTCCGGCGTCTCGTCGAGGGTATAGCGATCCATCGCATAGTCGCTGGCCCCGATGGGGATGCGCCCGTACGCGAACGCTGCCCCCTCCGCCGCGTCGAAGAGCAGCTTGATGGCCCGCGACCGCTCCGCGTCGCCGAGCATCGAGAGCACGTGCCATCCCACCTCGTTGAAGCTGCCGCCGAAGCCGTCCCAGCGCTGGTACGTCGTCGCGTCATCGACTGTCACGTCGGCATTGCCGCTCGTCACCTCGGTCGGCGCCCCCGTCCTCCAGTAGTCATTCGGACCGGAGACGACGAGCGCGGGCTCGACCACCGGGGTCGCGTCGCCCGTCGACGATCCGCCGGCGCCGCCGCCTCCCGTCGCACCGCCGCTGGCACCGTCGACACCGCCTGAGCCCGCGGGACCGCTCGTGCCTGCTCCGCCCGAGCCCGTGGAGACGCTCGATCCCGTCGAGCCGGACGCGCCCGCCCCCGAGCCGCCAGAGCCCTCGGGCGCCGTCGCGCCGGGCGACGAGCCGCAGCCCACGAAGCAAAACGCGAGCGAAACGACGGTGGCCGAACCTCGTGCCCAGTTCATCGCAAAATTCCTCAATCGTGAGGGTAAAGACCCGTGGCGGTGCCCGATGCATCCGTCCGAAAGGAGCCGCCCTATATGCCCGCGAGTCCCCGCGGTGATCGGAGCAGAGCGACGTTTTCTGTGGGTGTCCGCTCGTGGTCCCCAGGCCACGGCTGCGCCGGCCGCGGCAGCGCGCGGCGCAGAAGAGCAGCATGCCCACAGGCGGCAACGGCGGCCTCGGAGCGGAATTTTCTACCTGCTCACGGGCGCGCTGTCGGCGGATGGCTCGCGCTGGGGGATCCCGGCAGTGCACGAGGGCGAGCACGGGCTCGTGATGACCACCGTGCCACCGTGTGTGATCACGCACATCAGGGAAACGACGCGCCCGGGTGCGATCCCGCGAAGGACGACCGAGGTTGCCGGCATCCATCGGTGACCATCCGCTCTTCCATGCAGGCCAGTCTGTCGAGGCGGCTCGCATCTCGCACGCACGGAGTGATTCATGAAGAACCTCTATCTTGCCACGACCCAGTTGTTCTGTGTTACCACCATGGCCCTCGCCTCCTCGGCGTGCGGCGGCGACGAGGGCCACGAGCCGGATCTCGACATCGAGCGCTCGGGGGTGGAGGCGCCGCTCCAGGGAGGCGACGGGGGCGCGGGCTGCCCGCTGCTCGACGGCCCACACTCGTTCAACGAGCTCAAGGGATCGCTCGAGGATCTGCCGGTCGACTGCGTTCCGAGCTGGACCGAGGAGCAGCTCAGCGCGGGGTTCGCGAGCATCCGCGACACACGGGTGCCGGAGCTCATCGTGGCGGAGCAACCCGGCTTCTTGCGGAGGATCCCCTGGCTCGAGCCCGAGAACGGCTGCGAGGAGCGGGCCCCGGCGGCGACCTACTTCCTCCACCAGGGGGGGTATCCGACGCCCTGGTATGCCCGGGTCCAGTCCAGGGTGAACGGGGGGTTGACCCTGGTGACCGAGAACGAGCCCGACGGAGAGGTGTCGTGGAGCCACCACGTCGCCCCCGTGGTCCGGGTCGGCGGGCAGCTCATGATCCTCGACCCCGCCATCGAGCCGACGGGGCCCCTCCCGATCGCGACGTGGCTCTCTCGGTTCGTCGCCAGCGAGGTCGACATGGCCGTGTGCCGCGACCACGCCGACGAGAACGGGTGTATCGCCGCCGTCCCCGCGACGCCGTCGCTGCCCAGCATGATCGACAGTCAAGGGCTGCGCGGGCGGCTGATCAGCGAATGGCGCGTCCAGGAGCTCCTCGGACGCGATCCGTACCGTTCCCTCGGAGACTGCCCGCCGTGGGCAGCGTGCCCCCCCGAGCCCGCGGCCGATCCGGACCTGCCGCCCACCATGACCCGGTTCGCTTCGGACCGGACCGACTTGCCTGTCTGGTATCCCATCTACGTCATCGGAGACAACTTCGTCGAGGGCTTGACGACCGTGCGCATCACCGGGCCCGGTGTCGACGAGCTCGCTCCCATCTCCGCGATCAACAAGCGCAGGATCCTGATCGAAGTGCTGTATCCGTCCGGCGACTACCAGGTGACGGCGTCGAACGGCGCGCATGCCAGCCAGACCCTGTCCCTGACCATCGACTGATCCCGGGTGGTCAGGCGCGCGCGCCGGGGCCCGGCGTGCGTGCGGCCCTCGGCTCGGAGGGGTTCCTCGCACAGGGGACTGACCACGCCCCCGGGAGCGCCTCGCCACCTCCCTGGTTGACGAGGGCGAGCGGGTAAGCCAGGTTGCCCGGATTCTGAGCATGACGACCGAGGGACCCGAGCCGCTGTGCCTGGCGGCGGCAGTCGCCGAGGCGCTCGCCGCGCAGCACCTCGAGCGCGACGCCGCCGGCTGCCTCGACGCCGCGCTCGCCCTGGCCACCACGCTGCACACGCCGGGGCAGCGCGAGCGCCACCGACGTCTGCTCGAGCGCGCCATCGAGCAGGCGGACGGCGCGCTGGCCGCCGCCGCGCAGGAGCGCGCCGCCCTGCGGGACCATGAGCTCGCCGGTGGAAGCGAGCGAATCGCCGCGACGAGGAGGGGCGCCCATTCGACGCTGGCGAGGGCCCACGCGGCGCGAGCGGAAGACGCGCTTCACGGAGCGGGCCAGCTCTCGTTGAGCGCGCAGCGCGCGCCGACGCGCGAGGCGTGCGACGACGGTTGGCGGCGCGCGGAGGCGATCGTGACCGGCGCGGAGGCCTCCGCCCGCGCGGCCGCGATCAGCGCCACGGAGCTCGAGGCCGGCTCGCCGCGGCCAAGGGTCGCACGGGCGGCGCGCGCGGCAGCTCACAGGGCCGAGGCCGCCGCCGGCGCGGCGCGCAGGATCATCGAGGAGCGAAACCACGCGTACACGTTCCACACGGACAACGGCTTCTCGTTCGGCGAGGGGTGGTACGTCGCCGCGGCCGGCGCCCTCGCGGGCGCGGCCATCCAGATCGAGCCAGGCAAGGCCGGAACACCGCAGGCCGAGGCGTTTCTCCGCGATGCAGGCCTGAGCGATCACCTTCAGGCCTACCGCTCGCGCCCGCGCGCGGTGAAGCAGACGACCGAGATCGTCGCGCGCGCCTTCAAAGCCGAGCCGTCCTCCGCCCAGCGGAGGCTCCGCGCGGCGTTCCTCGGGGACGTGCCGATTCCGGCGTCGGTGACGGGCTGGGTCGATCGCAGGCTGGCGGAGGCGCGGGCGGGAAGGTCACCCCGGAAGAAGGTGCTGCTCTGGATCCGCGAGGGGAGCCACCACCCGCACCGGAACACGACGCTCGCCGAGCTCCTGGAGCTGACGGAGCTCGTTCAACGCACGGGGCTCGTGCCTGTGCTGACGGGCGACGCCTTTCGAGGCGGGCAGGTCCCCGAGGGCGCGGTCGACATGACCCTCTTCTGGAAAGACCCCACCTTCCGGCAACTCGATATGCGTCGGGCGCAGCTACAGTTCTTCGAGCACCTGAGGCGAGCGCACGGGCTCGTCGGCCAGCTCGGCGTCACGACCGCCGGCATGGATGGGCCCGCGCTCCTGGGGCTCCCCACGATGTACCTCACCGACGCGCCGAACGTGCGCATGGGGGAGTGGGTCGGGGCGGTGCCGGGATACAAGGAAGTCGTGCGCGAGGGTGGTTATCTCGAGCGCGTCCGCCGTGGGTTGTCGGCGTGGGCCGCTGCTTCGTGAGCGGCCCACCCGACGCTTCCGTGAATACGCCCGACGCCGCGGCGGAGATGTGGCTCATGCAATCGATTCACCTTGCCTACCGCGCCCCGGCCGCGACGCGCGCGAACGCGTCGGGATAGAGGCCCACCTCGGCCTCGCTGCGCGTCTCCAGCGTCTCGGGATCGAGCCGGAGCACCTTGCCCGGGGTCACGGTCCGGTCGCCCTCGCAGACGATGAACAGCCCGTGCTCCTCGTCGAGCGACGCGAGGTGCGGCCTGAGGCATTCGCCGCTGATGTTCCGGGAGAAGGCGTCGCTGTCGTCCGGGGTCATGCCGATGCGCGCGATCGTGTCGGGCACCTGGGTCGGTACGTAGAGGACGCTCCCGTCAGCGGTCCACGCGCCGACGTAGGGCGCGCCGATCGTGAGGATCGTCCTCGACTCGTCGAACATCCCCGACGCGACATCGAAGAAGCGCACCTCCCTGCTCTCGGTGTTGCTCACGGCGATTGTCTTCTGATCGGGCGACATCACGACGGCATAGGGCCCGTAGGACGACGCGTGATCGCCGGCCGACAGGGGCGGCCCGACGGGGACGAGCTTCACCTCGGCGTCCGGGTCCGTCAGGTCGACGATCGCGAGGGCGTCATCGCCATAACAGGCGACGTAGGCCCGGGCGCCGTCCGGCCGCGAGAGGGCGATGCCGTGCGCGGCCTTGCAGACCGGGATGAGCGTCGGCTCGGCCGAGCCGCGAGGCAGGACCGCACCGGGATCCACGACAGCGATCGATGAGCGAGCCGCCTCGAGGTCCTCCGGGTTCTCGAGCGCGCGCCTGAGATCGAAATGAGAGACGACAACGCGCCCGCCGTCCTCCGAGATCGCGATGTCGCCCGGGTTGGCCTCGACGCGCACCTGCCCGAGCATGCGCAGGTCGTCGAGCGCGAGCTTCTGGACATAGCCGGCCACCGCGCTCCCGCCGTGCACCGCGTGCGGGCCTGTCGCTTCGTCGAGGGAAGGGTACGACAGCGCGATGTAGAGCGCGCCGCCCGCGGCGTCCACGGCCACGCGGCGAGGTCCATCGATCGTCACGGGATCGCGGCCCACGGGGCGGACGCCGAACCGCTCCCCTGTCGCGAGCGCGATGAGGGAGATCGTGTCGGAGAGGCTGTCGGTCACAACGCCCATTCCGCCGTCCGGAATCGTTATCTCCGGGCGCCTGTCCGGATAGGCGTCGCCCTCGTAAGCACCGTAGCGGGTTTCGATGATGGAATCGGGGTCGCTGCAGCTCGCCAGCGTCGCCGCCGCGAGCGCGCAACCCAGGAGCCGCGCGATGACCATGGATGACCTCGAGACGAGCGCCGTCAGCCCGGGCGCGCCGCATCCTAGCAGCCGCCGGCGCTGGACGTGGCTCGCCCCGTCACGGATCAGCCTGCCCGCGCCCTCCACGAGGCGCCCGGCAGCGCGGCGATCCCGAGGAATCCGGCGCACCGCGCTCGTGACGTGCACGCCGGTGTCGCGCCGCGGCGCCGATCGTCGACATCGATTCTACCGTGTCGATGAACATTTCTTGTCATGGCCGCCCGGGAGGAGGCTGCGCGTGAGGAGCCGGGGTGGATGGCCTCAAGGCGGTCAGCGCGGCCTGGTAGACGATCTGGAAGCGAGGTTGATCGGGCGCGAGCTCGGCGGCGCGCTTCAGCGGATCGAGCGCCTGGTCTCGGTGACCTTGCCGGACCAGGGCGAGGCCGAGCGCGTGGAGCAGCTCGGCCTGCTCGGGGAGCCGGGTGATGCCGCGCCGGAGCAGCGCGACGCCGTCCGCGTCGCGATCGAGCTCGCGGTAGAGGTCGGCGAGGTTCACGTAGGTGGGGACGTAGCCTGGCTCGATGCGAAGCGCGGCGAGGTAGGCCTGCTCGGCGTCGCGCGGCTTGCCCGTGCGGGTGAAGACGAGGCCGAGGTTGTTCTGGGCTTCGGCGCGATCGGCGTGGAGGGTTTGCGTGGCGATGTACTCGCGCAAGGCGCCGTCCAGGTCCTGCGCGGCGCGCTCGGGCAAGGCGCCGAGGTCGACGCCCGCGAGCACGCGCGCGGCCTCGACGCGCACGCCGCGCACGGGATCGGCCAGGAGCGGCGCGGCGGCGGCCGCGATGCGGCGAGGGTCGTGGCTCTCCAGCGCGCCGAGCGCGGCGCGCCGTAGCAGCGGGTCGGGATCGGCGAGCGCGGCGCGGGCGACGGCGAGCGTCGCGGCCGTCGGGGCGGCGCGCAGCGAGGCGAGCGCCGTGGCGCGCGCGATGGCGGGGACGGCGCTGTCGGTCGCGATCTGCTGGAGCTCGGCGGCGACGGCCGGGTCGCCGGGCGCGGCACGCGCGCGAGCGAAGACCTCGGCGGTCGTCTGGTAGCCCCGCGCGGGGCGGCCGAGCCAGGCTTGCACGGCGTCGGCGGCCCAGCGCGCGGGCTTCTGCGCGTGGCAGTCGGTGCATGTGTTCGGGATCCCGAGGCGGACCGAGAGATCCGGCCGAGGCACGCGGAAGCCGTGATCGTGACGGACGTCGACGCCCATGTACGTGCGCGCCGGCATGTGGCAGTCGACGCAGCGCGGAGCGGCGGGCGCGGCGCCCGCGGGCGCGGCGTGGTGGTGATGCGCGGGGACATCGAAGCGCGCCGGTTCGTGGCAGGACGCGCACACGCCGTTGCCCTCGGCGCGCAGACGGCCGGCGTGCGGCTCGTGGCAGTCGCTGCACGTCACGCCGGCGTGCGCCATCTTGCTCTGCTGGAACGAGCCGTAGGTGAAGACCTCGTCGCTCATCACGCCGTCGGGCGTGTAGAGGGGCGCGGTCAGCAGCTCGGGCGCGACGCTGTCGAGCAGCGGGGCGCCGTGCTGGAGCGGCTGCGAGAGGGTCTCGCGGCGGCTGTGGCAGAACGCGCACGTGGCGCTCTCGGTGCCGCTCGAGGGGCTCCTGGCGCGCTGCGCTGTGCCGCTCGACAGCCGTGTCCACGTGGCGCTCCGGCGCTCGTCGAAGCGCACGTCGAGGCCCTTCGAGGGGTCCGGCGTCGGGGCCCTGGTCCAGTCGATGTGGCGCGCGCCGCCGCCGTGGCAGCCTTCGCACCCGACGCTGATCTCGGACCAGGTGGTGGTGAAGCGGTCCGCTGCCGCGTCGTACCCTTTCGTGACGTGCGTCGAGTGGCACTCGGCGCACATGTGATTCCAGCTCTGGCTGGCGCCGGTCCAGTGCAGCACGTCGCCGGCGCGCACGCTGTCGCCCTCGTGCAGGTGGTACCAGCGCTGCCCGCCGCGCGCCCGGGGGCGCGCGTCCCACGCAAACGGCAGCGCCTGCAGGCGTCCGCCCGGGCCGGCAACGAGGTATTGCTGGAGCGGCTCGACGCCGAAGGTGTACAGCACTTCATAGCGGTGCAGCCGGCCATCGGGGCCGTCCGTGGTGACCCAGTATTTGCCGTCCTGGCGATCGAAGCGGTGGACCTTCCCGGCGTACTGGAGGCGCGCCCCCTCGAAGTCCCCGAGCACTGTGGCGGCGCTCGCGTGCTGCATGGCCCGGGCGTGCTGCGAGCCCTTCCAGGCGGCGTGCTCTTCGGCGTGGCACGGCGCGCAGCGGTCGCTACCGACGAAGCCGGCCGCCGCACGCGCCGGCGACGGCTCCGACGGGCTCACCGGCGCTGCGGCAGCCGCCGGGGCCTCTGCGGCGTCGCCGCGCGCCGCCCCGGGCTTCATCCCCGGAGCGCTCGCCGTGGAGGCGTCGGCCGGCGTGAGGGAGGATGCGCCGGTGGACGCGCGCCAGACAACGAGCCCGGCGAGCGCTGGGATCAGGACAACGAGGGGCCAAGAGCGAGCGATTCGGGAGCTGGCCATGGGCGGAGGCGAGGCGAGCGCCGCCGCGAGACGCGGGTCGTGCAGAGACGCCCGCGTCCCGCGCGCGGCGCGGCGCGCTGTTACTCGGTGAGGATGACCCTTCGGTCGGTGGCGTACTGCGCCCACGCGGCGGAGAGCTCGGCCGCCACGTCCGGATGAGCCGCGGACACGTCGTTGATCTCGCCGCGGTCGGTGGCCAGATCGTACAGCGTCCAGGCGCGCGGCGTCGGGCCATACGGCGCGCCGAGCCACAGCAGCTTCCAGTTGTCGCGGATCACGTAGCGGTGGTTGCCGTGCTCCCAGATCAACGCCTCACCGGGCGCGCGCACGCCGGTCGCCCGATCCTCGAGCACCGGCAGGATCGAGTGCCCGCTGATCGGCGCGACCGCCCTGCCCTTGTAGGTGCTCCCCGGGGTGGGCACGCCGGCCAGCTCGAGAACGGTCGGCAGGAAATCGACGACGTGCGTGGTCCCGTCGAACTGCGACCTGGCGTGGTGCTGTCCCGGAAGCCGGGCGATGGCCGGAACGGCGACGCCGCCTTCGGTCGTGTAGCTCTTCCACAGCCGGAACGGCGTGGCGCTCACCTCGGCCCAGCGGGGTCCGACGCCGATGTACGAGCCCGGTCGACCCAGGTTCTCGAGCGTGTTCACCACCGGCCCGGAGCGGCTCGGGTCGTTGGCGGCGAAGCCCTCGCGATTGCCACCTTCCGCGCCGTTGTCGGACTGGAAGAAGATGAAGGTGTTCTCGTACTCGCCGACGCGCTTGAGGTACTGGATCAACCTGCCGACGTTGGCGTCGAGGTTCTCGACCATGGCGGCGTAGATTTCCATGCGCCGCGCTTCGTAGATCCTCTCCTCGGGCGTGAGCTGTTCCCATGTCTTCGGGTTGCTGCCGTCGCTCGGCAAGCGGGGGTTGGGCGTGAACGACTCGGGGATGATGCCGCGGCTCTTGAGCCGCGCGAGGCGCTGCTCGCGGATGGCGTCGTGGCCCGCGTCGTAGCGGCCGCGGTACCTGTCGATGTACGCGGGCGGCGCCTGAAGCGGCCAGTGCGGCGTCGTGTACGTCGCGAACGCGAAGAACGGCTTGCCGTCGGCGCGGTTGCTCTCGATGTACTGGATGAGCTTGTCCGTGTAGAGCTCGGTCGCATAGAAGTCGCGCGGCGGCTGCGTGTACACGCCGTCCTCGCGATAGAGCTGCGTCTGCGCGGCCGTCGGCGGGTCGGCGTACTCGTTGAAGAACGCCGCCACGCCGCCGAGGAGGACGTACGATCTCTCGAAGCCGCGCGCCGGTGGGCTCTGTTCCTCCGCGTCGCCGAGGTGCCACTTGCCGGCGATGTACGTATGGTAGCCGGCGTCTTTCAGGAGCTCGGCGACGGACAGGGCGTTGTCGGTCAGGTGGCCCTCGTAGCCGGGCTGCCCTGCTTGCGGTCCGGTGCCACCGCCCATGCGGCCCAGCCCGACGGCGTGGCTGTCGGTGCCGGAGATCAGCATCGCGCGGGTCGGCGCGCAGAGCGATCCGGAGCGGTGCCCGGTGAGGATGCGGCCCTCGGCGGCGAGCGTGTCGAGGTTCGGGGTGCTGATCTCGCCGCCGAACGCGCCGAGGTCCGAGAAGCCGAGATCGTCGGCCACGATCGTGACGATGTTGGGCAGCTCGGCGTCCGCGCCGCCCCCGCCGCC
>NZ_JEMA01000358.1 GCF_001589285.1 Sorangium cellulosum | reverse complement strand
CCGCCCGCGCCGCCCGCGCCGCTGGCGTCGCCTGTCGCGGTGAAGTCGCACCAGCCCGTCTCGGAGCACGGTTGCTCTTCATTGCAGTACGGCGAGCAGGCGACGCCGTCCTTGTCGCAGGTTCCCGGATTGCAGTCCTTCGTCTCCTCGTCCGGCCTGGCGCGGCCGTTGCCGTCGCATCGGTTGTGCACCTCGATCTCGTCGCCGGGGATGCACCGCTGGGGCAGCGGCGTCCCTTCCCTGGCGAAGCCGCACAACCCATCCCCGCCGGTCCCTTTCCCCTCCGCCGTGCACGAGAAGCACTCCTCGGTGCATGCGACGTTGCAGCAGACGCCCTCGGTGCAGTGGCCCGAGAGGCACTCGCCGCCCATGCTGCAGGGCTCGCCGTTGTCCTTCAGGAGGACCTGCGCTGTGTCGAGCGCCTGGTCGGCGGCGAGCGCGCCGGACGGTCCCCTGCCGCCCACGACGAGGACGGCCCTGCCCGCGTCGACCGAGCGGCCTGCATTGACGAGCAGGGCGGTGTGATCACGCCGCGCCGCCATCGGCTCGGGCACGTCGAGCAGGGTGAACCGCCTCGACGTCGGGTTGTACATCTCCGTGGCGCCGAGCGTGGCCAGCCCGTTGTAGCCGCCGGCGATCACCACCTCTCCCGTGGGCAGCAGCGTCGTCGTGTGGTTCGCGCGCGCCCGGTTCATCGCGGTGTACCTCGGCAGCGCGGCGAAGCCCCGGCGCGACGGGTCGCTCGAGCCGTCGACGTAGAGGTCGACCGCGTTCGTGTAGAGGCCGCCGAGCAGCTGGTTCGTGCCGCCGGTGATCAGCACGTCCCCCGAGTCGAGCACGGTCGCGGCGTGGAACCCCCGCAGCGCCGACATCTGGGGCCTCGACGACGGGCCCGCGACCACGGGGCCGAACGAGCGCGCCGCCGCGTTGTAGATCTCGGCCGTCGAGAGGGCAGCGCCGGTGAGCACGAAGCCGCCGCACAGGAGGACATCGCCGGTGCTGAGCCGCGCGGCGGCGTGGGCGTGCCGCGACAGGCCCATCTGGTTCTCGGTCGGCACGAGCGCGGTGTCCCCGAGGTCGGTGAAGGTGTAGACGAGCGCGCTGCTCGTCGGCTGGTTGAGCGGCGGCGCGATGCCGCCGGCGATCAGGACCGTCCGATTGGCGATGAGCGTGGCCGTGTGGTTGAACCGCGGCTGGCTCATCGAGGCCGGATCGGTGGAGAACTCCCCGGTGGCGGGGTCGTAGACCTCCAGGGTGCCGAGCGGCGTCCCGCCCTCGCTGCCGGCGCCGCCCGCGATCAGCACGGGGACGTCGTCGCCGGACGGCGTGATCGCGCCGAGGGCCGTGGCCGTGTGGGCGCCTCGGGCCGCCCGCAGCGAGCCCGTCCTCGCGAAGGTGCGGCTCAGGGGCTCGTAGATCTCGGCCGAGCGAAGCGCCGCGCCGTCCGTCATGAAGCCGCCCGCGATGAGCACCCGGCTCGCCGGCGCGCCGGGCGCCATGTCGACCGCGGTGTGCCGCGCGCGCGCGTCGGTCATGGCGTTGCTCGTCGACATCCAGAGGGGATCGACCAGCGCCGGATACCGCACCGCGGCGGAGTCCCAGCCCACCGTGACCGTGCACGTGGAGGCGCCGGGGGCCGCGGGCGGGCGCCCCCAGGGCGCGCGCGGGCTCGTGTCGACCGCGCACCCTTCCACCGAGAGCGCCGCGTCGTGCCGCGCGCCCTCCGCGTCGACGAGGTACGGCGGCGCGACGCGCAGGCGAGGCGCGCCGCCCGCGTCGAGGAACTCGAGCGTGTTCTCGACCAGCCGCAGCCCCGCCGCCATCGTGACATCGACGCGGTAGCGGAGCGCCCTGCGGGGCGGCTCGCGCTCGAAATAGACGAAGTCCTCGGTCCCGGCTGGATGGACGCGGTGCAGGACATCCGCGAAGGCGCCGCCGGCGACGAGCGCCTGGCGATACAGCGTGACGCCATCGACGGTGGCGGCCGCGACGTCGCGCGCCCCTTCGAGCGAGAAGGTCACGGCCAGGCCGGAGGCCTCGTCGCGAAGGCGCACGCCCGCGGCGGCGTGGCTCGGCAGCGTGACGCTGGCCGTCCGGGGCAAGGCGCTGGTCTCGCCGAGGGGGGACCCGGCCGGCGCCTGGCCGAGGGCCCGCGGAAACATGGCGCGGAGCGCGTGGACGCGCGCGCGCGCTTCGACCGTCGCGGTGCGCGCGGCGGCGCGCGCCGGCGCGGCGCCGTCATCGGAGCAGGCCGGCAACGCGGCCGCGGCGAGCGGGAGGAGCGTCAGGAGCAGCGCAGGACGGGGGCGGCGGAGACGAGCGCAGCGGCTCATCCGGGGGATGAAGGATCGTTCACGCACGCTGTTCTCTCTCCGCATCTAGAGGGCGGCGCTCCGGCGCGCCGCCGAGCCGCAGCTCGGACGCCGCACGACGTCGCACGATCGACGGTTCGCCCCGTTCGCGCCGCTCGTCGTGAGGCACGATAACAGAAACGGAAAGAAACAGCGCGCCCGGCGGTACCCGGCAGGGCGCGCGTCGCGCCGAGCGCGCTCCGCGCGGCGATTCCCGCAGAGCACCACACAGGCCTTGCGGCGCGTCGCGGCGGCGGTGTACGTAGAACCATGCCGGAGCGCGCAGCCGCCCCGAGGAGCCGATCGCGATGAAGAGGGTGGGGTTTGCGCTGGCTGGCGTCGTCCTCGCGGCGGGCGTGCTCGGCCCGGCGTGCGGTGCGGAGGACGCAGGCGCATCGGGCGCGTACACGGGCGGCGCGGGCGGCCAGGGTGGCGCCGGTGCGGAGGGCGGGAGCAGCGCCACCAGCGGGGGCGACGCCTCCGGCGGCGGTGGCGCGGGAGGCCAGGGCGGCGCGGGGAGCCAGGGCGGCGCGGGGAGCCAGGGCGGCGCGGGAGGCCAGGGCGGCGCGGGAGGCCAGGGCGGCGCGGGAGGCCAGGGCGGCGCGGGGGGAGAGGAGCCGCGGAAGCGCTATTGCGCGAAGCGCTGTGACGTGGCCGCGGATTGCTGTCCGGTTGGAATGCCGGATTGCGCCGGCGGCGCGTACCCGAAGAACTGGACCTGCGACGACGCCGGAATGTGCGTTGCGCCGCAGTGCAGCAGCAAGGCGGACTGCGCGACAGCGGGGTCGTCACCCGACAACGACTGCCTGCCGGTCGGCGGCCGGATGGCCTGCGTCAGGACCTGCACGGCCGGCGGGGACTGCGGCGCAGCGGGAGCCGAGTGCAGCGGGAGGGCCGCGAACGGGGCCATGTACTGTCAGTTCCCGTTCGTGTGCACGGAACACTCGCAGTGCAACGGCTTCGGGATCTGCATCGACGGCGACTGCGTGTGCGACAGCGACGACGATTGCACGGACGCGTCCGTCGACATGTGCCCGCCGTAGCTCCGCCCGCCGACGGGCGACGTTCCCAAGCGCGAACAACCCGGGCTACAATGACAAGACCGGGTGCTGGCCCGGAAGAACTCAGCGACGAGGGAGAGCACCGGCCGGGGGTTTCCGGAGCGCGCGTGGTCTTCCGGAGGACTTGCCATGCGTCGATCGGCATCGCCCGCACCGCCCCGTCCGCGCCATCCGGCCTCGATGCCGCTCCCGCGCGCCCGCCGGTTCCGCGTCGGGCTCCTGCTCCAGGTGATCTCTGCCATCATGTTCTGCGCGGGGGTCGCCCACGCGCAGGTCAACGACACCGACGGCGACGGGGTCGTCAACGCGCTGGACAACTGCCCCGGTGTCGCGAACTTCGATCAGGAGAACACCGATCGCGACAGGTACGGTAACGCGTGTGACAACTGCCCGGAGGTCAGGAACGACGACCAGAGAAACACCGACGGCGACAGCCTCGGAGACGCCTGCGATCTGGACGATGACAACGACGAGGTGGAAGACACGGTCGATAGCTGTCCGCTGGCCTACAACCCTGATCAGGAGAACAGCGACGACGACACCATCGGCGACGCCTGCGACAACTGTCCGGAAGACACCAACCAGTCCCAGTCGGACACCGACACGGACGGCGTCGGCAACGCGTGTGACAACTGCCAGGGCACCGCGAACCAGAGCCAGGTCGACACGGACGAAGACGGGAATGGCGACGCCTGCGACAGCGACGACGACAACGATGGAGATCCGGACAACCTCGACAACTGCCCGCTCCAGGCGAACAGCGACCAAGCCGACATCGACGGCGATGCCATCGGCGACGTCTGCGACACCGACGACGACAACGACGGCGTGACCGACCCCGACGACAACTGCCCGATCGTCGCCAACTCGGGCCAGGTGGACACCGACGGCGACAGCCTGGGCGACGCCTGCGATCCCGACATCGACAACGACACGCACCCGAACAACGCCGACAACTGCCCTCAGCTCGCGAACGCGAACCAGCTCGACTCGGATCTCGACGGCATCGGGGACGTCTGCGACCCCGACGACGACAACGACGGGCACGCCGACAACCTCGACAACTGCCCGCTGACGTTCAACTTCGACCAGGCGGACACCGACACGGACGGTCCCGACGGGTTCGGGAACGTCTGCGACAACTGCCCCTCGATCTCCAACCCCGATCAGCAGGACGCCGACGGCGACAGGCGGGGAGACCGGTGCGACAACTGCGACCGCACGCCGAACGCCGACCAGGCCGACAACGAGATGGACGGCATCGGCGACGCCTGCGATCCCGACGACGATAACGACACAGTGGCCGATGTTGACGACAACTGCCCCACGGTGTCGAACCGCAGCCAGGCCGACAACGAGATGGATGGGATCGGCGACTCCTGCGACGCGGACGACGACAACGACGGCGTGCTCGATATCGGCGACAACTGCCCGTTCGCCTCGAATGCCGACCAGGCCAACAACGAGGGCGACACGCAGGGCGACGCGTGCGATCCGGACGACGACAACGACGGCATCCTCGATGCGGTCGACAACTGCCCGTTCGCCTCGAACACGATCCAGACAGACACCGACGACGATGCCAGGGGCGATGTCTGCGACGATGACGATGACGGCGACGGCATCCTCGATGCGGTCGACAACTGCCCGACGGCGGCCAACGCCGACCAGGCCAACAACGACGGCGACACGCTCGGCGACACGTGCGATCCGGACGACGACAACGACACGGTGCTCGACGTCGCCGACAACTGCCAGTTCACCGCCAACACCGACCAGGCGAACAACGAGCGCGATGAGACCGGCGATGCGTGCGACGACGACGACGACAACGACACGGTGCTCGACGCCGCCGACAACTGCCCGATGGCCGCGAACACCGACCAGGCCAACAACGACGGCGACGCGCTCGGCGACGCGTGTGATCCGGACGACGACAACGACACGGTGCTCGACGTCGCCGACAACTGCCAGTTCACCGCCAACACCGACCAGGCGAACAACGAGCGCGATGAGACCGGCGATGCGTGCGACGACGACGACGACAACGACACGGTGCTCGACGCCGCCGACAACTGCCCGATGGCCGCGAACACCGACCAGGCCAACAACGACGGCGACGCGCTCGGCGACGCGTGTGATCCGGACGACGACAACGACACGGTGCTCGACGTCGCCGACAACTGCCAGTTCACCGCCAACACCGACCAGGCGAACAACGAGCGTGACGAGCTCGGCGACGCGTGCGACGACGACGACGACAACGATATGGTCGCCGACGTGGACGACAACTGTCCGTTCGTCGTCAACACCAACCAGACGAACACCGACAGGAACGGCCCGAACGCGGACGCCCTCGGCGACGTCTGCGACGATGACGACGACGGCGACGGGCTGACGGACCTCCAGGAGACCGCGCTCGAGACCGACACGCGGAGCATCGACCACGACGGGGACACCATCGCGGACTACGCCGAGGTGGCGAACCCGAACGACCCGGAGGATCCGGCGAACGACACGGATGGGGACGGGATCATCGACGCGCGCGACAACGACAGCGATGATGACGGGGTGCTCGACATCGACGAGGCAGGCGACGCCGACATCGGCACGCCGCCCATCGACTCGGACGGCGACGGCCTGCCGAACTACCGCGACCCCGACAGCGACAACGACGGCGTGGGGGACGCCGACGACAACTGCCCGCTCGTCGCGAACGCCGATCAGCAGGACGTCGACGGAGACGGCGACGGGAATGCCTGCGACGGCGACTCCGACGGCGATCTCGTGCTGGATGACGTCGACAACTGCCTGCTGCTCGCCAACCCGTTGCAGGAGGACGCCGACGGCGACGGCCTCGGCGACGTCTGCGACCCGGACGGCGATCCCGACGCCGACGGGGTGCCGAACGCCGAGGACAACTGCTTCCTGGTCGCCAACCCGCTGCAGGAGGACGTCGACGGCGACGGCGACGGCGACGTCTGCGACTCCGATGCGGACAACGACGGCGTGAGCGACGGCGACAACTGCCCGCTGCACGCCAACGCCGCGCAGGAGGACGCCGACGGCGACGGCGTCGGCGACGCCTGCGACAACTGCGTCGACTGGGCGAACCCCGAGCAGGAAGACGCGAACGACAACGGCATCGGCGACGTCTGCGACCCGACGTTCGATCGCGACCTCGACGGCACCGTCGACCCGGAGGACAACTGCCCCGCCCTGGCGAACGCCGACCAGGCCGACGCGGACGGGGATGGCGTCGGCGACGTCTGCGACAGCTGCCCCGAGGACGCCAACCGGGATCAGGCGGACGAGGATGGCGACGGCATCGGCGACGCCTGCGACGAGACAGGGGCCGGCGGCGCGGGCGGCGAAGGCGGCGCGGGCGGCGACGGTGGCGCGGGCGGCAGCGGCGGCATGGGCGGCGAAGGAGGTCAGGACGTGGCGGTCGACCCGGAGTTCGTGGGCGGCTGCGACTGCCGGATGAGCGACGCCCCGAGCTCCAGGGCCGCCTGGGGGCTCGCCGTCGGCCTCGCGCTGATCCTGCGGCGCCGCCGCAAGGGCAGCGCCGCGCCCGCCGCGCGGGCCGGCCGCGCGTCCTGAGCCTCGCCGCGCGGCGAGGCCTACCTCGCCGCGCGGCCTGCGCCTCGTCGCGCCCTTCCACCACCGGGCCTCGTTCCCCACCCCCGCCCGCTTCGTCTTCGCGCTCGCGCTCGGGTCGGCTGTCTCGCTGCCGCTGCTCGCCGCCTGCGTCCCGCTGCTCCGCGCGCTCTCGAGTCGGTCCGAGCCGCCCGCGCGCGCGGACCGGCGCGGCGGCGGCTCAGATCGCGCCCCGCCGCTCCGGGTGCAGCACCCCGAGGAGGATCACGTCGACGACGCGGGCGAGCTTGGCGTCGTCGACGCTCGCGCGATCCGCGATCATCTTGTGCTTGAGGTAGGCGGCGAGCAGCTCGCACGGGAGCATCGGATCGGCGCCCGGCGCGAGCTCGCCGCGCGCGACGGCGGCCTCGATGATCGCCCGCACCCCCGCCTCCTGGACGGCGCGCAGCGAGCGCGCGATCGCCATGAGCTCCGAGTCGGGCCCCTCCGCGAGGAACACGTGGAAGAGGCTCTGCCCCACCGGTGACGTCTGGATCTCGACGATCGCGCGCCCGAACGCCAGGAGATCCCCGCGGAGGGAGCCCGTGTCCGGGGGGACGATCTTCTCGTCCGTGACCGACAGCAGCGCGGCGCGCACCAGCTCCTCCTTCGTCGGCCAGCGCCGGTAGACGGTTGTCTTGTTGACCCCCGCGCGCGTCGCCACGTCCTCGATCCGCAGCGCGCGGTAGCCCGCGCTCGCGAGCTCCTCCAGCGCCGCGGCGAGGATGCCGCGCACGACCGGCTCGCCGCGCACGAGCGCGCGCTTCTTCGCGGAGCCCCGCTTCGCCGTCCGCTTCGCCGTCGTCGCCTGCATCGGCCGTCATTGAAGTGCCGTCACGCGGCACGCGCCAGCGCAATTTCGTGACGGGGGATATCGCACCTATTCGTTGCGATCACCGCAACTGGATGTTGCGGTCACCTTCGGCCGTGTTATACCCGATTGCAACTATCGGTTGCGATGGCCGAGGTGCCCGCGCGCCCCGCGGGCGAGCCCCGCGCGTCCGTGACCGACTCCGCCCCGAGGGATCCTTGAGCACCACCACGACGTCCAGCCGCGCCGGAAGCCTCCTCCTCCTCGTCGCGCTCGCCGCCGCCGCGTCGGGCTGCGCGACAAAGGCCAGCGCCTCCGACGCCCCCGGCGCGACAGAGGCGGCCGCGCCGCCCGTCCGCGTCGAGACAGCGCCGGCGCGCGAGGCGCCCATGCCGCGCAGCCTCGCGCTCACCGGCACGCTGCGCGGGGATCAGCAGACCGACCTGGCCGCCAACGCGGCCGGCCGCGTGCTCGAGACCTTCGTCGAGCGCGGCGCGGAGGTGAAGAAGGGCGACCTGCTCGCGCGCCTCGACGTCCGCGCCGCGGCGCTCACCGCCGCCGAGGCGCAGGCCAACGCCGCGCTCACCCGCGCGCAGGAGGAGACGGCGAGGCGCGAGTGCGATCGCACAAGGGCGCTGCTCGAGAGCGGCGCTGTCTCCCGGGCCGAGCACGACCGGATCGCCGACCAGTGCCGGAGCGCCCCGCTCTCGGTCGCCGCCGCCGCCGCCCGCGCCCGCGCCGCCTCGCAGAGCGTCGGCGACGGCCAGATCCGCGCGCCGTTCGACGGCACGGTCACCGAGCGCTTCGTCGACGTCGGCGAGTACGTCCGCCACGACTCGCCGGTCGTCGCGCTCGTCTCGAAGGGCGCGCCGCGCCTCTCGTTCAGCGTGCCCGAGGCGAGCCTCGCGGCCGTCAGGCCCGGCGGCGCGCTGACGTTCACGGTCCCGGCGTACCCGGGGCGCTCGTTCGCGGGCACGGTGCGCTGGATCGGCGGGGCGGTCCGCGAGACGACGCGCGACCTCATCGCCGAGGCCGAGGTGCACGACCCCGACGGCGCGCTGCGGCCGGGCATGTTCGCGTCGATCGCGCTCGCGACAGGGGAGGCCCCCAGCCTTGTCGTGCCGAGGTCCGCCGTCGTCCCGCGAGACGGGCGCGCGCACCTGTTCGCCGTCGTCGATCGCCGGCTCGAGGAGCGCGTCGTGCAGCTCGGCCCGGAGAAGGGCGACGCCGTCGCCGTCCTCCGCGGCGTCCGCGCCGGCGAGGCGATCGTGATCCAACCGTCCGAGGCGCTCCAGAACGGCCAAGCCGTGGAGTGAGGTCGTCATGCAGTGGCTCGCTCGCGTCTGCGTCAAGAGGCCGGTCTTCGCGTCGGTCCTCATGCTGATCATCGTGGTCGTGGGCGCCGCCGGGTACACCCGGCTCGGCCTCGACCAGTTCCCCGACATCGACGTCCCGTACGTCGTCGTCACGACGCGCCTCGACGGCGCCGCGCCCGAGGAGGTCGAGGCCGAGATCTCCGACCGGATCGAGGGCGCGGTGAACACAATCAGCGGCATCGAGGAGCTCCGCTCGACGTCGACCCAGGGCGTCAGCCAGGTCATCGTCGGCTTCGAGCTCGAGAAGGACGCCGACGTCGCCGCCCAGGAGGTGCGCGACAAGATCAACGCCGTCCTGCCCAGCCTGCCCAAGGGCATCGACCCGCCGATCGTGAGCCGGATCGACCTCGGCGCGGCCCCTGTCCTGCTCGTGTCCGTGGAGTCGGACATGCCGATCCGCGAGCTCAGCGAGATCGCCGACAAGCAGGTGCGCCGGCAGATCGAGGGCATCTCCGGCGTCGGTCAGGTCACCCTGATCGGCGCGCAGAACCGGCAGCTCAACGTCTGGCTCGACCCGATCGCCCTGCGGGCGCAGGGGATCACCGCGGCCGAGGTCCAGCGCGCCGTCGCGGCGCAGAACCTGATGACCCCGGGCGGCAGCGTCGAGACCGGCCCCGAGGACCTCACGCTGCGCGTGATGGGGCGCGTCGACTCGCCCGAGGCCCTCGGCCGCGTCGTGCTGCGGGAGAAGGACGGGGGCGCCGTGCGCCTCTCGGACGTCGCCCGCGTCGAGGACGATCGCGCGGAGGAGAAGACGTGGGCCCAGCTCGACCGGAGGCGCACCGTCCTCCTCTCGGTGGTTAAACAATCGGGCCAGAACACCGTCGCCGTCGTCGACGAGGTGAGGTCGCGCCTCGCCGAGGTGCAGCGCGCGCTGCCCGAGGGGACGAAGATCGAGGTCGTGCGCGACGGCTCGCGGGTCATCCGCACGGGCATCGCCGCCGTGAAGGAGCACCTCGTGCTCGGCGCCCTCCTCGCCGCCGTGGTGGTGCTCCTCTTCCTCGGCAACGCCCGCAGCACGCTCATCGCCGCGCTCGCGATCCCGATCTCGGTCATCGGGACGTTCGCGGTGATGTGGATCGCCGGCTTCACGCTCAACTTCCTCACGCTCCTCGCGCTCGCGCTCGCCGTCGGCATCGTGATCGACGACGCCATCGTCGTGCTCGAGAACATCGTCCGTTACATCGACGAGAAGGGCATGAAGCCGTTCCCGGCCGCCGTCCTGGCGACCCGGGAGATCGGCATGGCGGTGCTCGCGACGACGCTCTCGCTCATGGCGGTCTTCATCCCTGTCGCGTTCATGCCCGGCATGGTGGGGCGCTTCCTCAAGAGCTTCGGCCTCACGATGGCGTTCGCCATCGGCGTCTCGCTGATCGTCAGCTTCTCGCTCACCCCCTCGCTCGCCGCGCGGTGGCTCTCGGGGCACCGGCGCCACGGCGAGGGCGCGGCGCCCTCGGTCCTGGAGCGCGCCGTCGACGTCTTCTACCGGCCGGTCGAGCGCGCCTACATGGCCGCGCTCGCGTGGGTGATGCGGCGCCGCTGGGTTGTCGTCGTCGCCTCCGCGGCCGCGCTCGGCTCGTGCCTCCCCGTCGCCAGGACGCTGCCCGCCGGCTTCCTCCCGGAGGACGATCAGGCGCAGTTCGAGATCACGATGCGCGCGCCCGAGGGCACGAGCCTCACCTCGACGCGCCTCGTCGCCGAGCGGATCGCCGACGACGTGCGCCGGCTCCCGGGCGTCACAAGCACGCTGATGACGGTGGGGGAGGGGGAGCAGCAGGCAGCGAACGTCGCCAAGATCTACGTGATGCTCGTCGACCCGGAGCAGCGCGAGCTCGGGCAGCTCCAGATCATGCAGAGGGCGCGCGAGGAGGTCCTCGCGAAGCTGCCGCCCGAGCTGCGCGTCACGGCCGGCGAGGTGCAGGCGATCTCGTCCGGCGGCCAGTCGACGGGGCGGATCCAGGTGGCGCTCCAGGGCCCGGATCTCGACTGCCTGGCGGAGTACGCGGCGCGCATCACCGACGCGCTGCGGAAGGTCCCCGGCGCGGTGGACGTCGACAACAGCCTCGTCGTGGGCAAGCCCGAGCTCCGCGCCACCATCGATCGCGATCGCGCCGCGGATCTCGGCGTCCAGGTGGCCGACGTGGCCGGCGCGCTCCAGCTCTTCGTCGGCGGGCTCAAGGTCTCGACGTACTCGGAGGCGGGCGAGCAGTACGACGTCCGCATGCGCGCCGACGCGAGATACCGCGCCGACGCGGAGAGCCTCGCGTTCCTCACCGTGCCCTCGTCCAAGTACGGCGCCGTCCCGCTCCACAGCGTTGTCGCGATGGAGCCCGACAGCGGGCCCTCCTCGATCGGCCGCCTCGGCCGGCGCCGGCAGATCACGATCAGCGCGAACTCCGCCCCCGGCGTCGGCGACACGGCGGTGCAGGCGGCGCTCGACAGGATCATCGCCGAGCAGCGGATGCCGGCGGGCTACTCCACGCAGGCGGTGGGGAGCTCGAAGAACACGGCGAGCACGGCGACGAGCTTCGTCGTCGTCATCGGCCTGGCGTTCGTGTTCATGTACCTGATCCTCGCGGCGCAGTTCGAGTCGTGGCTGCACCCGGTGACCATCCTGCTGTCGCTGCCGCTCACGGTCCCGTTCGCGCTGATCTCGCTGAAGCTCTTCGGCCAGTCGCTGAACCTGTTCTCCGGGCTCGGCCTCCTCGTCCTCTTCGGCGTGGTGAAGAAGAACGCGATCCTCCAGATCGACCACACGAACCACCTGCGGGCGGAGGGGATGCCGCGGCTCCAGGCGATCCTCCAGGCGAACAAGGACCGGCTCCGGCCGATCCTGATGACGACGATCGCGTTCGTCGCCGGCATGATCCCGCTCGTGCTCTCGCACGGCGTCGGCTCGGGCCAGAACCGGACGACGGGGGCGATCGTGCTCGGCGGGCAGTCGCTCTCGCTCGTCCTCACGCTGCTCGCGGTGCCGGTGGCCTACTCGCTCTTCGACGACGCGGCCGAGTGGCTGCGCCGCCGCCGGGGCAAGGCGGCCGAGGACCGGGGCGAGGCCGAGCTGGACGCGCTGCTCGGCCGGCCGGAGGCCACCGCGCCGGCGGGCGGCGAGTGAG
>NZ_JEMA01000357.1 GCF_001589285.1 Sorangium cellulosum | reverse complement strand
CGGGGCCCTCCGCGGCGCTGGGCGCCGGCGCGCCGGGCTCGCTCGACGCCNGGGCCCTCCGCGGCGCTGGGCGCCGGCGCGCCGGGCTCGCTCGACGCCGCGCTGAGCGGCTTGAGCGGCGGTATCTTGACGCTCTCCGCGGCGCTGGTGGCCCCGAGCTTCACGGTCGTCTTCCATGTCTCGTGGCCCGGGGCGCTCGCCTCGATCGCGATCTCGCCCGGATCCCGGGGGATCGCGATCCCGAACAGCGGCCGCTCGAGGGCCTTGCCGGCGACGCTCACCGAGAGCCCCTCGATGGCCAGCGCCTCCGGCGCGACGTCGATGGTCAGCTTCGACAGGCCCGGCTCCAGCCGGGCCGCGCGCGCCTGCGCCTTGCGGGCGCGGTCGGCCTGCCCGGCGGCCTGCGACTCCGACATCGCCTGCCGGAACGTCGCCCAGGCGCTCGCGGTGCGGCCGGTCTTCTCGTAACACTCGGCGAGGTAGAGGAGCGTGCCTATCCCCGGATCGATGCGGTGACTCTGCTCCAGCCTCGGGCACGCCTCCTCGTTGCGCCCTTTCTTCATCAGATCGAGCGCCGCGTCGAAGAGCGCCTCTGCCGCGGCCTTCTCGGCGGCGCTCGGCTCCGCCCACGCGGGGAGCACCCCGGAGATCAACGCCGCGCACAGCCCCAGGCCGGCGCGGCGTGCGATGCATCGCTGATGACGTTTCATTCGTCCCGTACTCTCCTCCAGGCGGACCACGACAGGGCCCGCGGGCTGTTGATCGGCGTCGCGCGCGCCTCGCTCAGCGCCGCCCGCCGAAGTCGCTGATCTCGTTGTCTCGACGCGGCTCCGGGCGCGCTGCCGGGCCCGGCTGCGGGCGCTCGGCGGGCCGCGCCGCGGCGCTCGTGGGCGGAGCG
>NZ_JEMA01000356.1 GCF_001589285.1 Sorangium cellulosum | reverse complement strand
GCGTCGCCACCCCCTGCACCGGGCGAAGGTCGCCGGCGCTATAGGAGGTCAGCCCCTCGAAGAGCTGCTGAATCAGCGTGGAGCTCGCCGAGTCGTTCGACTTTCCCGGATCGACGTACTCCGGCTCGCTGCCGTTGTTGATGTAGATCGTCGTCGCGTCCTTGCCGACGCGCGCGGTCGTCCCGGCATAGACGCCCTCGTCGCCCTGGCTGCACGCCGCGAGCGAGAGGGACACGAGGCCGAGCGCCGCGACGGCGCCGCGCGCCGCGCAACCGGCGCCCCCGCCGCCCCCCTCGCCACCGGCACCTCGTCGCTCCGGAGCCCGTCGCATACGGCGGGAGTAGCACGGCGTCCCAGGGGCAGGAAGACCGTGGCTGGCCGGTTCGAGCGCGGGACTCCCCTCCTCCAGAGACCGTCAGATCTCGTTCGGATTGCGCTCGATGTTCGCGATGACCCCAGCGGCGGCGCGATGATTGGCTCGCCTGCGCACTCGCAACCCGGCGAGGCAGCCGACCTCATCCCGTCCACGAGACGAGCGCAGCCAGCCCGCCGTCTTCGTGGTAGGTCGCGCGCTCGTCATGCTGCACGATCGCGTGGGTTCCTCGTCGCGCGCTCTCTCGCGCTGCTCGGCGCTCCTCCTCGGGCTCCTCGCCGCGGGCTGCGGCGGCGCCGGCCCGCCGGGCGCAGCGCCCTCGGGCGCGTCGCGCTGCGATCCGGCGCACCTCGATCCGTGCGAGCGCGCCCTCGCCGCGGCCGTCGCTGAAGGCCGCGCGCCGCGCGAGCTCGCCCTGGGCTACGTCGAGGCCCGCGCCTCCCGGGACGCCGGCGACCCGTGGGCGCTCCTGCTCCNCCTCCCGGGACGCCGGCGACCCGTGGGCGCTCCTGCTCCGCGACCTCGACAGGCGCGGCGGGCCGAGGCCGGGCATCGCGGTCATCGTGGAGGCGGGCGCGGAGGCCGCCGGCGACGCGCGCCGCGGCGGTGCGGCGGACGCCGTCTGGATCCGCGCCGCGCCGCTGCCGCCCCCGGGGCCCCTCGGGACCGAGGCGCTGCTCCTCGCGCTCGGCGAGGCCCTCGGGTACGACCACCTCGTCCACGCGCGCGCCGGCGGCGGCGGCGCGGTCCAGCTCTTTCCGCGCGATCCGCTCGCGCCGTTCATGGCCGGCGTCGCGCCTGTCGCCCGCGGCGACGCGTCGCTCGCGCGCGTCGCGGACGACATCGCGCTCGCGGCGCTCGTGCGCCGCGCCTTCAGCGCCGCCGGGGCCTTCCGCTACGTCGAGGCCGCGCGCGCGGCCGACGCCATCGCGGCCGCCGTGAAGGGGCGCGATCCGGACGACGAGCCGGCGCTGCGCGGCCGCTACGCGCTCCAGCTCCTCGGGACGGCCGGGATCGCGCTCGACGACGAGGACGAGCGCCGCGCGCCCGCCGCGACCGCCGGGCCCGCCGCGCCCTCGGCCTCCCGGCTGAGCCCTCCGCCCGCCGCCGGGGGCACGCCGTACGGCGATCTCCTCCGCGTGCGCACGGCCCGGG
>NZ_JEMA01000355.1 GCF_001589285.1 Sorangium cellulosum | reverse complement strand
GGCCCCTCGCCGGGGCCGGGCGCCGTGGCGCTGGGCCTGCTCGCCGCCTTCGCCTGCGCCGCTGCCGGAGCCNTGCTCGCCGCCTTCGCCTGCGCCGCTGCCGGAGCCGCCGCGCTCCGCGCGCTCGCCGAGCGGCGGCGCATCGCCGCGCTCGCGCTGTGGGTCATCCCGCTCGGCCTCGCGATGGTCGCCTACGCGCGGGCGCTGCCCGGCCCCTCCTGACGAATCCCCCTGCCATCGCGCCGCGACCGTGACGCCATGTTCGACATTGTACCCCGCAACGATCGCCCATGAGCCTGACCGACACCCCCGTCCATGTCCTGATCCTCGCCGGCGGCGCGGGCACGCGCTTCTGGCCGGCGTCGCGCGCCGCGCGCCCGAAGCAGCTCCTCCCCCTGCTCGGCGGCGAGCCGCTCATCACCGCCACGGCGCGCCGGGTGCTGCCGCTGTGCGCGCGCGGGGGGAGCGCCGGCTGGGAGCGCATCTGGATCGCGACAGGCGAGCACCTCGTGTCGCCCACGCGCGCCGCGCTGCCGGACGTCTCCGAGCGGCGCCTGCTCGTCGAGCCGGCGCCGCGCAACACGGCGCCGTGCATCGGCTGGGCCGCGGCGACCATCGCGCGCGACGATCCCGACGCGGTCGTTGTCGTGCTCCCGAGCGACCACCACATCGCCGACGTGCCGCGGTTCCTCGAGGTGCTGGAGGCCGCCGTCGCCTCGGCCTCGGGCGGCGCGATCACGACGATCGGCATCCGCCCGACGCACCCGGAGACGGGCTTCGGCTACATCGAGGCGGAGGAGGCGCCGGGCGCAGCGAGCGCGGCGCCCCGCAAGGTGCTGCGCTTCGTCGAGAAGCCGAGCCGGGAGCGCGCCGCGGAGTTCGTGGCGAGCGGCCGCTTCCTCTGGAACGCGGGCATGTTCATCTTCCGCGCGGGCGACATGCGGGCGGCGATCCGCGCCCACCTGCCCGCGCTCGCCGAGGGGCTCGACGAGATCGACAGCGCGGCCGCGCTGGGCGGCGAGGCCGAGGCGGAGGCCGTGCGGCGCGTGTTCCCGCGCCTGCCGGCCGTCAGCATCGACCACGGCGTGATGGAGCACGTGGCCGGGCTCGCGGTGGTGCCCGGCGATTTCGGCTGGAGCGACCTCGGGAGCTGGCAGAGCGCCTGGGAGCTCGCCGAGAAGGACGAGCGTGGCAACAGCGCGCCCGCCGGGTCGGTCCTGGTCGACGCGCAGGGCAACCACCTCGTCGATCTGCGCGCGCGCTCCGGCGCCGACGACAGCCGGGTGATCGCGCTCGTCGGCGTGGAGGGCCTCGTGGTGGTCGAGACCGACGACGCGCTGCTCATCGTGCCGCGCGACCGCGCGCAGGACGTGAAGCACGTGGTCGACGCCCTGAAGGCGCGAGGGCAGGGCCGGCACACGTGACCGCGTGACCTACTCGCGCGGCGCGCCCCGCCGCGCCACCGCGCGCGCGTAGAGCTCCCTCCGCGGCAGGCCGAGCTCGACCGACAGCTCCTCGGCGATGTGCTTCGCCCGGCGCCCCTGCGCGAGCTCGCGATCGATCCGCGCGTCGATCTCCGCGTCGTCCAGCCCGGCGCCCGCGGCGGAGGGCTCGGCGGGCGCGAGCACGAGCGTGATCTCGCCGAGCCACTCCCGCTCGAGCGCCGCGAGCTCCTCCACGGTGCCGCCCAGGATCTCCTCGTGCACCTTCGTCAGCTCGCGCGCGACGACAGCGCGACGATCGCGCATCCGCTCGGCGAGATCCGCGAGCGTCTCGCGGAAGCGCCGCGGCGACTCGAACAGCACCACCGCCTCCGGCGTCGAGGTGACCAGCGCCAGCACCTCGCGCCGCTCGCGCCCGCCGCGGGGCAGGAACCCCACGAAGCGGAAGCCCCCCGTCACGAGCCCCGAGGCGCTCACCGCCGCCATCACCGCGCTCGGCCCGGGGATCGCCACGACGCGCGCCCCCGCCTGCGTCGCCGCGCGCACCAGCGCCGTCCCCGGATCGCTGACGACAGGCGTGCCGGCGTCGGTCATGAACGCGATCGACTCGCCCGCCGCGAGCCGCGCGGCCGCCCGCGCCGCGTCCGCCTCCGAGGCGTGCGCGTCGAACCGGTCGACCGGCTTGCCCGAGACGCCGAGGTGGCCGAGGAGCAAGCGGGCGCGCCGCGTGTCCTCCGCGAGGATCCGGTCCGCCGCCCGCAGCGTCTCGACCGCGCGCAGCGTGATGTCGCCGAGGTTGCCGATCGGCGTCGCGACCACGTAGAGGCACCCGTGGCCGCTCGCCCCACCCTGCTCGCCGCCGATCGACAAGGCCTAGTCCGCCTCGACGGCGTCCCCGAGCTCCTCCTGGAGGTACGTGCGCAGCTTCGACTGGAGCCGCGCCTCGAGCTGGCGCACGCGCTCGCGCGAGATGCCGAACTCGTTGCCGAGCTCCTGGAGCGTGAGCGGATCCTCCGCCGCCATCCGCTTGTCGAAGATGATCACGTCCTTGCCCTTCAGCGTCTCGCGGAACTTCGAGAGCCGATCGTGGACGAGCATGCCCATCTCGCTCGCCTCGAAGGCGCTGTCCGGGCCCACCCCCGACGAGACGAGCATCTCCACGCGCGGGATCGAGCGCCCCTCGAGATCGCCGACCGGGGCGTCGAGCGACGCCTCGCCGCTCGAGAGGCGGCGGTCCATGTCGACCACCTCCTTCTCCTCGACCGACAGGCGCTTCGCGATCTCCGCCGCCGTGGGCTCGATGCCCATCGCCGAGAGCTTCGCCTTCTCCTTGTTGAGGTTGAAGAAGAGCTTCCGCTGCGCCTGCGTCGTGCCGAGCTTTACCAGGCGCCAGTTGTTGAGGATGAAGCGGAGGATGTACGCGCGGATCCACCAGGCCGCGTAGGAGGAGAGCTTGACGCCGCGGTACGGGTCGTAGCGCTTCACGGCCTGCATCAGGCCGATGTTCCCCTCCTGGATGAGGTCCATGATGTTCTTGTAGGCGCGCCGGTACTCGTACGCGAGCTTCACAACGAGCCGCAGGTTCGCCGTCACGAGCCGCGCGGCGGTCGCGACGTCCTGCGTCTTCACGTACTTGACCGTCAGCTCCTTCTCCTCTTCCGGCGTGAGCAGCCGGTGCCGCTGCACCTCGCGCAGGTAGGCCTGCAGCGGGTCGGTGCGCGACAGCGCCGCGTCGCCGCTGCCGCGGCCCTCGCTGGCGCTGAGGCGCGAGGAGCGCGGGATCTCGATGTCGTTCAGGTCGACGCTCGCGTCGTCGATGACCTCGCCGACGACCTCGACGACGTCGCCCTCGTCGACGTCGCCCTTCTCGGCGCTGCTCTCGGGCGCGGCGTCCGCCTCGTCGTCGTCCTCGCGCGCGCCGTCGTCGTCGCCGGCCGCGGGC
>NZ_JEMA01000354.1 GCF_001589285.1 Sorangium cellulosum | reverse complement strand
ATGCCGCGGGCCCGGGCCCGCGCGAGCGCGGCGTCGTTGACGCGGGCCTCGGCCGCCGCCTCGCCGGCGGCCGCGCTCCCCTCCCCTTCGGAGGCGACGCGGTCGCGGACCTTCAGCGCGGCGTCGACGAAGCGCGACGCGGTGCGCGCCCGGATCGCCGCGTCCTCGAGGAGCGCGAGCGCGGCGAGGGCCTCCTCGTCGGTCGGCGCTGTGTCGAGCAGGACCTCGCCGACGGCGGCGAGCCGGTCCCACGCCCCCTGCTTGCGGTAGAGCGACACGAGCCGACCGGCGGCGTCGCGGTGCTCCGGCGCCACGGAGAGCACGCGCTCGTAGAGCTTCTGGGCCCGCTCCGGGTCCGCGAGCGGCCCCTCGGCGAGCGCGGCGGCCCGCTGCCACGCCGCCATGGCGGCCTCGAGATCGCCCGGCGCGGCCGCGGCGCGGGTCGCCGCGTCGCCCGCTTCTTCCGCGTCTTCCGCGCCGCGCGCGGCATCCGCGGCGCGCGCGCCTCCCGCGGCGCCGATCCCGAACGCCGCGAGGTCGCCGAGCCGCTCCAGCCACAGCGCCTCGTCCTGCGGATCGCCCGAGGCGGCGACGCGCCGCTCGAGCGCGTCGCGGAGCAGCGGCGCCTCGCCCGCGGAGAGCGCGAGCGCCTCCATCGCCGAGAGCGCCGCGTCCGAGAGCGCCGCGCCGCCCGACAGGATCGCGCGGTAGTGCGCGACAGCGCCCGCGACGTCCCCGCCCCTCGCCGCCGCGTCCGCCATGCGCAGCTCGTGCGCCACGCGCTCCTCGGGCGCGACGCCCTGCAGCCGCTCGGCGAGCGCGCCGTAGAGCGCGTCCCACGCGCCGCCCGCCGCGTACGTCTCGAGCAGCGCCTCGTACGCCGCGTCGTCGCCCGGATCGTCCTCGATCGCCGCGCGGTACGTCGCCGCCGCGCCGGAGAGGTCGCCGAGATCGCGGCGCTGGATCGTGCCGATCGCGTGCAGCAGCTCGCGCCGCCGCGGCGGCGGGCACGGCTGCGCCAGCGCCTCGCGGTAGAGCGCGAGCCGCTCCTCGGGGCTGCCCTGCTCGCGCAGGAGCGCGTCGACCCGCGCGATGAGCTCGGGCGACGACGGCTCGAACGCGAGCGCCCGCCGGTAGAGGGCGAGCGCCTGCGTCACGTCGCCGCTCGCGAGCAGCGCCTCGCCCGCGCGCCGCGCGAGGTGCGACAGCGGCGCGCTGTCCACCGCGCGGTCGCCGAGCGCCCCGGCGAGCGCCGGCGCGCGCCGCGCGGACTCGCTGCCGTGCTCCGTCAGCCGCTCGACCTCGGCGACCCACCGGGAGAGCCGCTCCGGCGCCGCCGCTGTCGCGAGCGAGAGCCCGCGCGCCGCCAGGTCGAGCGCCCGCCTCGGGTCCCTGAGCTCGCGCTCGGCGATGCCCACCGCCTCCTCGAGCGCCGCGAGCCTGCCCCGGACGTCGGCCGCGAGGGCCGCGGGCGCGCCCTCGGCCCACGCGGCGGGCGCGATCTCCGCCCGCGTCTCGAGCACGCGCACGAGCAGCGGCGCCGCCCCCTCCGCGCGCGCGATCGGCTCCAGCACCGCGCAGGCCGCGATCCGCTGGTCGTCGGTCAGGTGGAGGTGGGCGCTCTGCCGCGACGACTCCGCGCCGCTGCCCCCGGCGCCGCTGCCCGGGGGCGGCCCGAGCATCTTCTCGACCGCGAGCCGGCTCGCCCGGTCGGTCGGATCGAGCGCGAGCGCCTCGCGGTACGCGGCGAGCGCGCCCGCCGGATCGTCGAGCCGCGCCATGCGGATCGCGCCGATCCGGGCGAGCACCGAGGCGCGCTCCTGGCCGGCGGCGAGCTCGGCCTCGGCCTCGAGGAGCGCCTCGAGCTCGGCCCAGCGCCGCTCCTGGTCGAGCAGCGGGATGAGCCGCGCGTGCGCCTCGCGCGACGCCCCGAACGCCGCCAGGTAGCGGCGCCAGGCGGCGACGGCGCCCGGCAGGTCCGGCAGCCGCGTCCGCAGCTCGGCCGCGCGGAAGGCGAGCACCCGCGCCGCGCGGCGATCCGGCTCCGCCTCGGCGCGCCGCTCGAGCACCCACGCGAGCCCCTCGTGCCCGCCCGTGGCGTCGTACAGCCGCTCGAGCGCGGAGAGCGCGCGCGGCTCGCGCGAGGAGCCCGCCTCGGCGAGCTTGCGGTAGGCCGCGATCGCGCCCGGGATGTCGCCGAGCTCCTCCTCGTAG
>NZ_JEMA01000353.1 GCF_001589285.1 Sorangium cellulosum | reverse complement strand
GTGGAGGGCGAGAGGTCCTTGAAAACGTACTCGTGCACGTCGTGGAAGCGCCGGCGCAGCGCGGCGCCATGACGGGCGAAGTTGGGCTCGTCCCATTGANCATGACGGGCGAAGTTGGGCTCGTCCCATTGATCGAGCTCCCCGGTCGCGGCGCGCTGCGCCCTGGCATCGTCGGTGTCGGCCGGCGCGCCGGCGGTCTTGCGCGGGGCGGCGAGGACGTCGAGGAGGAGCGAGCGGCCCTCCAGGATATCGTCGTCGGTCATGCCCGCTCCGGCCATCAACGTGCGAACCGCGGCGACGGCGCCTATCCCCATCAGGAGCTTGGTGGCGCGCTCCGGCGTGGCCTCGAGGACTGCATTCGAATACTCCATGACTGATTTCCTCCCTGCCGACCGGCAAAGCCGGGCGGCGGCAATGAGGAGAGAAGGTACAATGGATGTCGGCGGGGTTGAAAAGGGCATTCTCGCCTGAGCTACCGTCGGTTTTTTGCTGCCTCGACCAGCGTGAGTCCCGTGTTCGGGGCTGCCCTCGGGCCACCCGTCTCCCGTCTCCCGTCTCCCGCCACCCGTCTCCCGTCTCCCGTCTCCCGCCTCTCGTCCCCGTCTTTCGTGCGCGTGCGCGTGCGCGTGCTCCCTCCTCCCTCCTCCGATGCCTCTCCGCCAAGGACGGAGCGACGGGGAACTCGGGGCGTGTTCCTCGGCTGAGCAATGTCCTACCGGTCTGGTGTGGACGCTTGCACCCGGGGAGTGAGGGGGCGAGCGTGCGCGGGCGAGAAAAGTCGCGGGGTGGAGGGAATGGCATGAGCAGGAGAAGGGGAACGAGGCGGCGGACGGCGATCCTCGTGGCGGCCGTGGCCACCCTGGCGCTGGGCGCGACGGCGACAGGGTGCTCGTGGCCGCGCGAGGAATACGCGCCCGGCCGCTTCTGCGCGCAAGCCAACACCGGCACTCTCGAGCACTGCGTGGACGCGAGCGAGGGCCCGGGCAGCGCGTGGAGCAAGGCCGAGGAGGACGGCGAGCTGCCGATCCAGATGTGGGCGTTGCCGCCGTTCCGCATGCCCGACGCGTTCGTCGCGAGCGAGTCGGAGCTCAGGGCCTGGTTCGACAACCTCGATCGGGCCGTGGCATACGTGCGTGACGAGGAGAAACACGCCGAGTCGCTCCGGGCGACCCTGCACGGCGAGCTCCTCGGGATGCTCCTGACGCACAGGCGTCATCAGAAGGAGATCCTCGAGGAGGAGCCGGTCCGGGCGGCCGACAACTTCACGCGGGCGATGACCGACAAGGCGAGCGCCGAGCAGGAGCCGCTCTCGGCCGCGCTCGCGGCCGACAAGCAGGCGATGGCGGTCGTGCAGGCGGTCTTCGACGAGGCCCGGCGCGATGCAGCGCCGTTCGTGTCCAGGTACGCGTCCGTCGCGGCGCGGTTCGCGGACTACCGCGCGACCGAGATGGCGGAAACGGCGGCGTACGCGGCGCTCTCGGCGGAGGCGTCGCGGTCGGGCCTCGACGGCCTCGACGGCGCGGAGCAGGCGGTGCTCGCCGCGGCGCGCGAGGCGAGCCGCGCGCCGAACGAGCTCGCCGCGGAGATCATGACGCAGTCGGCGGAGCTCCAGGCGCTCGCTGTGTCGTTCGAGGAGGCGCTCGCGCCGCACAGGGAGGTCCTCGCGACGCACGGCGCGGTGGTGCCGGACATGACCTCGGGGGCGCTGCGCTCGCTGGGTGCGATGCTGGGCTACGCGCGGCGGCGCGTCGCCCGGAGCGACGCGACAGCGACGGCGCTGCTCGGCGGCATCGCGCTGCGCCGGCAGGCGCTCCGCGTGGTGCAAGGCGATGAGGGCGCGTGCGAGGCGATCGCGCGATCGCGGAGCGAGCGGGCGTCGGAGCGGTTCCGCGAGGGAGCGCGCGCGCGGGCGGAGGCGCTGTCGGCGGTGCCGCCGGTGAGCGAGAAGCTCGGGCTGCCGCTGCTGGCAGCGCGGTACGGGGAGCTCCTGGCGCTCGTGCAGATGCGGCCGCTCT
>NZ_JEMA01000352.1 GCF_001589285.1 Sorangium cellulosum | reverse complement strand
GCGGGCCGCGGCCGCCGCCGCCGCGGGGTCGCCGTAGCTCTGCAGGAGCGAGAGGAGGCGCTGGCTCAGATCGCTCATCCGCGAGAGCCGGAGGTGGGCCTTCGCGCGGCGGAGGGCGTCGTAGAAGCGGTCGTCGTCGAACGGCTTCAGGAGGTAGTCGAGGGCATGGACCTCGAAGGCGCGCAGCGCGTAGCGGTCGAACGCGGTCACGAAGATCACCGCGGGGAGCTCGCCGGGCGGCAGCGACGCCATCACCTCGAAGCCGTTCATCTCGGGCATCTGCACGTCCAGGAACACGAGGTCGGGCCGCAGCCGCCGGATGAGCTCGAGCGCGCCCGGCCCGTCGCCGGACTCGGCGGCGATCGCGACCTCCGGATCGCCCGCGAGCAGCATGCGGATCCCCTCCCGCGCGAGCGGCTCGTCGTCCACGATGACGGCGCGGATCGCCCCGGGGCTATCCATGCGCGCGCCGCTCCTCCTGCGGGCTCGCGTGCGCGTGCGCCGGCCGGAACGGGACCGCCACCGTCACGAGGACGCCCCCCTCCGGGCGCCGCGCGATCGTGAGCCGGTGGTCGCCCGGGTAGAGCTGCCGGAGCCGCGCGCGCATGTTGCCGAGCCCCGTCCCCTCGCTGGCCTCGCCGGCCCAGCTCTCCGAGAGCCCCTTGCCGTCGTCGGTCACCTCCACGACGAGCCAGTCATCCTCGCGCCGGGCCGCGATCGTCACGCTCCCCGACGAGGCGCGCGGGGCGATGCCGTGGCGGATCGCGTTCTCGACGATCGGCTGCAGAATGAGGTTCGGTATCTCGGCGTCGAGCGCCTCGGAGGCGACGTCCGTGCGCACGGTCAGGCGGTCCTGGAAGCGGGTCTTCTCGATCTCGAGGTAGCGGTCGAGGAAATCGAGCTCCTGCTTGAGCGGCACGATCTGCTTGCCCGCGCTCTCGAGCGCCATCCGGAGCAGCTCGCTCAGGCCGGTGATCATCCGGACCGAGGCCTGCGTCTCCTGCTTTCGCACGAGGACGGCGATCGCGTGGAGCGTGTTGAACAGGAAGTGCGGGTGGAGCTGCATCTTGAGCGCCTGGAGCTCCGCCTGGACGAGCTTCGTCTCGAGCTGCGCGGCCGCGAGCGCGCGCTCCCGGTACTTGCGGTGGTAATCGGCGGCGTGGACGATCGCGAGGATCCCCCAGTAGATGACCAGCTCGACGTCGAGGTAGACGCTGATGATCTTGCTGAAGACCTCGAGGAACGGCGCCTTCACGTAGGACTCCTGGCCGATGAGCCGCCCCGTGAGCGTGCTGATCGCGACGTGGCCCGGGGCCATGGCTAGGCTCGCGATCAGGTGCACAGCGACGTTCTTCGGGAAGGCCCTGCGCTCCAGCGGGTACCTGCGGCCGAGCCAGGCGATCGCGGGCGTCATCAGCGCCCAGAAGAGCCAGGGCAGCCCTTGCCACACGAGCGCGGCGAGGAACGAGAGGTGACGCTCCTGCTTGTGCTGGAGGAGGAGGTAGGTCTGCGTGCTCGTGACGAGCACCGGGATCATCCAGAGCGCGGCCACGGGCCAGACGCCCGCCCACCTCGGGACGGCGAGCCCGCGCGCCGCCGCCGGGGCGTTCGTCGCTGTGGCGGGGGGCGGGAGCGCGACGCGGGTCGCGCCGGCGCTTCCGTTCACGGTGCACCCGGGGGGTTGAGCTGCCGCAAGGTCTGCATGGGCTCGGCTCGTGCGCGCGGTCTCGTGCCGCCGCGCCGGCGCGGCGGCCAGCAGGAGGCAGGCCGCAGGCGCTCTGCTGGATCAGAGCACAGGCGCCGGCCGCGTGGGGGCGCTTTGCAGCGGGCTGCGCCCGCGCTGCAGCGAGCTGGCCTGGCGGTGCGCGGGGCGCGTCAGGCGGTCGCGCTGTCGCGCTGTCGTCGCGGCGCGGCCGCCGGAAGGCCCCGCGGGATGCGTGTCGCGGCGTCACGCGGGGCCAGCCGCGCGCGGGAGGCGTTGTGTCGCGGCGCCAGGATGCCTGTCGGCGAGGCGCCCGCCTGTCAGCGACCCTCCGAGATCGTCCACCCCTCGACGCGCTCGATCGATTCCCCTCCTGCACGCCCTCCGCGAGCAAGCTCAGGGCTGCGGTGCAGAAGATGCGCCACGCGCGCACGCGTTCACGCACGCGACGGACACGACAGCGGCGAGCGCATTCCGCTGCCCCCGCATTTTCGCTGGCTCCACCCCCGGGCCCCGGCGCTCGCATCTTGGCATCAACCTTGATGCCGTTGCGGCTATAGTGCGCTGGATGGAGGTCGGGCCATGAAGCCGGATGCGCTCGCATCGGCCGCAGGCATCCCACAGATAGGTGAGGTCTTCGCGCAGAGATACCGCCTCGAGCGCAGCCTGGGTCGAGGCTCCATGGGCGCCGTCTTCGCCGCGGAGCACGTGTCGCTGCGCCAGCGCGTCGCGGTCAAGTTCCTCCTCCCGCGGGCCAAGGACTTCCCGGGCGCGAGCGCCCGCTTCCTGCGCGAGGCGCGCGCCGCCGCGGCGATCCGGAGCGAGCACGTCGCGCGCGTCATCGACGTGGGCACAGCCGAGGCCGGCCTCCCGTACCTGGTCATGGAGTACCTGCGCGGCCGCGACCTCCAGCAGGTGCTCGACGCGCGCGGCCCGCTGGCCGTCTCCGAGGCGGTCGACTACGTGCTCCAGAGCTGCGAGGCCGTCGCCGAGGCGCACGCGCGCGGCATCGTCCACCGCGACCTGAAGCCGGGAAACCTGTTCCTCACGTCGGGCGCGAGCGGCGTCCCCCTCGTCAAGGTGCTCGACTTCGGCCTCTCCAAGTCGGCCGACGACGCCGCCGAGCAGGACGGCAAGCTCACCGCGTCCGAGATGATGCTCGGCTCCCCCTGCTACATGTCGCCCGAGCAGGTCCGCAGCACCAAGGACGTCGACGCCCGCAGCGACGTCTGGTCGCTCGGGATCATCCTCTACCAGCTCCTCACGGCGCGCTTCCCGTTCGAGGCGCCCTCCATCTCGGCGCTCTTCGTGGCCATCGTCACCGAGCCGGCCACGCCGCCGCGCGTGCACCGGTGGGAGCTGCCCGCCCACCTCGAGGACGTCATCCTGGGTTGCCTCGAGAAGGACGTGCAGCGGCGTATCCAGAGCGTCGTCGAGCTGTCGCGCGCGCTCGCCCCCTACGGCACGGAGCACTCCGCGCGCGCGCTCGACCAGATCGAGGCGATCGCCGCGGGCAAGGCCTTCCCGTCGCTGCCGCCCCCGACGCCACGGTACGACGCCGCCGCCGTCACCGCGGCCGCCGACGTGGTGGCCCTGAAGGGCGCCTCGTCGACATGGCCGCACCCCGGCGCCGACGAGGAGCCCGGCGGGAGGGCGAGCCGCCGCGCCACAACGGTCGCCCCGCCCGGCGGCGATCACGTGATCACCATGCCCAGCCCGGGCACGGTGGTCGAGCACCTCCACGGCCGCGACGCCGCGCTGGTCGAGCGCAGCTCCGTCCCCGTCTCCAGCGACGAGGGCCCCACGCTGACGATGGAGCGCGAGGACGGGCCCACGCTGACGATGGAGCGCGAGGACGGGCCCACGCTGACGATGGAGCGCGAGGACGGCCCCACGCTGACGATGGCGCGCGACGACGGTCCCACGCTGCCGCTGATGTACAGGCTGCTCGGGTCGTGGCAGGCATCCGAGGACGATGAGACAGGCGGGAGCGTGCCCGTCGTCACCGAGCGCCGCCCCGGGCAGCAGAGCTCGATCATGCTGCGCAAGCGCCGCCGGGCGGTCGCGCGGATCGCCGCGGGCGCCCTCCTGACCGCCGTTGTCGCGGTCGGGGCGACGCTCTGGTCGCGCACCGCAGCGAAGCCGCCCGCCGTCGTCTTGCAGCCCGGCACGGCCTCGCAGGCGCCCGCCCAGACCTCGTCGCTCGCCCCCCTCGGCACGGCCGATCCAGCGCCCGGCACCCCGGCGCCCGCCCCCGCGGACCCCGGGCGCGCCGCCGTCCCGACGGCGTCGGCGCTGCCTCGCGGCGCTGCGGCGGAGCACCGGTCAGGCGGCGTGGCGCCCAGGGTGATGCGGCCCAGGCCGTTCCCCTCGGCGCCCCCGACGCCCGCGCCGTCCGGCGGCGGCGCGCGCCCGCCCAGGGCGCCGGCGCCCCCGGACATCACGCCCACGATCCGCGACGACAGGTAGGCCTGCGCATGGCGAAGAAGAAGCTCTCGGCGCGCGCCGCCCGGCGCGCGGGCGACCGCGAGGCGGAGAAGCTCACCCGGGACCTCGAGCGCCTCGCGCTGCTCGAGCCGGGCCACACCCCGGGACGAGCGATTGCGCTCGACGCGGCCTCGCAGGTCGAGGTGGCGGCGCGGTCGATCCCGTGCCCGCGCTGCCGCGGCGCCCTGCGCGTCGAGGACCACACGGCCGAGACGCTCGAGGGCGCCCGGCTGCGGGTCGCGAAGGTCGCCTGCAGCGCGTGCGGCGCAGGCCGGCGGCTCTACTTCCGGCTCGGCGGCCCCGCGCTCAACTGAGCCGCGCGCGAGGCGCCCCGCGCGGAAGGCCGCGCCCGTCCGCGCGCCCCCCGGCGCCCGTCAGTACCGCGGGACGCTCTCGTCGATGTGGATCGACCACGCGTCGATGCCGCCCTGGAGCGACGCGACGCGCTCGTGGCCGAGCTTCTGGAGGATCGCGGCGGCCGAGAGGCTCCGGACGCCGTGATGGCAGTACGCGACGATCAGCGCGCCCTCGCCGGGCGCGACCTCGTCCGCGCGCTCGGTGAGCTCGTCCAGCGGGATCAGCGTGCTGCCCGGCAGCGCGGCGATCTCGTGCTCGCCGGGCGTGCGCACGTCGAGGAGGACCACGGGCTCTCTCGCCTTCAGCTTCAGAAAGAGCTCTTTCACGGAAATCTGCTGGACCATGGCCTGCTCGCGACCTCACCCGCGACGACGCGGTCAAGACGTCTCCCTATCCAAAGATCCCCGCCGGAACAACCGCCCTCATCCCCCGTCCCCCGGAACAACCCACCTCACGCCCCCGTCCGCCCCCGGACGAGCGCCGCGACCACCCCCACGAGCTCCGCGGGATCCAGCGGCTTGGCCACGTGCGCCTGGTACCCCGCGCCGAGCGCGCGCGCCCTGTCCTCGGCCCGCGCCAGCGCGCTCAGCGCGACGGCCGGCGTCGACCCGCCGCGCGCCGCGCCGAGGCCCCGCACCCGCCGGATGAGCTGGAAGCCGTCCTCGACCGGCATCCCGAGGTCGCTCACGAGGACGTCGGGCCGCTCCCGCTCCAGCGCGTCCAGCGCCTCGGCCGCCGACCCCGCCGTCGTGACGCGCGCCGCGCACTCCTCCAGCACGCGCTGCGCCACCTCGCGCGCGTCGGCCTGGTCGTCGACAACCAGCACCCGCACGCCGGTGAGCTCCGCGCCCAGGGGGTCGGCCAGCGCCTCGGCCCGCGGCTCGCCGGGCCGCTGCGCCTCGCCCGACGCCTCCGGCGAGACGCCGGTGAGCGGCAGCCGCACCGTGAACGTCGCGCCCTGGCCCACGCCCCGGCTCCCGGCCTGCACCGTGCCGCCGTGCAGCTCGACCAGGTGCTTCACGATCGAGAGCCCGATGCCGAGCCCGCCATACTGCCGCGTCGACGACGCGTCCGCCTGCCGGAAGCGCTCGAACAGGTGGGGGAGGAACTGCGGGGCGATGCCCGCGCCCGTGTCGGTCACCGACACCTCGGCGAACGCGCCCTCGCGCCGCAGCGCGATGTCGACCCGCCCGCCCGTCGGCGTGAACTTCACGGCGTTCGACAGGAGGTTCCAGACGACCTGCTGGATGCGCGCCGGGTCGCCCCGCAGCGCGGCCGCCTCCGGGTCGACGCTCGAGGCGACCGTGATCGCCTTGGACTCGGCCGCGAGCTTGATCGACTCGATCGCGCCCTGGATGACCGCCGGCAGGTCGACCGACATGACGTCGAGCCGCAGCTTGCCAGAGACGATCCGGCTCATGTCGAGCAGCTCCGACACCATGTCGGACTGGAGCCGCGCGTTGCGCTCGATGACCTCGAGCCCCCGCGCGAGCGTCGGCGGCTCCTGCGCCCGGCTCCGCAGGATGCGCGCCCAGCCGAGGATCGCGTTGATGGGCGACCGCAGCTCGTGCGAGAGCGTCGCGACGAAGTCGTCCTTGACCCGGCTCACGCGCTCCGCCTCGTCGCGCGCGGCCCGCTCGCTCTCGAGCAGCTTCTGCCGCTCCTCCTCGGCCAGCCGCTCCGAGGTGACGTCCTCGCATATCCCCAGGAACGACTCCACCGCGCCGTCGGGCCCGAGCTCGGGGATGTAGCGCGTCCGGTACCGCCGCTCGCCGAGGGCGAACTCGATCCGCTGCTGCTTGCCCGTCGCCATCGCCTCGCGGCACGCGACGTCGCTGGCCTCGCAGATCGCCTCCGGGAGCCCGGTCTCGGCGCCCGTCCTGCCGATGTACTGCTCGGACGGCTTCCCCGTGATCGCCTCGATGGACGACGTGGCGAACAGGCAGCGCATCTCCAGGTCGAGCCGGAAGATCACGTCGGGCGAGTTCGCCATCAGCAGCTCGAGCTGCCGCTCGCTCCGGCGGAGCACGGCCTCCAGGCGTTCGCGCTCGGCGATGACCCGCCGCGCCTCGTCGAGCGCGGCGCGGAGCCGCCGCTCGCTCTCGCGCAGCGCTTCTTCCGTGCGTTTGAGCCGGCTGATGTCCAGGCAGAGGCCGACCCAGCGGGTGAACTCGCCCTGCTCGTCGTGGACCGGCACGGCCCGGTTGAGGGTGGCGTGGACGGCGCCGTCGGCGCCGATATACCGGACCTCGATCTCGATCGGCTCACCCGTCTGCGCGGACTTGTCGAACAGCGTCAGCTTGTACCGGTCGTCGGGGTGGACCGCGGCGATCCACCCGTACCCTGCGCATTGCTCCTGGGTCAGGCCCGTCATCCGGAGGTACGCCTCGCTGGCATAGACGTTCCGGCCCTCGCGGTCGCTGATCCAGATGCCATGATCGATGGATTCCCCGATGGCGCGGAAGACCTGCTCGCCTTCCCGGAAAGCCTCCTCGGTTTGCCGGAGCGCCGTCACGTCGCGCGCGAACACGAAGCCGCCGTCCTCGAAGCGCCCCCCGGGCAGCAGACAGCCGCTCACCAGCATCTCGATCCGCGTGCCGTCGGGCAGCGCATACGTCCTCTCGAACGGCGTGAACGTCCACCGGCTCGACAGCAGCTCCGCGAGGGCGTGGCCGTCGCCGGGGCGCTCCTCCGGCTGCACGTCGGCGTCCCAGCGGACCCGGCCGGCCGCGAGATCCTCCCGGCTGCGGCCCACGAGCCGCAGATACGCGTCGTTCGCCTCGACGATCCGCCCGTCGGGCATCCAGAACCCCATCGGAGCCATGTTGCTGTAAAAGAGGTTCCGCAGCGTGGCCTCGCTCTCTCCGAGCGCCCGCTCCGCCGCGAGCGCCCGCTCCTCCGCGCGCCCGCGGTCGGTGACGTCCTCGACGAACACCACCGCGCGACAAGGCTGCTCCCGGGTGTCACGGACGACGCCCGTCACCTGGAGCCGGCGGGCGCTGCCGTCCTTGCAGCGACAGCGCATCTCGAAGGTGAGCTCGTCCGCGCCCGCCTCGATCAGCGAGCGCCACGCGGCCGTCGCGCCTGTCCGGTCCTCCGGCAGCGCCAGGTCCGGCAGCCTCCTCTGCAGCAGCTCGCACTCGGAGTAGCCCAGCAGCCGGCAGAGCGCGCCGCTGACGCGCACGAACCGCCCGGTCGCCGGGTCGATCTGCGCGCTCCCCCTGCCTGGCGCTCGCGTCGTCCAGCCCGGCTCTCCAGCGGTCTCCCCCATTCCTTGTCCGTCCCGGTATTCCGGCCGCCAGCGCGCTCACGTGCCTCCCCCCGGACGTGCGGCGCGGCGTCCCCCCTCTTTCGTCCGGCCACGCTATCACGATCGCCCGACGGTGCGGGCTGCATGGCGGCCCGTTCGGTTTCCCCGTTCAGCGACTTCGGTTCGCCCTGAAATCCATTCCGTCCGGGGCCGCGAGAGGCCCTGCCCTCCGACCGGGACATCGCGGAGTTTGCTTGCATTTTCCCCCGGAACCAGGCTTGTGCAGGGGGCGCCCCGGGAGGGCGCCCTGAAGCCGCCATGGACCTAGCCGCCGCTCCGCTCTTCGCTCGCCTTCCGCCGTCGCCCCACGACTTCACCGCCGACGATCTCCTGAGCGGCTTCCTCGACTACGTGGCCGAGCGGGGACTCGAGCTCTACCCGGCGCAGGAGGAGGCGATCCTCGAGATCTTCGGCGGCAAGAACGTGATCCTCAACACCCCGACCGGCTCGGGCAAGTCGCTCGTCGCGGCGGCCATGCACTTCAAGGCGATGGCCGAGGGGATGAAGTCCTACTACACGTGCCCGATCAAGGCGCTCGTCAGCGAGAAGTTCTTCTCGCTGTGCAACGACTTCGGGCCCGAGAACGTGGGCATGTTGACCGGCGACGCGTCGGTGAACCGCGACGCGCCGATCATCTGCTGCACCGCGGAGATCCTCGCGAACATCGCGCTCCGCGAGGGCGAGAAGGCGCTCTGCGACTACGTGATCATGGACGAGTTCCACTACTACTCGGACCGCGATCGCGGCGCGGCGTGGCAGATCCCGCTGCTCGCGCTGCCCCAGGCGAGGTTCCTGCTCATGAGCGCCACGCTCGGAGGCACCGAGTTCTTCCAGGAGGAGATCACGAAGCTCACGGGCGAGCAGACCGCCGTGATCAAGTCGACCGTGCGCCCGGTGCCGCTCGACTTCGAGTACCGCGAGACGCCGCTCCACGAGACCGTCGCCACCCTCGTGAAGACGGGCAAGGCGCCGATCTACATCGTGAGCTTCACCCAGCGGGCCTGCGCCGAGGAGGCGCAGAACCTGATGAGCCAGGACTACTGCACCAAGGAGGAGAAGCGCGCGATCACGGCCGCCCTCGCGGGGGTGAAATTTTCCAGCCCCTACGGCCGGGAGGTGCAGCGGTTCGTCAAGCACGGCATCGGGCTCCACCACGCGGGGCTCTTGCCGAAGTACCGGCTGCTGGTCGAGAAGCTGGCGCAGCAGGGGCACCTCAAGATCATCTGCGGCACGGACACGCTGGGCGTCGGGGTCAACATCCCGATCCGCACGGTGCTGTTCACGAAGCTCTGCAAGTTCGACGGCGAGAAGACGGCGATCCTGAGCGTGCGCGACTTCCAGCAGATCAGCGGCCGCGCGGGCAGGAAGGGCTTCGACACGCAGGGGAGCGTGGTGGCGCAGGCGCCGGAGCACGTCATCGAGAACATGCGGCTCGAGGCGAAGGCGGGGAACGACCCGGCGAAGCGGCGGAAGATCGTCAAGAAGAAGCCGCCGGAGAAGGGGTATGTGCCCTGGGACCGGCCGACGTTCGAGCGGCTGATCCAGTCGCCGCCCGAGCCGCTCGTGTCACGGTTCCAGGTCACGCACGGCATGCTGGTCAACGTGCTCGGGCGCGAGGAGGGCGGGTGTCGGGCGCTGAAGCGGCTCATCCGCAGCACCCACGACCGGCCCGCGGTCCGGCGCCAGCACGGCAGGACAGCGATGCTCCTGTTCCGCTCCCTCGTGGAGGCGCGCATCATCGAGTTCGTCCCGAAGGACGACGGCCCGGGCAAGCGCATCCGCATCAACGCGGATCTCCAGGAGGATTTCTCCCTGAACCACGCGCTCTCGCTCTACGTGCTCGAGACGGTGGGCAAGCTGGATCCGGAGAGCGGCACGTATCCGCTCGATCTGCTGACGCTGGTCGAGTCGATCCTCGAGAACCCCGATCTCATCCTGCAAAAGCAGCTCGATCGCCTGAAGACAGAGAAGCTCGCGGAGCTCAAGGCGGCAGGCGTCGAGTACGAGCAGCGGATGGAGGAGCTCGACAAGCTCGACTATCCGAAGCCGAACGCGGAGTTCATCTACGGCACGTTCAACGACTACGCGCGCCGGCACCCCTGGGTCGGGCAGGAGAACATCCGGCCGAAGGGCGTGGCGCGCGAGATGTACGAGCAGTACCTGTCGTTCGGCGAGTACATCCGGGAGTACAACCTGGAGCGGGCGGAGGGGCTGCTGCTCAGGTACGTCTCCGAGGTGTACAAGGCGCTGGTCCAGACCGTCCCCGACTACGCGAAGGACGCCGACACGGGCGACATGATCGCGTATTTCCGGGCGCTCATCCGCGGCGTGGACTCGAGCCTCCTCGACGAGTGGGAGAAGCTGCGCGACCCGTCGTACCAGCCGCGCGCCGGGGCCCCGGGCGCCGCCGTGGAGCCGGGCGCGTTCGACATCACGCGCAACGCGAAGGACTTCACGGTGCTCGTCCGCAACGAGCTGTTCTTCTTCCTGCGCGCGCTGTCCCGCCGCGACTACGAGGTGGCCGCCGAGATGGTGGAGGGCGAGGAGGCCCCCTGGACGGCGGAGAAGCTGGACGAGGCGCTCCGCGGCTTCCACGCGGAGCACAGCGCGATCCGCACCGACCCGGCGGCCCGGAGCCCGAGCAACACGATCATCCACCCCGCCGAGGACGGTGGATCGTGGGTGGTGCAGCAGATCATCGCCGATCCCGAGGAGGACAACGACTGGATGCTCGACTGCAAGGTGGACATCGAGCGCTCCCGCGGCGCGGGCCGGCCGGTCATCGTGCTCCGGCGGATCGCGAGCTGATCGCCGCGCTCGCGCAGCAGGCAGATCGCGGTTTGACATCCCCGCGGCGACGGGCGAGATCGCGGACATGCGAAGTCCGCTCGCCGCAACGTGGTTGTCGCTCGCGTCGCTGGTCCTCGCCTCGGCCGCCGGGTGCGCCCCGCCGGGCGGCTCGCCGCCGGTGAGGGCGGGCGCGCCGGCCGCGCGCACAGGCGACC
>NZ_JEMA01000351.1 GCF_001589285.1 Sorangium cellulosum | reverse complement strand
GGCGCAGGAGCTCGTCCTCCGAGACGCCCCCGAGTGCCCNGGCGCAGGAGCTCGTCCTCCGAGACGCCCCCGAGTGCCCTCACCGCCGCGAGCTGCGGGCGGCCCGCCGTGAGCGTGCCCGTCTTGTCGACGAGGACGGTATCGACGCGGCTCGCTGCCTCGAGCGCCGCGCCGCCCTTCACGAGCACGCCGAGCTCGGCGCCGCGGCCGGTGCCCACCGCCACGGCGGCGGGCGTCGCGAGGCCCAGGGCGCAGGGGCAGGCGATCACCAGGACGGCGACGAACCGCTCGACAGCGGCGGCGAGCCCTGCGGCGCTCGGATCCACCGCGAGCCAGGCGACGAACGCGAGCGCGGCGATGCCGAGGACCACCGGGACGAAGACGCCGCTCACGGTGTCGGCGAGGCGCGCGATCGGCGCCTTCGAGCCCTGCGCCTGCTCGACGGCCTCGACGATGCGGGCGAGCGCTGTGTCGGCGCCTGTCTTTGTGATCCGCACCGTGAGCTGCCCGCTCTGGTTGAGCGTGCCGCCGAAGACGGCCGCTCCGGCGCCCTTGTCGACGGGGAGGCTCTCGCCCGTGAGCATCGACTCGTCGACCGCCGAGGCGCCGGAGACGACCTCGCCGTCGCTCGGCATCCGCTCCCCCGGGCGGACGCGGACGAGATCGCCGGGCGACAGCGCCGCGGCCGGGATCTCCTCCTCGAGATCGCCGCGCAGCCGCCGCGCCGTCCTGGGCTGGAGCGCGACGAGCCCGCGCACGGCGTCGGTGAGCCGCTTGCGGGCGCGGGTCTCGAGGAGCTTGCCGAGCAGGACGAAGCTGATGATGGCCCCGGCCGCCTCGAAGTAGACGTGCGGCCGCGCGCCGTGCTCGGCGTGGGGGAAGAGCTGCGGCGCGACAACGGCGACCGCGGAGTAGACCCACGCGGCGCCCGTCCCGAGGGCGATGAGCGTGTTCATGTCGGCCGCCCGGTGCCGGAGCGCGCCCCAGGCGAGCCGGAAGAAGCGGCGGCCGGGGCCGAAGACCACCGCGGTCGCGAGGGCGAGCTGGACGAAACGGCCGACCGTGCCGTCCGCGCCCGGGATGCGGCCGTGCGACATGCCGAGGACGAGCAGCGGGACCGACAGGGCGAGCGAGATAGCGAAGTCCCGCCGGAGGGCGCGCCGCTCGCCGTCGAGGCTCTCGTCGGCGGCGGCCGGCCGGTCGGCGGGAGCGACAGCAGCGCCTCCCGGCGCGGCGCTGCCCTCCGGGACGCTGTAGCCCGCGCCCTCGACGGCGGCGACGAGCGCGTCGGTGGACGCGGCGGCCGGGTCGAAGGTGACCGTGGCCGTACGGGTCACGAGGTTGACCTTCGCGTCGCGGACGCCGCCTGTCGCGAGCAGCGCGCGCTCGACGCGCCGGACGCAGGCGGCGCAGGTCATGCCCTCGATGGGCAGGTCGACGCGGCGGACGGCGGTGTCCTCGGCGTTGTGGGGTGCGGGAAGGGGGACGGTTGCGGTCGACATGATCACCTCGCTGTCGACGGAGCAGACGCAGACGACCCCGGAGGATTACAGGCGGGAGGTGCAGGGGGCGAGCCCGCTCCGGCTGACGAGCTCGAGCGACGTGGACCTCGCGCAGCTCTCGTACCGCGAGGCGGTCGACGCGTCGCGCGAGGAGCTGAACCGGCGCTACCTCGAGGCCGTCATGCGCCGCTTCCGCGGCGACGTGCCGATGGCCGCCGCGTACGCCCGCGTCGAGCGGGAGAGCTTCTACCGCCTCCTCCGCCGCTGCGGCCTGTCCGCCGACGACTTCCGCAAGGAGCGGCGGAGCGCGGACGGATCGAGGAGCTGATCTGCCTCCCGCGCGATCGCGCGAGCTCGACCGCACAGGCGGAGACGAGCCTGCCGCCCGCAGCCCGCCGCTCCGCGCGCCGCCCGCGCGGCGTCGCTCGGGGGTGTAAGAAGCGGGAGCCACGGGCGACAGCCGCACGACGGCGCAGGCGGTCGCCAGGAAGCTCGGCATCGAGGACGTCGAGGCCGAGGTGCTGCACGACCAGAAGGCAGCTGTCGTGAAGCGCCTCCAGGCCGAGGGCCGCGTCGTGGCGATGACGGGCGACGGCATCAACGACGCCCGTCTCCACGTACGAGATGCCCGCCGCGAGTTGCCCCCCAGGAGAGGCGGCGCCGGATGGCGCGAACAGGTCAGCGTCGGAACGGCAGGGCCAGCACCCGCCAGAACTGCTGCGACGGCGGATAGCCCGCGGAGCTGTCGACGCCCAGGCGGCGCGGAACCGCGTCCGGCCGGTACAGGAACGTCCCGAAGACCAGATCCCACAGCGGCAGTACGGTCCCGAAGTTCCGGGCCTCGTCGACGTCAGCGCTGTGATGATAGCGGTGCAGCTCGGTGCCGATGAACACGTAATTCAGGAACCCGGCGCGGATGTCGACATTGAAGTGCGAACTCATCGTCTGCAGATCGATGAGCAATATCGCCGCGAAGACGGCCTCCGGCGACAGCCCCAGGAACAGCAGGGTCGACTGGATCAGCACCGCCGAGATGAGCGCGTTGAGGGGGTGAAACACGCCGTGCATCACCACGTACACGCGATCCGGAAGGTGATGCGCCAGGTGGATCTTCCACAAGAAGCGCCCCAGGGCGCCGTTGCCTTCGTGGCTGAGGCGATGGAACCAGTACTGCAGCAGCTCGAAGACCACGAGGAAGATCCCCACGCTGAGCAGCAAGGGGGCGCTGGCGAGCGGGCCTTGATGCCGCTCGCTGAGCCACAGGGCCAGGGTGCCGAAGCCGGTCCTCACCACGGCGATGGTGGCGCCCGAGGCCAGCAGGTACTTGAGGTCGCGCCAGAAGCTCTGGCGCGTCATGCCCCAGTCCGGCGATAGGGGCAGCAGGCGCTCCACGGTGATGAGCAAGACGATGAGGCCGAAGAGGTAGCCCCACAGGGTGCGCTTCAGGTCCCAGCCCTGCGTCACGGCGGCATGGATGATGTACAAGGTCACCGCCAGCAGCAGCGGGTACAGCAGGCGGCTCGTCATCCGGATCAGCGTTCCTCGCATGGGATGGATGCTACGGTCGGGCGCCTCTTCCACCCAGCGACACGGACCGCGGATTGGACGTTAATGAACAAGCGCGCGAAAAAGTCCGAGAACGAGGGCAGGGACAGGGGCGGCGACGGGACGCGGACCGCCGGCAAGATCGCGGATCGGCGCGTGCAGAAGAGCCGGAAGCTGCTCTCGGACGCCCTGGTCTCGCTGATCCTGGAGAAGGGCTATGACGCGGTGTCCATCCAGGACATCATCGATCGAGCCAACGTCGGGCGGTCCACGTTCTACGCGCACTACGAGAACAAGGAGCAGCTGCTGCTGTTCGGACACGAGCACCTGCGGGCGCTGGTCCTGCGGGACGCGGGACGTCCGCTCGACTTCTTGCCGTTTTACCGCCACCTCGACGAGATGCACGAGCTGGCGCGCAAGCTCCTGTCCGCGGAGAAGAGCGAGCGGGTGCTGACGCGCTCCCTGGAGGACATCCTGCAGGGCAGCATCTGCCGCCTGTACGCTCCGCGGATGGCGCCGGAGGAGGGGGCCCTGTTCATGCTCCGCTCCGAGGCGGCGGCGGCGGCGCTGGTGCGGCTGATGACGAGCTGGGTCCACAAGGGAATGCCGTGCTCACCGGAGCGGATGGCGGAGGAGAGCACGGCGCTGCTGCAGCGGGTCCTCGCGGACGCAAGCACTTCCCCTTCGACTGGCGTCCGGAGTGACACCTGTGAGCGTCGCGTGGAGCGGCGCTTCACTGGCACCGGCGCCGTCGTCGCTGGCCGCGGCCGTCTGTGCTGACAGCGAGACCAGGCGCGGGTGAGCATCGCCGGCGCCGCGTCCGCCGGGCGTGCCGCAGGTGCCGAGATCGAGGATCGCGCCCGGATCGAGGAGCACGGCGCGCTCTCTCGGGAGGTCACCCGATGCGCGCCTCCGCGTTCCTTCTGCTGACGTGCGCCTCCCTGGTACCCTGCGCGCCGCGGCCGCGCCGGCCGGGTGTTCGAGCAAAGGCAGCGACAGGAGCAGGGTCTTGCGCGCCTCCGGAGCGTGGCATCCCTGATGCATCGCGCGATGCATTTCATGATTCCGTATATCCCCCAGCCCACTCTCGAGCTCGGCCCGCTGCGCGTCTATTCATTCGGCGTGCTGGTCGCATTCGGGATCTTCGTGGGAGTACAGGTCCTCAAGCGCCGCTCGGTCCGCGAGGGGCTCGATCTCGACATCTCCGGCCGGATGCTCGCCTGGGTGCTCGTCGGTGGCTTCCTCGGCGCCCACCTGGTCGACCGCCTCGTCTACTTCCCGTCCGACACGCTGGCCGATCCCTGGAGCCTTCTCCGCATCTGGGAGGGGCTGTCGTCGTTCGGCGGCTTCCTCGGCGCGGTCGTGGGCGCGGCGCTCTTCGTCCGTCGTCACCGCGCCCGGCTCGAGGGCCGCGCGTGGCGCTACGTGGACGCCATCGCCTTTGCCCTCCCGTTCGGCTGGACCATCGGTCGGTTCGGCTGTTTCCTGGCCTTCGATCATCCCGGCAAGGTCACGACCTTCTTCCTCGGCCAGCAGTACACGGATGGGTTCATCCGGCACAACCTCGGCCTCGAGGAGGCGCTCTACATGATCCCCGTCACGGTGGTGATCGCCGCGCTGGGACAGAGATCGCGGCCGGCGGGCTTCTTTGCGGGGCTCCTGGCCGTGCTGTACGCGCCCGTCCGGTTTCTGCTCGAGTTCCTCCGGATCGTCGACGTGCGCTACGCCGGCCTGACGCCCGGCCAGTACGGCGCGATCGCGCTGTTTGTGGCAGGCGTCATCCTGCTGATCCGCAGCAGTCGTGTCCGGCCCGCAGCCGGTCGGCCGCGCGAGGACCTCGGCCAGCCTCGGCGCTCGCCGGCGCGCGCGCTGCGGCCGTCCCGGTGACTCGTACGGTCACCGCGCCGTGACCACGCCGGTCACAACTCAGGGGCACCGCGCCGCGCTTCGATAGACGAGAACCGATGCCGCATTAGGATCGTCTATGACCATGCAAGTCACAACGAGGCGGCCGCTTCGCTCCGCCGCCGGGGCGATCGAACCAGGAACGGGAATTCTTCGTCCTCCCGGCGGCCTTGAAGCCCTGGCACGGCGCTTGCGCGGTCATGGCTCGTTGGCTCGGATTGGCCACGAGCAAGGAGCTCACCATGTCCATCCCTCCATCTGTTCACGGTTTTCTCGTCCTGTTGTCCGCCACCTCCGCCCTCGCGGCGGCGGGCTGCGTCGCCGACCCGTCGTCCGATGCGGGCGAGCCCGTCGGTGATAGTCAGCAGAGCTTCGATGAATGGAAGGCCAGCCTCCCGCGCGATCCGAACGACGGCGCTTATCTCGTCGACGGCGACATCGGCGTCCACGACGACGTGACCCTGAAGGAGCTCTCCGCCGAGCGCCAGCAACCGGGGGCGCTCATCGTCAACAGGCGCGACGACGGGAGCGATGACCGCTGGAGCGACGAGCAGAAGATGAACCTGACGTACTGCGTCTCTCCGCGCTTCGGCGACGATTACGACGCGGTGGTCGCCGCGACGCGGTCGGCCGGGTCCACCTGGGCGGGCGCCGCCGCCGTGCGCTTCGTCTACCAGCCCGACGAGGACGAGGCCTGCGACTCCGAGGAGCCCCCCGTGCTGTTCGAAGTGGTCCCCGCCAGCGGCGCCACGTACAACGGGCGAGCTTTCCTTCCGAGCATGGTCGCGCGGGGGTATCACCAGGTCTTCATCGATCTGGGGAACATCGCTCGGGCCCGCTCGAAGACCCTGACCGGGGTCCTCCGGCACGAGCTCGGGCACGTCCTCGGCTTCCGGCACGAGCACGTCCGGCCGGAGGGCAACGGCGCCTGCACCGAGCGCCCCGCCTGGCGGGCGCTCACGCCTTATGATCCGGCGTCCGTGATGCACTACAACGCGGCGAGCCGGTGCCAGGGCACCAACGCGGGCGACTACGTGCTGACCTCACTCGACGAGGCAGGGGCGGCGGCGCTGTATGGCGAGCCTTGATGAGCTCCTCCGCGATGGGACCCTGCGCGGCGAGCGTGGAATCGACGTTATATCTTGAGTCGCGCAGGGGCATGTCGATCTGGCGCCCGCTCAGCCGCGCCCGGCCGATCTCGGCCGGGCTGCGGGCGCGAGCGCCTCGCGTACATCCTGCCGCTCACGCTGGGCATCGTGTTCGTGATTCTCTATCTGAACTTCGGCGGAGCGGCGCAGACGCTCCTCGTGATGACCGGGGTGCCGTTCGCCGCGGTGGGCGCGATCTGGACGCTCTATGCGGCCGGCTTCAACACCTCGATCGCCGTGTGGGTCGGGATGATCGCGCTCCGCGGCGTCGCCGCCGAGACCGCGAGCGTCATGATCGTGTACCTCGACGAGGCCTGGACCAGGGGGCGTGAGGCCGGCGCGCTGGCGAGCGTCGACGACCTCATCCAGGCCTCGCTCGAGGCGGGCGCGAAGCGCGTGCGGCCGCTCCTGATGACGGTGCTCACCAACGTGTTCGGCCTGCTCCCCGTGCTGCTCGACGACGGCGTCGGATCCGACGTGGCCAAGCGCATCGCCGCGCCCATGTGGGGAGGGCTGGTCTCGCTCACGCTGCTGACGTTGCTGGTGATCCCCGCGATGTACGTGGTGTGGAGGAGCCCCCAGCTCCGCCGGGCCGCGCCCGCGGCGCCGCCTGCTGTCGCCCCTGGGCCGGCGGCGGAGCCCGCCGCGCACGGCTGACGGCGCCGCGCAGGGACGCTCCGGCCCCCCCCGGCCCCCCGGCGGCGCGACGTCTGGCTCAGGGCGCGCTGTGGTGTCCCGCGCCGGCCGCCCCGCCCGGCCGCATCTGCGCGGCCTGCTGGCACGCGGCGGCGCAGTGGCGGCAGGCGTCGGCGCAGGCCTTCATCTGCGCGTCGCCGGCGAACCGGTACGAGCTCCGATATCGCGGATGCGTTCGCGCCATACCGCCCGCCGGTGCGTCTGCGGTGCTCGCCGAGCGCCCCGAGCGAGCTCGAGCGTCTGGCGGCCGGGCGGGCGCGGCGGCGACGGCCGGGTGTAATGAAGCGGGACGGCTGCGTCTTCGGGGGTGAGCGGCCAGCGGGTCGCCGGAAGGAAGACACCATGAACGAGACCATCCTCCACGTCGACGGGATGACCTGCCCGTCCTGCATTCGCCACATCGACAGCGCGCTCCGCGCGCTCGACGGCGTCGCCAAGGTCGAGGTGCGCCTGCGCGAGGGCACCGTCGTCGTGGGGCACGACCCGGCGAGCGCGCCCGTGGACGCGCTCGCCGAGGCCGTGCGCGAGGCCGGCTACGACGTGCGCCCCCGCGCCGCCTGAGAGCGCCCGGGGCTCGTGGCCCGGGGATCTGCCGAGCGGTCCAGCCCATCCGGGAGTCCCGGCGGAGACCGCGCTCCCAGGAGAACCAGGCGTGACTCCTGGAGCTCCGCCGGGCCTCCGTTCCTCCGGATGCTCCCACGGTTTCCAGCCGTGAGCCGTTAGCACCGTGAGGTGCCAGCGCTAGGATGAGCCCATCCCGTATGCCCGTTCACGCGATTCGAATCGAAGAGCGCCTCTGGTCGAGCGCGTCGCCGCTCCGAAGGCAGGAGTGGCGCACGATCACGACCGACATGGTCTCCGGCGAGCCGCCCTGGCCCTCGCGCGAGCCGTGCACCCTGATCGCCGGCTACGACGACAGACACCTCCACTTCGTCTTCACCGGAAGCTCCCGCTCGGATGACGCCCTCGCCGTCGCGCGGGCGGACATCGCGCCGCTCGTGAGCGAGTACGCGGGCCTCATCAAGAAGCTCTCCGGGGGCGACTTCCACGCCGCGCACATCGAGGCCCTCGATATGGCCAAGCGCGTCGTCCACGACGCGGGCGCGAGACGGATCGGCGCGCTCCTCCCCGACCTGAGCCCGAGCTTCGAGACGCGCCGCCGCTTCTTCTCGCTCGTCGTCTCGCTCACCGTCGACACGACGCGGCTCGGCCCGCTCCCACCGCATCTGCACGGATCGAGGCGCGCGCGGTAGACCGCCGAGCAGCGCGCCCAGCTCGGCCTCGCCACGGCCTCCCCCGCCCTGCGCCTGCGGCGGCGGAGCCGCTCGGCCGCGTCATCGAAGAACGAGCAGGCCGCCGGCACCGCCAGCCGCGTGAGGACGAGGGAGAGCGACTGCCCGACCGGGGGAGAAGGCGCCGGTCGACGGCGAGGTCCTCGAGGGGAGCAGCGCTGTCGACGAGTCGATGGTCACGGGAGAGCCCATCCCGGTCGCGCCGCCTCCGTCGCGCCGATCTCGTCGCGTCGATTCCTGAGCCGCCGGCGAGCCGGGGCGCGACTGCTCGCCCCGGACAACCAGTGCGGGCGGGGCGGCGACGATCGCCCGCGGAGAGGCGAGACGATGAGAAGATCCTCGATCGTTGTGTTGGCGTGCGCGGCAACTGCGCTGGGCAGCGCGTCGTGCGGGGGAACGGACGCGGGCGACGACGCCACGCCGGGCACAAGCCCGCAGTTCTCTGTCGACGCCCAGGGAGGCGTCTTCACCGCGGAGGACGGCTTCACGATCGAGGTGCCGCCGGGCGCGGTCAGCGCGGCGACGGAGCTCACCATCGAGCGCGTCGAGGCGACGCGCGAGGGCGCGGTGGGGCCCATGTATGTCCTCGGCCCGGAGGGGCAGACGTTCGCCAAGCCGATCACGCTCACGCTGCCGATCAACGTCGAGCTCGAGGCGGAGCTCGGGGAGAACACCTACCTCGACGCCCATGGCTTCACCGCGCCCACCGGCTCCGACGACTTCACCGCATTGGAGCGTCACGACGCCTCTTCCGCCGGCGTCATCACGGAGACTTCGCATCTCTCCAGCTTCTATGCCGGGATGATCCCACCCACGGCGATGGCGAGCCAGCACTACTACCCGAAGGCCATCGCCGCCGACGACGCCTACCTCTATTTTGCGAGCGGCGGCACCGAGGACACCGCGCCCGCGGACTCGAACGACGGCTTCATCTACCGCGTCAAGAAGGACACCACCGAGGCCGAGGCGATGACCCCCCCGGATCCCGACCCCACGGCGCTGTGGGTCAACGACACCGACGTGTACTGGGCGAGCGGCGGCGACAACGATCCGGTCATCCCGTCGGCGATCAAGCGCGTCAACAAATCCACCCTGGAGGTGGCGACGCTGGTCGAGGTCGGTTACCTGCTGAGCCTCATCGGCGACGCAACGTCGCTCTATTTCGGCGACGGCGATGGACACAACATCTACAAGCTGGCGCTCGACGTCGGCGAGCCCGTCGTCCTCGCGTCCGACGCCGGCAAGCCCGAGCATCTCGCGCAGGACGCAGAGCACATCTACTGGACCGGCGGCTCGGCGACCAACAAGGTCTACAAGGTGGCGAAGTCGGGCGGGGAGGCGACGGTCATCGCCGAGAACGAGGCGGAGCCGGCCGGGATCGCGGTGGACGCCGAGTTCGTCTACTGGGCCAACGCCGGCGACGGAGGCGTGTTCAAGGCGCCGATCGCCGGTGGGGCCAAGACGCTGATCCATCAGGGGGGCTCGATGGCGGGGCTGGCCCTCCGGGGCTCGACGCTGTTCTCGACGGACACGAGCCGGAACCGCAGCGTCAACGCGCACGATCTCGAGAGCGACACCACCGTCGTGCTCGCGCTCGGCCAGCACTTCGCCTGGCGCATCGTCGCTCCGGAAGGCCAGGACGTGTTCTGGACCAACGGCGGTGATTACCGCTTCGAAGGCCAGATCGCGGCCTACCGCGCTCCCTGAGCGCGACACACGCGGCCGGCGCCTCACGACCCGCGCCGTGCGCGGGAGCGGGCGCGCCGGTCTCGCGGGGATGTGACGGCGGCGCGGCGGCGCGCGAGGAGGGATGAAGGCCTCGGCGCCCGATGTATCCTGCGGCCATGAGCGCCACGCCCCGCCAGAGCCTGATCCGCTGGATCACAGAGACGCGAGCCCCCGCGGCGGCTGCGTTGATCCGCCTCGCCGTGGGCAGCGTCTTTCTGTCCGAGGGGATCCAGAAGTTCCTCTTCCCGGCCGAGATCGGCGCCGGCCGCTTCGCGAAGATCGGCCTCCCTTCGCCGGAGATCCTCGCCCCCTTCGTCGGCGCCGTCGAGATCGCCTGCGGGTCGCTCGTCCTCCTCGGCCTCGCGACGCGCCTCGCCGCCGTGCCGCTCCTCGTCACCATGCTTGTCGCGATCGCGTCGACGAAGGTCCCCATCCTCGTGAAGCGCGGGTTCTGGGCGATGGCGCACGAGTCGCGCACGGACTGGGCGATGCTGCTCGGGGCGCTGTTCCTGCTGATCGTCGGCGCGGGCCCCCTCTCGCTCGACGCGCGGCTCGCCCGGCGGGGCGCCTCGCGGCCCCCACGGTAGGACCGGCCGCGCCGCACAGCCGCGCGCGGCCCTGTCGCGGTCACCCCCGGC
>NZ_JEMA01000350.1 GCF_001589285.1 Sorangium cellulosum | reverse complement strand
GCGCTCGGCGCGTGGCTCACGACAGCGGTCGGGATGGCGATGCACCTCGTCCGTTCGGCGCGGCGATCCTAGCGCGCCGAATGGGTTGAAAATTTCCTGGATTCAACGGGTTGCGAAGCCCGACAGCTCCGCCGGGAAGCAAGCGGCCGTGAGCCCGTCGCCGGGCCATTTCGGTTGACGCCGCCGTTGTGAACGTTCACAATTGCCCTCGAACGCCCCTTTCGCTTTGACCAGGACAGGCCGTCGTGCGCGCAGGGCGCTTGTCCTCGGGATCGATCCTGGCACGGCTCCGCTCGCCTCGTCATCGCGGACAGAAGGTGCGTGACTCACTGCCCCGCGCGCCCATCGGCGCATTGACCACGTGCGAAACCGAGGAGCGAGATGGCACGTTCAGGAAGCAGCTCGAGAGCACGATTCCTGGTGGCGCTCTCATGGATTTCCGGGTGCAGCGACCCGGGGACGGCGACCGGCGGAGACGCAGGACCCGATGCCGAGGCCCCCGCGTGCTCCGAGGGGACCTGGGATCACGACGGCGACAGGGCGACGAGCTGCGTCACGTGGACAGGCTGCACCGCAGGCACCTTCGTGAGCGCCGAGGGCTCGCCTGTGGCGGACCGGCGGTGCACGGCGTGCCCGGAGGACACCTTCAGCGACACGATGAACGCGCCGAGCTGCAGGATGCAAACGCCCTGCGCGCCTGGGACGAGCCGGACCGCGCCGGGGACGAGCGCCGCGCCCGCGCAGTGTGACGCCTGCTCGCCGGGCACGTACTGCGCAGGCGGGACCGCCGCGCCTGTCGATTGCGCGGACGGCGCCTGGGACGACGACGCCGATCCCACAACGACATGCGTCGCGTGGACCGACTGCGTGCCAGGGGAGCGCGTCGGCGCGGAGGGGAGCAGCACCACGGACCGCAGCTGCATCAAGTGCACGAACGGCGAGCACACGGCCTCGATGAACGCAAGCAGCTGCTCCCCGGGTGCCTGGGTGCTGAGCTACTTCGGGCCCCACCAGGACGTGTCGAGCGACTCGCTGCATCTCGCCTACAGCACCGACGGGCTTCACTGGTCGACCCTCGCCAATGGACAGCCTGCGTACCAGCTCTCCGGGATGGGAACCAATCACATCCGAGATCCGTTCCTGTTCCGCAAGAACGATGGAACGTACGTCTATATCGCCACGGACTGGACGCTCTCGGTAAACGACTCGAACTACTGGAACCATCCGAGCTCCAAGATCTTCGTGGCGGACTCGACCGATCTCATCACCTTCACGAACCCCCGGTTGATCACGCTCACGAACCTCCCGGGCCCCGGGGCCACCCCGATGCACGCCTGGGCCCCGGAGGCTTACTACGACCCCGATCGTAAGCTCTATGCGATCATCTGGTCCGGAAACGACACAACGGGCGCGAACCGCATCTACGTCAGCTACACCGAGGACTTCGCCACCATCGTCAACCCGACACCCGACGTGCTCTTCGATCCGGGCTACAGCGTCATCGACGCGACGATCACGCAATGGAATGACCGCAACTACCTCTTCTTCAAGGACGAGACGGACAGCAGCGGGAGCGCGCTCACCGGATCGGGCAAGGACATCCAGATCGCGCGCTCCCCGACGCTCGCGCTCGATCCGGCGACGTTCACGCGATGGAGTCCGGACTACATCACGCGCGGGTCGGCCCAGAGCAGGAGACGAGCGACGGAGGGGCCCTTCGTCATCAAGGATCCGCGGCAGGATCGATGGTACATGTTCGCCGACTACTACCTGAACGGCGGTGTGTTCGGGTGCTGGAGCACGACGGATCTCGACACGGATCCGGGCTCCTGGACGGAGCTCCCGAGCGCGGAGTACCGCTTTCCGTCCGACGTGCGCCACGCGAACGCGGTCCGGGTCACGCAGGCGGAGCTCGACGCGCTCATCGCCCACTACTGAGCATCCTGCCGGAGCCGCGGCACCTACCGTCCCCGGGCTCGCCGACACGAGCGATCCGGATCTCGCGTCCTTCGAGGCGGTCAAACTCGACGCTCCATCGATAACCGATCTATGCGTCGAAGGGGCCGCATGTAGACCAGGCCTCGTCTTGACATTTCTCATGGATGGTTGGAGTCTCCCCTTATCATGCGCGCACCGAAATCTCCCCGCCCAGAGCGCACTTCCCTCGCTGCGCCACGCGTCGCGCTTGCGGCGGCAGCTCGCGCCTTCGCCGCATTGCTCGTGGTGGTCGGGTGCTCGGATGAGCCCTCGACCGATGCCCCGGACGCGTCGACCAACTCATTGCGGATCGTGACGGCGGGCGCAGCGCTCAGCACCTCGGAGCCCGGCGGGCGGGTGACCGTGCGCGTGGCGCTCGACGCCGCGCCGAGCGAGCCTGTCATGGTGCCTGTCTCGAGCTCGGATGCGACCGAAGGCGCCGTCTCACCGGCGACCATCTCCTTCACGGCGGAGGACTGGCGCGTCCCTCGAGAGATCACGGTCACGGGCGTGGACGACGCGGAGCGCGACGGGGATCAGATCTTCCGCGTCCGCTTCGGGCCCTCGGTCTCTGCAGACCCAGCATGCGACGGCCTCGTCGCGGAGTCCGCTGACATCACGAACACGGACGACGACGGTCCAAGGACGGCAGCGATCGTCGTCAGCGAGCCGTCGGGGATCCTCGCCGAGCGCGGCGCGCCCGTGACGTTCACCGTGCGCCTCGCGTCGCAGCCGAGCGCGCCCGTGACGATCGCGCTCAGCGTCAGCGACACGACCGAGGCGACGCTGAGCCACGCGGAGCTGACGTTCACGGAGGCGAACTGGAGCGCGGCGCAGACAGTGACCTTGAGCAGCGTCGATGACTGGCAGACCGACGGAGCGCAGCCCGTACGCGTCGTCTTCGGCTCACCGGCCAGCGAGGACGCCGCGTATGCGGCCCTCGCCGCCCCCGCTGTCCTCGAGCTCTCCAACCTCGACGACGACGTCGGAGGGGGGTACCAACTTCGCACGACGCACACGGAGGGCGCCCCGTTCTACGTCGCGCACTCCTACTATCACGCGATGATCACCAACCTGGACGACAGGGCGAACAACCAGGTCCCTGCCGACTTCCAGTGGAAGGTGGTGCCCGGCCTCGCGAACCCGGATGATCCGACGCTGGTGTCGTTCGCGTCTGTGAGCTTCGGCGATCGCTACCTGCACGTCGACAGCGCGAGCTCGACCCGGTACCCGATGCAGAATGAGACGTCCAACCGGGCCGGCGGGCTCTGGCAGACGCCACCCGAAGAGAGGAGTCACCTTCTGTGGATCGACGTGTTCACGGATACCACCACGTTCCGGAGGGACGCCACGTTCCGGATCGTGCCCGCGCTGAACGGCGATCCGACGATGGTCTCGCTGCAGTGGTACTCAGACGAGACACGTTATCTCCGGCACCTGAACTACCAGATCCACGCGCACGTGCTCGACGGCACGGCGGCCACGAGCTCGGAGGCGTCGTTCGCGCTCGAGCCGCTCGGCTATCTGGTCTCGCAGCGCGCTGATCCCCACATCAAGCGGCATACGGACGGTTACTACTACTTCACCGCGAGCGTGCCGACGTACGATCGCATCGAGATCAGGCGTGCGACGACGATCCGAGGCCTGGCCAGCGCGACCCCGAAGGTCGTCTGGACGAAGCACGCGACAGGCCCGATGGCGGCGCACATCTGGGCGCCAGAGCTGCATTTCATCGACGGCAAGTGGTACATCTACTTCGCCGCCGGGAGCTCGACCGACATCTGGGCCATTCGCATGTACGCGCTCGAGAGCTCATCGGCCAACCCGATGGATGGCGGGTGGACGGAGCGAGGGCAGATCGTGACGGACTCGGACACCTTCGCGCTCGACGCGACGACGTTCGAGCACGGCGGCAAGCGCTATCTCGTGTGGGCGCAGGAGGACCCCGGCGTCGCGGGCGACAACAGCAGCCTGTTCATCGCGGCCATGGTGAACCCGTGGACGCTGGCCAGCCCCAACGTGCGGATCGCCAGACCCGAGCACGCCTGGGAGACGGCGGGGTTCGCTGTCAACGAAGGTGCTGCCGTGCTCGAGCGGAACGGGCGGGTCTTCGTCAGCTACTCGGCGAGCGCGACGGACGCCCGCTACTGCCTCGGCCTGCTCACGGCGAGCGCGACGGACGACCTGCTGAGCGCCAGCTCGTGGACGAAGAGCGAGGAGCCAGTGTTCGTCAGCGCGAACGGGCTGTATGGCCCGGGCCACAACTCGTTCACGACATCGGCGGATGGATCGATGGACGTGCTCGTGTACCACGCGCGGAACTACGAGAAGATCACGGGGGACCCGCTCTACGACCCGAACCGTCACACGCGCGTCCAGCGGCTCGAATGGAATGCAGACGGAACGCCGAACTTCGGCGTACCGCTCCTGAACGGCGCGAATACGATCGGCGATTGACGCTTCGGGCCGCCACCGCATCCCCGGGGGCGACGGCGCGGCTCGGGGTGCTGGCGAGCGAGGCGACCACGCCCGCCCGGGGCGACGGATCGGTCACGGCGAGCTCCTCGGGCCCGGGGCTTGGCCTCACCGGGCCCACCGTACGGCCCGCTGCACGCGCTGGTTCACCTAGAGAACCTTACATGACCGTCTCGGTCGGCAGGATCGCACCGGCCCAGGACGGACGCGCGCGCGGCCGCGGCGCGGGCCATGGTCAGCTTGTCCACAGCGGGATCCAGCCCCGTAGAATCAACCGTTCGCTGGCCACCAGACGTCACGGCGCCCCGCTGCACGGCGCCGTTGCGCTCCAAGAGCCCCCTCGGTACCCTCGGGGGGAAGAATGACGTCCACCGCGCCGCAGGGCTGCTGCGAGAGGGGCCATGTCCACCGTTCGGCTCCCCCTCGGACCAGAGCCCTGCCTCCCGCCGCCGCTCGCTCCGGCCCGATGAACAAACGGCGCGGCGCCACGTCCCCCCTCCACGGCATGCTGCACACGGCGGCGTACGCCGACATGCGGATCAAGCACCACGCCAGGGCCGAACGCCGTGGCTTCGCCGACCGATGAAAGGAGTTCCGACAACATGAAGAGGTTCCTGGCTCTTTCTGCCGCCCTGGGTTGCTCCCTCGCCACGTCGCTCGCGCTCGCGGCCCCTCTCCCTGTGATCGGCCAGTGGCGGACGATCGATGAGCAGGGGGTCGAGCAGTCGGTGGTGGAGATCTACGAGAAGGGCGGGAAGATCTTCGGCAAGATCGTGAGCCTGAAGCAGCCGCTCGACGAGAAGGGGAAGCCGAAGGTCTGCAGCGCCTGCGAGGGTGCCGACAAGAACAAGCCCCTTGTGGGGCTCGTCATCATCAAGAACATGGTCCGCGATGACGACGAGTACGAAGACGGTACGATCCTCGATCCGAACAACGGCAAGACCTATAGCTGCGAGCTCGAGGCGATCGAGGGCGGGAAGAAGCTGAAGGTGCGCGGCTTCTTGGGCATCTCCCTCCTCGGCAGGACCCAGACCTGGCTGAAGAAGTAAAATCTTCTCCTGCACCGGTCGTGGTGCCCCCTGGCTGAACGTGGGGTCATCTGAACCGCCAGGAGCGCCAAGAAAAATATACAGCTCCTGGCTTCCTGGGGCGAGCGCCGCTCCGCCGTGACGTCGCGAGGTCGGCATCCCACGGCGCTCCAGCGGCGTCGCGACCCCTTGACGTGGACTGAGCTTCGGCTTCTCCTGATTCTCTATGCTCAGCCTGAGAGTCTCTCTGGAGCGATGGGCGTGCTTCGTGGTGGGCATGCTGGCGATGATGTCCGCGGGGTGCGAGAGGAGCGGAGCTCCCGGCGACCCCGCGCCTGTCGGGGCCGTCGCCTCGGCGCTCATGGGCGACGAGCCCGACCTCGTGATCGCGAGCGTGAGCGGGCCGCCGAGCGCCGTGCCGGGCGGCCATTTCACGACATCCCTCACCGTGTGCAACCAGGGCAATTCGGTGAGCTCCGGCACAAACGTCGAGGTGAGCCTGTCGGCGGACGGCATCATCACACCGTCGGATCCTGTCACCGGCTACGCCTCGCTGGGGAACCTCTACCCCGGCGAATGCGTGGAGCTCGGCGTCCAGACCCTCGCGGACGTGCCCGACGGCGCGTACACGCTCGGCGTCGTCGTGGACTCGTTCGGTGATGTGATCGAGCTCTCGGAGGCCAACAACGCGGCTTCGGGCGGCGAGATCGGCATTGCCTACGGCCCGGATCTCATCGTCTCTGCCGTGAGCGGCCCGCCGAGCGCCTCGCCCGGCGGCAGCCTCGACGTGGAGGTCACTGTGTGCAACCAGGGCACGACGGCGAGCCAGACCCCGACCGTGGAGGTGCTGCTCTCGCTGGACGCCGCGATCGAGCCGTCCGATCAGCTCGTCGGCGGCGCCCCGCTTCCATGGCTGGACCCTGGCCAGTGCGACGCGGTGACCGTGCCTGTCAGCGCCAGCGTCCCCGAAGGCGTCTATTTTCTCGGCGCGGTCGCGCGCGAGGACGGGTGGAACGACGAGCTCATCACGTCCAACAACGCCCGGGCGGGCGGGCCGCTCGGCGTCGGCCACCGAGCGGATCTCGTCGTCTTCGCAGTGAGCGGGCCGAAGAGCCTCGTGCCCGGCGCCGGCGTCTTCGACGCCTCGTTCACCGTCTGCAACCAGGGCACGGTGCCAAGCTACGGCGCCGATCTCGACCTCCTGCTCTCGTCCGATGGCGCGATCACGTCCGCCGATCTCCCGATCGGCGGCAGCCATGTGCCCTCCTTGAGCCCGGGACAGTGCTTCTCTGCGACCATCGCCGCGAACGCCTACGTACCGAGCGGCGCGTACACGCTGGGCGCGATCGTGGATCCTTTCGACGGGGTCCTCGAGCTCGTCGAGACGAACAACGCCCTGGCAGGCGGCGTGATCGGCGTCGGCGACCAGCCGGACCTCATCGTGTCCTCGGTGAGCGCGCCGCCGAGCGCGACGCCTGGCGGCACGTTCGACGCGTCGATCACCGTCTGCAACCAGGGCACGCAGCCGAGCAACGGCGCCCACGTGGAGCTGCGCCTCTCCTCGGACGCGATCATCGCGGCGACAGACGTCGCCGCCGGTGGCGGTCCGGTGCCGCCCCTGGAGCCGGGGCAGTGCGCCACAGTGACGTTCCCGGCGAGCGCCTACGTGCCGGAGAGAGCCTATCACCTGGGCGCGATCGCCGACGCGAGCGACGCGATCTCCGAGCTCATCGAGGACAACAACACAGCGACCGGCGCCTTGATCGGCGTCGGCCACCGGCCGGACCTCGTCGTCTCCCGCGTGAGCGCTCCGGCGAGCGCCGCGCCAGGCGGCGGCTTCGATGCCACGGTCACCGTCTGCAACCAGGGGACGGCGCCGAGCTACAGCGCCCCCCTGGAGCTGCGCTTGTCTCGCGACGCGTTGATCACGTGGAACGACGCGCCCGCCGGCGGCGCCCCGGCGCCGCCCCTGGATCCCGGCCAGTGCGCCACCGTGACCATCCCGGCGAGCGCGTACGTACCGGACGGCGTCTACCACCTCGGCGCGATCGTCGATCTGTACGACTGGCAAGAAGAGCTGGTCGAGGCCAACAACGCCGCAGCGGGCGCGCTCCTCGGCGTCGGGCATCGGCCGGACCTCATCGTCTCCGCCGTGAGCGGGCCGCCGAACCTCGTGCCCGGCGGAGCATTCAGCGCCTCCGTCACCGTCTGCAACCAGGGCACCACCTCGAGCCCCGGCGGCGGCGTCGACGTGTTCCTCTCGGCCGATACGGCGATCACGCCGTTCGACGCGCCCGCCGGGAGCGGCCCCGTGCCCGGCCTGAGCCCTGGACAGTGCGCCTCCGTCGCCGTGCCCGCGAACGCCTACGTGCCCGACGGCGCCTATCACCTCGGTGCGATCGTGGACCAGGGCGGCTCGCTCACCGAGCTCATCGAGACCAACAACGCCGCGGCGGGCAGCGTCCTCGGCGTCGGAAACCAGCCGGATCTGATCGTCTCTGCCGTGAGCGGGCCGCCGAGCCGCTTCCCCGGCGGCGGCTTCGAGGCGTCGGTCACCGTCTGCAACCAGGGCACGCAGCCGAGCCACGGCAGCGAGGTGGAGATGCGTCTCTCCGCGGACGCGACCGTCACGGCGGCCGACTTCCCCGCCGGCGGCGGTCCGGTGCCCTCCCTGGATCCGGGCCAGTGCGCCACCGTGACCATCCCGGCGAGCGCGTACGTACCGGACGGCGCCTACTACCTCGGCGCGATCGTCGACCCGCACGGCTGGGCTCACGAGCTCATCGAGACCAACAACGCCGGAGCAGGCTCGCTGATCGGAATCGGCTACTGGCCCGACCTGATTGTCTCGATGGTCAGCGGCCCGCCCAGCGTCCTGCCCGGCGGCAGCTTCGACGCCGAGGTCACCGTCTGCAACCAGGGCACGACCCCGGGCTCCAGCATGGTGGAGCTGCGCCTGTCCGCCGACGCCACGATCACGACGAGCGGCGCGCTCGCGGGCAGCGCCCAGGCGCCGAGCCTGGAGCCCGGCCAGTGCACGGCGATGACGATCCACGCGAGCGCCCACGCACCCGACGGCGCTTACCACCTCGGTGCGATCCTCGATCCGTACGGATGGCAGCAGGAGCTGATCGAGACCAACAACGCGACGGCAGGCGGCCTGATCGGCGTTGGCAGCCGCCCGGACCTCATCGTCTCTGCCGTGAGCGGACCGCCCAGCGTCCTGCCCGGCGGCAGCTTCGACGCCGAGGTCACCGTCTGCAATCAGGGGACGACCCCGGGCCACGGCATCCACGTCGATCTGCTCCTGTCGAGCGACGATGCGATCGCGCCTTCGGATATCCACGCCGGGAGCGGCCATGTGCCCGGCCTGGACCCCGGGCAATGCACCTCCATCGCCGTCCCCGGCAACGCCCATGTGCCCGACGGCGCCTACCACCTCGGCGCGATCGTGGACGCGGGCGGCTCGCTCGCCGAGCTCATCGAGACCAACAATGCCGCGGCCGGCAGCTCGATCGCCGCCGGCACCCAGCCGGATCTGATCGTCTCCGCCGTGCGCGGGCCGCCGAGCGTCTTCCCCGGCGGCAGCTTCGACGCCGAGGTCACCGTCTGCAACCAGGGCACGCAGCCGATCTACGGCGCCCATGTGGAGCTGCGCCTCTCCGCGGACGCGACGGTCACGACGGGCGACACCCTCGCCGGCGGCGGTCCGGTGCCCTCCCTGGATCCGGGCCAATGCGCGGCGGTGACCATCCCGGCGAGCGCTTACGTGCCCGACGGCGCCTACCACCTGGGCGCGATCGTCGACCCGCACGCCTGGATCGCTGAGCTCATCGAGACCAACAACGCCACCGCCGGCGACCTTGTCGCCATCGGCCACGGCCCCGATCTCGTCGTCTCGGAGGTGAGCGGCCCGCCGAGCCTCCCGCCGGGCAGCCACTTCGACGCCGCGATCACCGTCTGCAATCAGGGGACGGCCCCGAGCTACGCCCTCGGCGTGGAGGTCCGGCTGTCCGCCGACGCGACGATCACGACGTCCGACGTCCTCGCCGGAGTCGCATGGCTGCCTGGCCTCGATGTCGGCCAGTGCGAGGGCCTCGTCGTCCCCGCCGACGTCTATGCTCTCGCGGGCACCTACACGCTCGGCGCCATCGTGGACGCCCACGGCGGAGTCCCCGAGCTCCTCGAGAGCAACAACGCCACGGCCGGCGGCGAGCTCCTCGTCGTCTACTGATCCGCTGGCGGCGCCGCGCACAGCGGGTGCATCGCTGTGTGGCGTGAGCAAAGCCTGCGCGGGGCGATGCTCCGCTGCGCGCCTGTCGGGGCGCCAGGGGACGCCGCCCTGCGCCTGCGCGCGAGAGGCCGAGGCGCGTGCTTCAGCGGCGGCAGCCGACGCGCTCGGTCGCGACGACGACGTCGTCGTAGAGGATCGTGCGCGCGTCGGAGACCGTCATGCCGCGCTCTTCCATCTCCGCCCGGCGGCGCGCGTCGGAGTCGCGCTCGTAATAGGCGTCGAGCGCGAACTTCTTGAAGCGAACGTCACCGCTCGAGCGGAAGTCGAAGCCCCCGAACGGCGCGGGCGGCGTGCACGCGCTGAAGTCGCACCCTCCCGCGTGGAACTGGTCGCGGAGCCAGGTGCCGTCGGGGTGGCCGGGGCGGTAGTCGCCGATCGGCACGCCGTCGATCCAGAACGCCAGCGCGCCGTCGCTCTGGCCGACCGTGTTCGCGCGCGCGTGCATCTCGACGCAGAACCAGCGGTCCCGCGGGAACGGCGCTTGCCCCGGCGGCTGGAAGCCGTTTCCGTAGTGGTAGGTCGTGCCCTGATCACCCGCGCAGCCCGGCGTCGCGGTGCCGTCGTTACAGCGGCCGGAGCGCATCTTGTACCAGTAGACGTAGAAGTTGAAGACGTCGTCGGTGTTCGTGTCGAAGTCGAACCAGAAGCCCTCGTCTCCGGGTGGCACCGTGTTCGCGAGGCCGCTCGCGTCCCAGCCCTCGGCGCCCGCCGCCATGCGCACCCAGTGGTGCGGGTTCGGGGCGAGCTCGGGGAACCGAACGTGAAAGCGCCAGTAGATCGCGTCGGCGCGCTCGTGGGTGACCCACGTGGACGACGAGATGTACGTCTCCTCCGCCAGATCGGCGGTCGTCACGCTCGATCGGAGGTAGCCCTGCCCGGCGTGGGCAGTCGCCTCGTCGGCCTCGATGCGCAGGGTGCGCGTGTCGGCGGCGGGCCCGTCCCAGCGCCCCCAGCCTTGCTCGAAGTCGTCGTGGAAGAGCACGCCCGGGTCACCGGCGATCCCCACATCGTCCGGGTAGCGCTCGCTCAGCGTGCCGGGCGGGGGCGATGTGTCGCCGTTGCCCCCGCCGCCATCGCTGTTCCCGCCGCCGCTGGCGTGCGGCGAGGGCACGTCCGGCCCGGAGCCGCCTTGGCCGCCGTGGCCGCCGTGGCCGCCTTGGCCGCCGGTGCTCGGCGTGGAGTCGCAGGCGGCGAGGATCAGCGCGATTACCAGAGGGAATTGCGGATGGTTCTTCATCCTTCCACGTTATCCGCTGCTCTGCCGCCCGCGCGAGCGCCTCGCGGAGGGGAGCGGCGAGCGCCGTGCACGGCAGATCCGACGGGGTAAGCGCGCATGTCGCCGCCCTCGTCACCTTGCCGATCGTGCCGCTGACCGAAGGGCGGCGCTGCGGGGAGGGGGGCGGCGCCGGCCCTTGTCAGGGCGCCGCCGCGGCGCCGGTGGGGCGGGGAAGCCCGGCGCACCAGTCGAGCACGTCGGCGAACCGGCGCGTGATGAGCACGCCGAAGAGCGGATTGCGCGCGAGCTTGGCCTGGGTGGTCGCCGGGCTCGAGAGGCCGCAGAGGAAACGCGCCGCCTGGCGAGGGTGGCCCAGGGCGCCCGCGTGCGCCGCGCGCAGCGCCGTGAACGCGGCGACGTCGAGCCCCGCCGGCATCGGCGGCGCGTGCGCCGGCTCCGGCAGCGTCACGGCGACGCCGGTGCGGCAGAAGGTGCAGCGCCCGCACGCGGCGTCGAGGCGTTCGCCGAAGTACGCGGCGAGCGCGGCGGCGTGACAGCGCTCCGAGGTGAGCAGCTCGATCACCTGCCGCACGCGCGCGATCTCGGCGTCCTCGCGCTTCGCGAAGCGCGCGAGGAGCTCGCCGACGAGGGCGCCCGCGTCGTCCGTCGAGGCGACGCGCACGAAGCGGTGCCGGATGTCCGACGCCTTGAGCTCCGCGAGCCCCTGCCGCTCGAGGTACTCGAGCGCGCGCACGACCCGCTCGCGCGGCTGCTCCAGCGCCGCGGCGGCGGCGGCCGGGTCGATCGCGTACAGCACTCGCCCCTTCTTCGCATGGCCGAAGAGCGCCTCGAGGAACCGCGCCGGCTCGCCCTTCACCGACGCGAGGACCTCCTCGAGCCTGCGGTGGAGCCGCACCTCGTAGCCGGCGTAGTACGGCGTGAGCTGCCGGACCGCGCCCATCAGCTCGAGGTAGGTCAGCGCTGTGCGGAGCACGAGCGGCCGGACGTCGTGGCGCGCCCCCAGCGCGTGCAGGCCGAGCTCCACCTGGGGCGCGGCGAGCACGGCGCCCACCACCCCGTGGAGCGCGTCCTCGGTCGGCGTGTCGCCGTAGGCGAAGTTCTCGAGGACCGGCAGATCGTCGCCGCACACGAAGACCTCGACCACCGAGTGCGCCTGATCCCTGCCGGCGCGGCCGATCTCCTGGCTATAGCTCTCGAGGCTCTTCGGGAGATTGTAATGATCGACATAACGCACGTCGGGCTTGTCGATCCCCATCCCGAACGCAATGGTGGCGACAACGATGCCGCTGTCGCTCTGCATCCAGTCGTCCTGCACGCGCGCGCGCTCCGCCGCCTCCATCCCGGCGTGGTACGCGCGCGCCGGCAGCCCCGCAGCCGCGAGCCCCTCGGCCACGTGCTCGGCGGTCTTCTGGAGCGTGACATAGACGATGGTCGAGCCGGGCGGCCGGGATCGCAGGCGCTCGATCAGGGCCCGGTCGCGCGCGGGCGCGCTCACCGCCGTCGCGCGGAGCTCGAGGTTCGGTCGGTAGAAGCCGGTGATGACCGTGTGCTCCTCGCGGATGCCGAAGGTGGCGCAGACGTCGCGCACGACCCCGGGCGTCGCGGTGGCCGTCAGCGCGAGAACGCGCGGCACGCCGAGCGCCCGGGCGGTGTCCGCGAGCCTCAGGTAGTCGGGGCGGAAGTTGTGTCCCCACTCGGAGATGCAGTGGGCCTCGTCCACCGCGAAGAGGGCAATCTTGAGCTCTTTCAGCAGCGCCATGAACCGCTCGCTCACGAACCGCTCGGGGGCGACATAGAGCAGCTTCGTCTTGCCCGAGCGCAGATCCCTGTGCGCCTCCGCCGCGTCGTCGGCGGAAAGCGACGAGTCGAGCCGGACAGCGGCGATGCCGCGCGCGCTGAGGAAATCGATCTGATCCTTCATCAGCGCGATCAGCGGAGAGATGACGATCGTGACCCCGTCGAGCAGCAGCGCGGGGAGCTGGTAGCAGAGCGATTTGCCCCCGCCCGTCGGGAAGACCGCGAGCGCGCTGTGGCCCGAGAGCAAGGCATCCATGACCGCGCGCTGGCCTGGGCGGAGCTCGCGGAAGCCGAACCGCGCCTCGAGGACGTCGAGGAGATCGGGGCCAGATGATGTGGGCTGGTTCAAGGGGATATCCTACGCCTCGATCGCGCCGAGGAACATCCCGCCCTCGCGCGCGGCGCGCGATGATCGACGCGGCGCTGTTTCAAGGCGGCCAGCCGGGCGATCGGCGGCGAGGCAACGCCGGCGGCGTTCGGGAGCGGTGAGGAAACGGGGACCGCTCCGGGGCTCGTCGCCGCCCGGCCCGCGGACGCGCTCCGAGCCCCGGGGCACGGCCGCCACCTCACGGCGGCGCGTTCGCGGGCCGGCGCGCGCCTACTTCGTCGCTGCCTCTGTGGCCTGCTGCGCCTTGCGGTAGGCGGCCACCTGCGTCTTCGTCGCCTGGAGGATCTGCGAATACACAGCGTCGCTCCCCGCGGACTGGCACGTCTGCGAGTCGGCCCCGAACAGCGCGTCCTTCAACATCCGGCGGGGCCTCGACTTCGCCTGGGCGACGAAGTTCATCCCCTTCTCTCGCCAGAGGGCGCAATCCTCCGCCCCGAGATCCTCGCACATCCGTGCGTCGAGATCCTCACAGACATTGCACCCCATCGCCAGGGCACCGACAACACACAACACCAGAACATTCATCTTCGATTGCATCAATAACTCACGAGCCTGATTAGGGTTTCGTCCGCGGAGGATACCCCATGTCCGCCTCGGGGAACAGGGGGTACTGCGCGCCACCCAGGCCGAGGGCCTCCGAAGCCCGTTCCGGCAGGTCGTGTACGATACCAGGCCGCAGAGGAGCTCATCCACCCTCACCGGGGCTCGTCGCGCTTCCGGAACCACGTGGAGAGATAGCGCTCCCCGAGCTCGATGAAGGCTTCGCGCATCATGCCCTCGTAAACGATGGCCTCGATGGTCCCAGGGCGCGAGGCGGCGGGCTGCTGCTGAATGAGCCCGGCCGGGACCCGCCGCGCGATCGTGTGGCTCGTGAGCAGCGGCTTCGCGTCTCCGGGCAAGAGGAACTCCGTGTTGAAGAAGAGCTTGAGCCCCATGATGATGATCTGCGGCTTCTTGCTGCCATAGGCGATCCCGGACGACTCGACGCGATAGCTCACCACGAGGGAAGGGGAGGTGACGGAGAGCTGCTCCTCGGCGGAGCCCTCGACGGGCGGGCCCGGCTCGAAGGTGACGAGCTCCGGCTCGAACCCCCGCGCGAGCCCCTCCGCCAGCGCCTTCGCTGTCCGCTCCTCCTGGGGATCGAGGCGGGTCGCATCCACGTAGCGCGTCGGCAGCGACGTGACGCCGCGGAACATCGGGCTCTTCATCACGAGCTCGTCGGCGCGCTTCAGGTCCTGCGACGGAAGCCGCCGGAAGCGGACCTGGACGGCCGGGCCGCGGAGGCCCTGCGGCGTGCTCCTGGGCCCCACGCGCTCCGCGTAGGCGAGGAGCCGCCGCACGAGATCCGCGTTCTCCTCGCTCCCTTCGGGCATCTCGCTCCTGTACCGATCGAGCGCGCGCACATGGATCGCGTGCCTGGCGTCGTTGAACTCCCTGTCCAGGCCGTGCTTCGGGTAGCGCTCCGCGAACGCCAGCAGCGCCGCGAGCGTGCCCGCCTCCCGCGCCCGATCGAGCTCCGCGGCGAGCGCGGCGCGGCGGGCCGCGGCCACCTCGGCCTGGATGCCCGTCCTGGGGTAGGCGCGGATGAAGTCGTCGATGGCCTCCACCGAGCCCTTCGCCACCGCGAGGCGCAGCTCGGCCCGCGGCAGCAGCACCTGCGAGACGACCTCCCCGTGGCCGCGGCCGCGCGCGATGTAGCTCTGGTACGCGGCCACGTCGTCGCGCGCCCGCGCCGCGGCGTACATCCGAGCGTCGCTCATCCGGTTGCGGAGGAAGAAGAGCCCCAGGCCGAGGGCCACGCCGACCGCGGACGCGAGGAGCCATCCATGGCGTTGCCACCCCGGGACCTCGCGCGAGAGCGGGATCGGCGACGCGAACGGGCTCTCGAGGGCAGGCGGCTCGAACGGATCGAGCCGGCGCAGCTCCGCGGCGTCGGGCCTCGCTCTCATGCGGCTCCACGCCTCCTCGATCTCCCGGATCACCTCGCCCGAGCGCGACGGGTCCTCGAGGGGAAAGGCGTGCTGCGTGCCGCCGAACGTGAGGACCACGGCGCCCCGGCGGTCCGCCGAGACGCGCGAGAGCTCCGCGAGCGAGAAGACCCGGAGCCTGTGGTCGCGCGCGTCGATCAGGTTCGCGGGGAAGACGAACAGGCCGGGCGCGAACGGCAGCGTGACGAGGACGGCGTTGTAGGCGAGCGCCCGGAGCACGCCGAGGGCGGTGGTCGCGGCGAGCAGCACGTACGCGGCGGCCGCCGCCCTCGGGTGGAGCGCGAGGGCGCTGTTGACGTCGCCGAGGCCGGCCGCGCAGAGCGCCGCCAGCAGGAGGCCCGCCGCGGCGCTGACCGCGAGCCAGGCCACGATGGTGCGCCGAGTCCCGGGCCGGCTGACGATGGGCGCCGGCGCGAACCGCCCGCGGAACGCCTCGAGCACGCCGTCCTGAATGGCACGCGGAAGCGTGTAAAAATTGATCTCGTGCATCGCGCTGCTCCCACTCGGCGCCGGAGCTCGGCGCCCTTCCGCACCTCGACCTACCGGGCGACCCTAATGCATTTCGCCCCGAGCTCCGAGACCGGAGATGGCGACTCCTTGCAGCAGGAGCGTGCAACAACGCGTCGACTTCTGCTCCTCTGGCACTTGTGCAGTCCACTCGACGCTGGCGCTGCGGCGGGCTGCGGCGACGGCGAGGGCCGGGGCGACGGCTCGAGCGCGCTGCCCGAAACGTTCGACGCGCGCACAGCGTCGCCCGGCGATAGGGCTTCTTTCACTCACGCGCTCGAGCGCTGGATCGGCGGGACGTCAACATGACCCTCGTCCAGGCGCAGCCGTGCAGGGCCCAGGGGTACATGTGTGTGCGCTGACATGTGTGCGCACCGACCGGGGGCGCCCGCGTCCGGCCGCGTCATCTGAGGCTGCCACGTGCCCCCGGAGGCGGATATCCTGGCAACATGATGAACTTTCGCGGGCTTGCGGTCGCAGCGCTCGTCGGCCTCTCGGCCTGCAGCGCCCAGGAGCGCAACTTCGGCGGCGCGGGCGGCGTGGGCGGCGCGGGCGGTGACGCTGGTGCCGGGACGACGACGCATTCCAGCGCGAGCATGGGCATGAGCACCATGACAGGGTGCATGGGGGCAGAGGACTGCTTCAACGGCGCAGACGACGACTGCGACGAGGCCGTCGACTGCGCGGACCCGGACTGCGCCGAGGGCGCTGTCTGCCTGACGGCCCCCACGAACTTCCAGCCCGGCGCCCTCGTGGACGCGGCAGAGCCGTGCCCCGACGGCTTCACCGCAGGCGAGACGCTCCTCTTCCGCGGCCTCTCCGGCAGCGGGTGCGAGGGCTGCGGCTGCACGCCGAACCCGACCGACTGCGCGGCGGATCTCTACCTCTACGCGCAGACGTCGCAGTGCGAGGCGGACGAGGGCCTCAGGGGCGGCACCCTGGCGAAGCGGGTCGGGTTCCCGTGCGACGAGACGCCGATCAACAATGGATTTGTCAGCTGGGGCGGCGTTCGCGCGGGCCCCTTCGAGGTGATCCAGAGCTGCACTGCGACCGGGACGGCGATCCCGGCGCCGGCGCGGTGGGCCGAGTCGAAGAAGTTCTGCCACGCGAGCCCGGGCGCCGGCTGCGGCGCCGGCGAGGTCTGCGCCCCGAAGCTCACCCCGGCGGAGCAGTGCGCGCTCGTGTCGGGCAGCGCCACCTGCAGCGGCTACGCGCGGCGCGAGAGCGACTGGTTCCGGGGCTACACCGACACCCGGACGTGCTCGTCCTGCGCCTGCACGGCGAGCGGCGGCGATTGCAATTACGTTCGGGTCGAGCTCGGCAACGACTATAGCTGCTTCGATCACGCGGAGATGTCGCAGGGCAGCCGGTACTGCGGGTACGCCTACTCGCCTCCGGCGCACCTCGTCGGCAAGCCGACCAACTCGACGTGCACCGCGCGCACGAGCCTCAGCGGCTCGCTGGATCCGACGGGGCAGTCGACGCTCTGTTGCGTCAAGTAGACGCAAGGCCTGGACTGCAGGGAGTGAGCTGCAATACGCTCGCCGGCAGTCGCTGGAGGAGGTGCCATGAGCCTGTTCGACGTTCCGGTCCTGCCGCAGAACGACACGCCGAAGAACCGCGAGGAGCGAGCGCAAGCGCTCGCGCAGCAGCAGACCCGGTACCTGTACGATTATCCGTCCATCGTCGGCGGGCTGCCGATGGCGGCGGCGCCCATCCCGGTCGATCTCTCCCTCGAGTGGTCGCTCCAGGTCGCCGGCGTCGCCATCGCGCTCGGCGAGAACCTCGTCAGCATCCTCTTGCCGAACACGCTCAGCTTCGACGTCCAGATCCCGGTCGTCCTCGGACAATCGGGCTTCAGCGATCGGGCCGAGGCCCAGCCCAGGGGCGAGGTCGTGAACCCGGACCCGGAGGTGATGCAGAGCGACCCCGAGCTCGTGGAGCGGGCCATGGAGCTTCACGTTTTTCTGTCCGAGCAGCGCGAGAAGCTCGGGAAGCTCGCGGCGAGGGCGCACGCGCAGAAGAGCCCGCAGCCGGCCGACCCGCTCTCGCTCGTCCGCCGCCCGGAGGCGGGCGTGCTCCCCACGGAGCCCTCCAGGGTGTTCCCCGCGGCGCCCCTGAAGGCGCCCCTCAAGGCGCCCACCACGACCACCGGGGCAGCGGCCGGGACCGAGGTCACGGACGCGAGGGACATCGGCCAGTGGCTCGCCGATCTGGTGAGGGGGATCCTCGACTTCTATCTCTCGGTGGTGGGCCTCCGGGGGCGCGCCGACGATGTCCAGCAATACGCCGCGCAGTTCCGCAAGATCCCGCTGCCTCCCTCCGCCGGCGTCTCGCAGACGGACGAGTTCTTCGCCGCGCTGCGCGTCGCCGGCCCGAACGCGATGATCCTCCGGCGCGCGACGCCCGCCGATCTCGCGGCGTTCCCCGTGACGGACGAGCGGTTCGCCAGCGTGACGGGCGAGCCCGGCGCCACCGTCCAGGAGGCCGCCTGCGCCGGGCGTATCTATCTCGTCGACTACGCTGCGCTCACCAAGCTCGTTCCTGGCACGGACCCGCAACCGAAGTACGTCTGGGCCCCGAAGGCCCTTTTCTACGTGCCCGCCGCGGGCTCGGGGCGTCGCTCGCTGCGGCCGCTCGCGATCCAGACGGGCCAGGACGCCCAGAGCCCCATCTTCTACCCGAGCGACGACGTCTCCTGGAGCGTCGCGAAGCTCGTCGTCAACATCGCCGACGGGAACTACCACGAGCTCATCAGCCATCTCGGGCTCACCCACCTGCTCACCGAGCCGTTCGTGCTTGCGACAGCGCGCCAGCTCGACCCCACGCACCCGCTCAACCTCCTGCTCACGCCGCACTTCGCGGGCACCCTGCTCATCAACTACGCGGCCCAGACGTCGCTCATCACGCCGGGCGGCCCGGTAGATCTCCTGCTCTCGGGCACGAGCGCGTCGCTGAACGCGCTCGCCGCGAGCGCCGTCCAGGAGGTGCGTTATAACCAGACGTTCCTCCCCCAGGCGCTCGCCGCCCTGGGGGTCGACTCGAAGGAGGCGCTCCCCGATTATCCCTACCGCGACGACGCCCTGGCGGTCTGGAACGCCCTTCACGACTGGGTCTCGGACTACGTGGGGTTCTATTACGAGAGCGACGGGGACGTCGCGGGCGACTACGAGCTGCAGGCGTGGGTGCAGGAGCTCGTGACCGCCGGCCACATCCAGGACATCGGCGAGGGCGCCCCCGGCGCGGCCGCCCGGATCGAGACGGTCGGGTACCTGTCCACGCTCCTCACCCAGGTGATCTTCACGGCCAGCGCGCAGCACGCGGCCGTGAACTTCCCGCAGCGCACGATCATGAGCTACACGCCGGCCCTCCCGCTCGCCGGCTTCGCGCCGTTCCCCGCGCCCGCCCAAGCGCCGGCGACGCAGGTGCTCGACGTCCTGGCGCCGCTCGGCGAGTCCATCCTGCAGCAGGCGGTGCTGGGGGGGCTCGGCGCCGTCTATCACACAGTGCTCGGCCAGTACGGCGGGCAGTTCACGGATCTGCGGGCGCGCGCCGCGCTCGCGCGCTTCCAGCAGCGGCTGCAGGCCATCGAGGAGCAGATCCACCTCGCGAACGGCCTCGGCGAGCGCACGGCCTACTCGACCCTCCTGCCCTCGGCCATCCCGCAGAGCATCAATATCTGAGCGGCGCCGGCGGGGCGCCTGCCCGTCGGCCAGACCCCACGCGGCGAGCCCCAGCGGCGACCGGACGCGACGCCGGGGGCGCTCGCCGCGAGCCGGGAGGTCTCGGGGTCAGAGCGTCTCGAGGTACGCGACGAGATCGTCGATCTGGGCCGGCGTGAGCGCCGAGGTGACGCCGTGTCGATCCCCTCCGCCGCACGGGCCGAAGCGGTCGTGGAGCGTCGCGGCGCAGCCATCGTGCATGTACGGGGCGCGCCACGCGAGCCCGCGCAGCGAGGGCACCTGGAAGGGCCCGCCCGTGCCCACGTCGACTGTCTCGTTGTTCGTGAGCGTCTCGCCGGAATGGCACGTCGCGCACTCGAGGGTCGGGTCGTTGAAGAGCGCCTCGCCGCGCGCCGCGGCGCCCTCGTCCGCCGGCTTCGACCGGGGCAGGGCCTTGATCGCGTCGAGCCACGCCGCGAACGCGCGGAGGTGATCGGCGTCCGGAAGCGAGCGGCCCATCCGCTTCTCGAGCACCTCCGTCATGAAGCCCCAGTAGTCTTTCAGGTCACCGTCCCAGTGCAGCGGCGCCGTCGCGAGGACGCCGCCTGCGACGGATTGCGTGCGGCGCGGTCCGACGGGCTCGAAGTTCCATACCCGGCCATCTTCATGCCCCTCCGGGTGGCAGGACGCGCAGGACACGGCGCGGGATCCACCGCCGTCGCCATGGAAGAGGGCATGGGAATCGTCGAGCCGGCTCTCACCGGGAAGATCGAGCGCGCCGATCACTTCGCCGCTGAGGGTCGCGAGGCGCAGGATGCTCGGCGGCTCCCGTACCTGCACGAGCAGGTTTCTCTCTCCGTCGTAGCCGACGGCGATGGGCTCTTTCCTGACGCCGACAAAGAGCAGGCGCTGGTCAGGGGCGAGCGTGCAGGTGTCGATCCCGTCGTTCCGCTCCAGGGACTCGAGCGGCGCCTCGATGACATAGCCGCTGCCCGCCTGCAAGATCGCGGCGCTGCGCTCATCCGGCGACACAGCGATGTCGACAGGGAGCAGCCCGATCCCGATGCTGCCACCACCATGCGTGGACAGCGCCGCGCTCGACGGATGGGCCTCGCCGGGCAGCGGTCGCATGAGGGTCACCGCTGTATGGACCAAGCGCCGGTCGCAATTCTTCGAGTAGTAGACGCCGGCCCCCGTGCTGCTGACGGGGCTGACGAGGCTGCGCTGGTGCACCATGGCCACGCCGCCCCCAGGCAGCGGGACCGTCCTCCACGCCACCCCCGGCTGGAACTCACGCGCGTCGTCCTCGATGCCGTACAGCTCGCCCGGGATGTACGCCGGCGGCCTGATGCGCTCGGCCACCGTCCCGTCCTTCGCGATCACAAGGAGCTCGGAGGACCGGAAGCGGCTCACGAGGAGCGAGTCCCCCTCGACGATCACGTCGCGCAGGTCGCGGTCGAGGCGGAGCTGGCGGACCGGCCGGGCAGCGACATTCGAGGAGAGCGTCACGAGCTCGCCGCCCGCGCACGCCACGTGGAGCAGGTCTGTCGAGGCGTCGTACGCGATCCCGCGGGGCGCGGGGCAAACGGGCCTGCGGTGCATCTCCTTGGTGGCGAGATCGATGGTGACCACCGCTTCACCGCGGCGGAGCGCCACATGAACGAAGCCAGCCGCCCCCTCGGCCACGCGCCCAGGCTCGTCATCCTTCTCCAGAGGGAGGATGGCGTCCACCTCGAAGCTGGCGAGGTCGACGATGGAGATTCTGTCGCGGTCCGGATCCGCAGCAACGGCGAGCGCCTTGTCGGCGGTCACCAGGAGCGTCCCGCCGCTGATCGGGGGAGGCGGCACCGCGGAGATCTTGGGGGGCGGAGCTGGCTCCTGGGACTCCTTCCAGCGTTCGTTCACGTCCCACGAGACATCGTCATAGCCTGAGAGCACGTTGCACCCGGCGATAGCCGAGATCATGGCGATGAGCGTGGTGAGCCCCGCTCCGGATTGAGCTTTCATTGCGCCTCCTGCGACCGGCGCGGCCATGCAAGAAGGTTGCCGGGGTCGTGCGTCGAGCCTCGGACGACAACGGCTCTCCCTGTGATATGCGAGATCGCGGCGGGCGCGCCGGATTCAGGGGGCGCGTCCATGGTGCATGGATTCGCCTTCTCCGCCTGGGGCACAGCCTTCCGGCCGCCGGAATCGTGCTGGATGACGCAAGATGTATACGCTGGAAGGGCCAGCGTGTTGTCGCGATTCCACATGTGGCGATCGACAGCGGCGCGACCCGGACCAGGTCGGGGTCGCAGACCGACCGGTCCCTGGCCGGGGCGCTCAGGGGGCGCGGGGCGCGCGAACGCGCCGAGGGAGCGCGACCGGATTCGCGACAGACTTGTTACGCCCGGGGTCGCTGTCCCTGCGTTAAACCTCTGGTGCCGGCGGACGGCGCGTGAGCCCGCGACGGCCGGAGGTCGTCCGAGGCTCGGCGCCCTCTCCGATGGAACGCAACTGCACGGAGGCAAAGAATACAGATGGACAAGATCACCGTCACGGGATTGCCCTGGGTCCCGCCGTTCGCCCATGGGCTCGTTCGCGACTTGCGCGTGCGCTGGGCGCTGGAGGAGGCCGGGCTCGCCTACGAGGTCAGGCTGGCCGATGGCGGGGAGCGGAGCTCGCACGCGTACCGTCAGAAGCAACCCTTCGGGATGGTGCCGGCCTTCGAGGCGGAGGGTCGGTGGCTGTTCGAGTCGGGCGCCATCGTGCATCACATCGCCGCGGACTCCGAGGCGCTGATGCCCCCCGATCCATACGGCCGCGCCAGCACTGTCGCCTGGATGTTCGCCGCGCTCGACACGGTTGCTCCGCCGATCCAGGACCTCTTCGCGATCGACCTGCAGCACGGCGAAGAACCGTGGGCGAAGCTGCGGCGTCCCGGGGCGGTGGATGCGGTGAAGGTCCGGCTGGGCGCGCTCTCCGCCTGGCTCGACGGACGCGACCATCTTGTCGATCGCTTCACCGCGGCGGACATCCTGATGACGACCGTGCTGAGGTTCCTCCGGCACACAGACCTGGTGACCGAGCTCCCCGTGCTCGACGCCTACGTCAAGCGCTGTGAGGCGCGGCCGGCCTTCCAGAGGGCCTTGCGCGATCAGATGGCGGACTACGCTCGAAACGCTCCCGTCGCAGCCTGAGGCTGTGCGATGCGACATCCGCCGCGCAGAGGTCTCGATCCGCTCGCCGGCTCACGCCGCCGGCGACTCGTCAGCGGCCTTTTCCGCTTGGCCGTGGGCGCCATCGCCCTGGTCGCGATGGGCGCTCTTGACGAGGAACCGTCGGTCGCGTTCTCGGAGGAGCAGCCCTTCGGTCAGCCCTCGCCGTACAGCAACGGCCGCTCGTGCGCCGCGTGTCATGCGCCGGAGGACAGCTTCACGCTCACGCCCGACAACGTGACTCGGCTGCTGGACCATGGGCCAGTTCGATGACAAGGGCAACGTCACAACGCCCCCGAGCCGGTCAGTCGCCCAGCCACGCGCGCGCGAGCGCCAGCGTGCGCGCGTTCTCCGGCACGTTGTCCAGGAAGCACGCCCGCCACGCCCGGTTCGCGATCTTCCCGGCGCGCTCCAGCAGCCGGTCGCGCCCGAGCGCGATCGCCGCGCGCGCCCGCCGCCCCTCGCCCGAGGCCGCCAGCGCCTCGGCGTGCACCAGGTAGACGAGCGACTCGCCCGTCTCCAGGTGGCCGAGCGACGTCACCACCGCCGCCGCCAGCTCCGCCGCGCGCCCCGCGTGCTCCAGCGCCTCCGCCGTGCGCCCCTGGGCGAGCAGCACGTTCGCGAGCGTCGCCAGCACGCACGGCGCCAGCGGCGGCATGTCCGCGAGCAGCTCGCACGCCCGCCGCGCCTCGGCCTCGGCCGCCGCGAGGTCCCCCGCGAGCCGGAACGCCTCGGCCAGGTAGATGTACGTCCCCCCCTCGAGCCGCCGCTGCCCCGCCGCCACGAAGTGCCGCCGCGCCTCGACCTCGAGCGCCCGCGCCTCCTCGAGCGCCCCGAGGTGCAGCAGCGCCCGCCCCAGGTTCTCCTTCGCGTGCGCCACCGTGTTCGCCAGCGCCAGCCGCTCCGCGTCGGCCAGCGCCGCCCGCAGCAGCGCCGCCGCCTCCGCGTACGCCCCGAGCTCGTTGCAGAGGTGCCCCGCGTTGCTCCGCGAGCTGCACGCCATCCGCGCGTCGCCCGCGTGCGTGAACCGCTGCGCCGCCGCCTCGCACCGCTCCCGCGCCGTCCCGAGATCCCCCGCCAGGATCGCCCGGTGCACCCCGAGCCGCAGGATCGCCGCGCTCACCGCCGGATCGGTCCGGAACCGCTCCTCCACAGCGTCGATCCGCCGGCACAGCGCCGCCGCGTCCTCGCACTCGCCCCGCAGGACCAGGAGCCCGCTCGCCGCCTGCGCCATCACGATGAGCTCGGGCCCGCGCGCCGCCCGCTCCGACCAGCGCGCGCACAGCGCCCTCGCCAGCCCCGTCGCGGTCTCCTCGTGCCCCAGCGGGCAGGCCGCCAGCGCCACCAGGTTCGCCGCGCGGTACCAGCGGATGCCCCCCTCCGGCAGCGCCCGCATCGCCGCGACAGCGTGCTGCTCGGCCGACGCGAAATCCCCACGGTACCTGTGCGCCTCCGCCTGGATCGTCGCGATCTCCCCGAGCTCCTCGCCGGCCGCCCCGCACGCGATCGCGCGCTCGGCGCGCTCGATCGCCGCCGCATAGTCGTTCCCGCCGAGCGCCTGCTCCGCCGCCCGCCGGTAGCAGTTGATCGCGCGCTCGCGCTCCCCGCCCATCTCGAAGTGCGTCGCCAGCACCATCGCGTCGGTCTCGCCCGCCCGCGCGAGCCACCCGCCCGCGAGCTGATGCCCGAGCGCCCGATCGTCCTCGGTCAGCATCTCGTACGCCGCGTCGCGCAGCAGCGCATGGCGGAAGATGTACTCCACCTCGCCGTGGAATTTTGCATCCGGCCGCCGCGTGACGAGCTCGCGCTGCTCCAGGTCCGCGAGGCAGGCGTCGAGCTCGGCCTCGTCCACCGGGTCGCCGAGCAGCGCCTGCGCCGCGCCGCGCCAGAACACCTCGCCGAAGACGCTGCCGGCGCGGAGCAGCCGCCGCGCCTCGGGCACGAGCCCCGCGAGGCGCGCCTGCGTCATCGCGAGCACGGTCTCGGGCACGCCGTCGGGGCGGCCCTCCATCGCCGCGCGCACGAGCTCCTCGAGAAAGAACGCGTTGCCCGCGGAGCGCCCCACGATCTCCTCGACCACCGGGGCCGGCGTGGCCGGGCCGAGCGCCTCCAGCACGAGCCGCTCGCACGCCTTGCGCGACAGCTCCTTGAGCCGGAGCTCGGTGAGCGCCCGCTCCTCCCACAGGCTCGGGAACGCCTTGCGCACCTCGGGGCGCGCGAGCGCCAGCACCATGAGCGGCTGGTCCACGAGGAGCCGGAGCGCCGCGTCGACGTACTCGACCGTGGGCCTGTCGCCCCAGTGGAGGTCCTCGAGCACGAGCAGCAGCGGCCGGGCGGCGCACTCGGCGCGGGCGAGCTCCACCCAGGCCCACTGCATCTGGTCGGCCATGCGCTTCGCGTCCTGCCGCGCTGCCTGGAGCAGCACGCTGTCCTCGTCCGGGAACGGCGTGCTCACCAGCTCCCCGAGGAACTCGGTGACCGGCCGCCGCAGGGGCTCGGGCACGTGCGCCGCGACGCGCGCGGCGAGCTTCTGCCGCCGCGCCTCGATCGGCTCGCCGTCGAGCAGCCGCGCCGCGCGCCGGACGATCTGGCCGAGCATGCCGAACGGCGCGCCGACGCGCATCGAGTCGCCGCGCGCCGTCCAGATCTCGACCGGCTCGCCGCGGCCGGCGAGGCGGCGCACGAGCTCGTGGCGCAGGCGCGACTTGCCCACGCCGGCGCCGGCCGTGACGAGCACCGCGCGCGCCTCGGACTCCGCGGCGCACTCCTCGAACGTCGCCTGGAGCAGCAGCAGCTCGCGCTCGCGGCCCACGCACGTCGTCGGCTTGCCGAGCAGCCTGCGGGCCTCGTCGGCGGCCTCGATCTCGCCGACGAGGACGAGCCCGTCGTGATCCCGCGCGACCTCGAACCTGTCGCTCAGGAGGGCGGCGGTCATCGGGTCGAGCAGGATCGGCGGCGCGCCGTCGGCCGCGTCGGCCGCGCGCCCGGCGACGCGCGCGCCGGCGCGGCCCTCGAGCAGCGCGCTGGCGCGGTCGATGACCTGCTCCATGGGCTGCGCCCGCTCGATCTCGTCCCACCCTGTCGAGAGGGCCACGCGCGCGCCGGGCAGGAGCCCGCGCAGCGTCAGGGCGCAGCGCGCGGCGCTCGTGGCGAGCTCGGTGGGCGAGCCGGCGCCCGAGAGCACCGCCGCGAGCGAGCCGTCGCCGAGCAGCTCGAGCTGCGCGCCGTGCCGCGTCACGACCTGCCGGAGCGCCTGCGCCGTCAGGCCGACGCCGTCGAGCGCGCGCCCGTCGGCGAGCGGGACGGTGCGGTCGCGCAGCAGGCCGGCGGCGAGCAGGCCGCGGCCGAGGTCGCCCACGTCCGCGGCGAGGATCACGCTGGCGAGGCGCCGCTCGCGGCCGGTGAGCGCGGCCGACGACGCCGGCGCGGCCGACGAGACGGGCCCGGAGAGCTTCACCTCGAGCGCCCGCAGCGCGTCGACGACGGCGGCGGCGTCGCCGGGGCGCGCGGCGGGCTTCTTGGCGAGCAGCTTCGCCACGAAGGCGTCGAGCGCCGGCGGCAGCCCGGGGCAGAGCGAGCTCGGCGGCGGCGCCTCGTCGAAGACCACCTTGGCGAGCGTGGCCACGAGCTGCGCGGCGGCGAACGGGGGCCGGCCGGCGAGGCACGTGAAAAGGACGCACCCGAGCGAGTAGAGGTCCGCGCGGGGGTCGATCTCCTGCTCGCCGGTGACCTGCTCGGGCGGCATGAACGACGGGGTGCCCAGCGTCTGCCCTGTGCGCGTCAGCGCGTACGTCGCGTCGTGGAGGTGGACGAGGCCGAAGTCGACGATCTTGACCTGGTCGAGGTCGCCGTGCGGCAAGAAGAGGTTCTGCGGCTTGATGTCGCGGTGGATGACCCCCCGCGCGTGCGCGACAGCGAGCCCCTCGGCCACCCGGGCCGCGAGCCGGAGCGCGGCGGTCGGCTCCAGCCGGCCGCGGGTGAGCCGCGCGGCGAGGTCCTCGCCGTCGAGCCACTCCATGACGAGGTACGGCTCGCCGTCCGGCATCACGCCGTTGTCGACGTACCGGACGATGTGGGGGTGATCCAGCGCGGCGAGCGCGCGCGCCTCGCGGGCAAACCTGTTGCGCGCCTCGTCGCTCGGATCCCTCAGGAGCTTGATGGCCACCGGCGCGCCGGTCGCGACGCTCCGCGCGAGGTAGACGGTCCCGAGGGAGCCTGCCCCCGCGCGACGCTCCACCTCGTAGTGCGGTCCGATCCGCTGCCCCGGTGTCATTCGCGCAACAGTATCGCATGAGCGTACAGGTGCGCGCGTCACCGGCCCGGCGCGCCGGCGCAGGCGATGGCGGAGATCGGCGATCCAGCGGACGGCCGCCTCGTCCATCGGCAGAAATCCGCGGCGAACAGGGCGCGCCGGGCTGTCCTACATGTAGGGAATTTGTATCCAGTTCTGGCGCCGGGGTACGCTGCAAGATTCGCCGCGAAAAAGTTGTTCGTTCGGTTCGCGATGACGTACCCAGTCGAGCGCGTCCCCGGCCTCGCTGAAATCGGGTGGGCGCCGAGCTCCCATTGCGTCAACGGCGTTGAGTGAACGCCGGCAGACGGGCATCCGAGCGGGCTCGACCGTCGGACAAGCCACGTCTTTCGAACCATTCAAGGAGGTTTCTGGTGTCAAAGGTAGTCGTCGTCACCTCGGGCAAAGGCGGAGTCGGCAAGACCACCACGACCGCAAACCTCGCGTCCGGCATCGCGGCGCTCGGCTACAAGACGATCGCCATCGATTTCGATGTGGGGTTGCGCAACCTCGATCTCGTGATGGGGTGCGAGCGCCGGGTGGTCTACGATCTCGTCAACGCGATCCGCGGCGAGGCGACGCTTCGTCAGGCGGTGATCAAGGACAAGCGGATCGAGACCCTCTATGTGCTCCCCGCGTCGCAGACGCGGGACAAGGACGCGCTCACGCTGGACGGCGTGGGGCGCATCCTGGACGAGCTGCGCGCGGCGGGGTTCCAGTACATCTTCTGCGACTCGCCGGCGGGCATCGAGTGGGGCGCCCAGATGGCGATGTATTTCGCGGACGAGGCGATCGTGGTGACGAACCCCGAGGTCTCGTCGGTGCGCGACTCGGACCGCGTGCTCGGCCTGCTCGACGCGAAGACGCGGCGGGCGGAGCTCGGCGAGGAGGCGGTGAAGACGCACCTGCTGCTCACGCGGTACGCGCCGGCGCGCGTGGCCAAGGGCGAGATGCTGGCGCACCAGGACGTGCTGGAGCTGCTCGGCATCCCGCTGCTCGGGGTGATCCCCGAGTCGACGGCGGTGCTCCAGGCGTCGAACGCCGGGACGCCGGTGGTGCTCGATCCGACGAGCGACGCGGCGCAGGCCTACCTCGACGTGGTCCAGCGCTTCCTCGGCGAGGAGCGCCCGCACCGCTTCCTGGAGCCCGCCAAGAAGGGGTTCTTCAGCCGGATTTTCGGCGGCCAGGCGGCCACCGCCTAGGGAGATCTGCCATGTCGATCATGGATTATTTCCGGAGGACGCAGCCGAAGTCGGCGACCGTGGCGAAGGAGCGACTGCAGATCATCGTGGCGCGCGAGCGCGTGCGCCCGACAGGCGAGCCCGACTACCTGCCGCGGCTCAAGCAGGAGCTGCTCCAGGTGATCTCGAAGTACGAGCGGATCGACCTGGATCAGGTGAGCGTCAACGTCGAGCGCAGCGGTGACTGCGACGTGCTCGAGCTGAACGTTGTGCTGTCCGAGTCGGAGAAGGCGGCGGTGCGCGCCGCGGCGGCGACCCGCGGGGGCGCGGCGGCGGCGAGGAACTGCTGACGGATCAGCGGGCCGCGGAGCTCCGCGGCCGAGCGCCCGCCGCTCCGTGAGGGGCGAGGGAAATCGGCCTTGCAAGGCAGGGTGCCGGCGCGGAGACTCCGGCACCCTGCTCACGAGGGCGCGACGCGAATCAGTTCTCGAACCGGATGTTGTCCATGTAGTAGGGGCCGGAGTTGGCGGTCACGTTGAAGTTGAACTGCAGCTTCACGTCGCTCGGCGCCGCGTTGAGCGCCGTCAAGGTGGCCGCCGGGAGCTGCGAGAACTGGACGGGGTTGAACGCGCCCCGGGTGAGGCCGTTGAGCACGACGTTGCCGGCCCACTGGTTGTGGATGCCGGCGGACGGGATCGAGATCAGCACCTCCAGGTTGCCGACCCAGCTCGGGTTCGGCTGCTGCTTCGACACGAAGAGATCGAGCTTGATCTTGTTGCCCACCGGCGTGAGGCCCGAGGTGCTGAAGTTCGAGCTGACGATCTCGTTGAAAGCGCTCGGCGTCCGGACCTCCAGCGACGCGATGCCCTCCTTCACCCGGCCCGTGTGGGTCGCGAGCAGGGCCTGCGGCGAGGTCCACGCGCCCGGCTTCTCGAACCCGAGGGTCGCATTGTTGAGGAGGAAATCGGTCATGACCTTCTCGCGGAACGGGAGGAACACGTCGAGGACGGCCGTCGAGAGGATGAAGCGCCGCGGACCGTTCACGTTGCTCGGGTCGACCGGCTCCGTCTTCTCGGAGGTGTGGGTGAAGACCAGCGTCGTGGGGAACGGAGCCGACAGGCCCACGTCGAGGGTGCTGCTGGGGCTGTTGGTGGCGTCCACCGGCTCGTGGCACCCCGCGCAGGCGAGGGACTGAGCGCGCCCGACGATCTGATCCACGGACAGGTTGCCGGCGGTGCCGGACAGGTTGCTGCCCATGGCGGTCAGCTTGTTCGCGATGTTGGTCCTCAGGGTCGACGTCCCGCTGCCGATCGCGTTCAGGTAGTTGTTCTGGAGCGGGATCATCAGGCTCTCGCCCGCGTTCATCGAGTCGGGCAGGGCCGACGGGTAAGCGAACCGGTTGACGTCATCGGCCGCGGCGAGCCTCTCCACCATGTCCGGGAGGACGGTGCCCTGGAAGCTGGTGACCCGCGAATCGCCCGAGATGCCGGGCGCGAAGAGCTTCGCGGACGGGTTGTCCTTCACGAAGGACGGGATGACGTTCAGCGAGGGGCTGCCGCTGGTGCCGTGCGTGAGCCTGTACTCCCGGAGCGACCAGGCGTCGAACGCCTCCTGGAACAGCAGGAACTCATTGGTCCGGATCTGGCCGTTGTTCGGGCCCGGCGTGTGGCCGTAGTTGTCGATGTGGATGACGGGCCCGACGCCTGACGCGGGCAGGCCATTGAAGTAGAAGGACTTCAGCTCCGCCGCCCGGGTCGCCACGGTCTTCGAGGGGGTCGACTGGTTCAGCCAGAACTCGACGATGGGACGGCACCCTTGCCGGCCGAGGCTGGGGGTCGGGTTGGGCAGCCGGCCCTCGAAGATGATGAAATTGCGCCGAGAGGTCTGGTCGGGCCTGGCAGCGTCGAAGTCGGGGTGGCCCGATTTCCGCGCGAACACGATCCGGTACTCCCCGCAGTGCGCGCCGTCCGGAGGGGCGAGATCGAAGCGGTTCGCCAGCGTCGTCGCCATGTACGCATTGTCGCCGGCCGTCGTGGAGAACGGATCGCTGGCGGACTCCTGTCCCACGGTCCGGGGGCAGCGGACCGGCCACCCGTTGATGGACCCCGTCGTGGGCGTCTCGCCGGGCTGCGGGGGAGGAAACACGTCGTTCGGGTTGGCGGCCGTGTCATCGCAATGCGGGACGGAGGAGAAGAGACCGGGAGCTTCCCTGTACGTGTCCATGAACCGCCGGAACAGCGTGAGGGGCGTGAGGCCCGGGACACCCGACTGGGTGACGAGCTGCTGCAGAACGTCCTTCAGCGAGAACTGGGACACGATGTCGACTTCCGTGACGGTGAGCGACTTCAGGGGGTCGATCGCGAACGGCAACGAGAGCTCCTCGGCGGCCTCGCCGAGCTCGACCTCCGTCGCGTCGAACAGCTCGCTGGAGCCGTCCACGTCGCCGTCCGCCGGCTCGAAGTCCGCGCACGCAGCAGGCAGGAGCGCGAGCGCGGCCAGCGCGGCGTGCCGCGCCCTCCGCCATGTCCCGGCGGAGCCAGAGACAGACAACGAGCGTACCGACGTGCTCGAACTCGAACGCTTGCAGAACATGAGACCTCCTGAAACAAACATGATGACGAGCGCGCGCCCACCGGTGGGCGCGCGCTCGAGGACAAAGAGAGATGGAGTCCGGGCGAGCGCTGGAGAGCGCCGCGCGCCGGCATGATGCGCGGGTCAAGCACGCTCGCCCTGGCCCGGACACGCGCCGCCGTGGCCCGCGCTGTCACGCAGCGCGGCCTTCTGGATCCTTCGAGGTGACGATCCTGCGACGCCTTGCTCGAGCGCAGATCGCTCTCGCGATCAGCTACAAGCGAGCGCGACGGGAATATGGATGCTGTTTGTGTCCAGGGCAAGCATTACATTCTGTCGCGAGCTTCTCTGTTCCTGGCTCGCGCGCCGCCGCGAAGATGCTTTGCTGGGTGCACAAAATGGGTGACGCCGGCGCGCACCGCCATGGCGGCTCGGGCCGGGTCGAAGGGGCCGCGTTTGCGCTGCGGCCTCCGGGCTGTGGCGGGAAGATGCGTCCTTGCGTCCCTTTGCGTGTCCCTCAGATGCGATAGCCGGGCCAGCGGCGAGGGAGAGCCTCGCGGCCTGGACTCCCGCTGGAAGCATCCGGGGTGCCGAGCGCGCGATCCCACGGAAGGGATGGCCCGGTTGCCGGATCCCGACGCGAGCCACGTCGAGGTCGCCGAAGGGACGCCTGCTGGCAACGTTTGCCTCGCTGGCAATTCTTGCCATCGTGCGATGGCAAAAATTGCCATGTCGCCGCCTCCCCGAGGTCCGAGGAGGTCGAGCCGGTCAGGCAAGGCGCCGATGGCGGGCGAGCAACGGCGGTGGCACCGGCTGAGCCCAGCGGTCCCTGGCCCCCGTCGAACGAGCGATCCCTCGACGCGCGTCGGCTCCGGCGCCTCGAAGCGGCGCCGCTCAGCGGCGGTACCGCGGATCGTCGAGGAAGGCGGGATCGGTCAGCGACCGCAGGAACGCCACCAGATCGGCCTTCTCGTCCGGAGAGAGCCCCAGCGCATCGATCTGCGGATCGGTGGAGAAATGGCCCAGCCCGCCGCGATCGTAATGGTCGACCACCTCCTCCAGCGTCGCCAGCGATCCGTCGTGCATATAGGGGGCGCTCGCCGCGATGTTCCGCAAGCCGGGCACCTTGAATTTTCCAAGGTCTCCCGTCCGTCCGGTGATCTTTTGCCGCCCGACGTCACCGCCGTCGAGGTAGGTGCCGTTGTTGAAGAAGCCTTCGTTGGTGAGCATCCCGGACGGGTGGCAATGGAAGCACCCAGCCCGCTCGGTCAGGAACAGCGCCTCGCCGCGGCGCTCGGCGTCTCCGAAGCGCGTGTCGTCCCCGCGCCGGTGCTGGTCGTAAGGGCTGCCGGCGCTGACGATCGAACGGACGAAGCTGGAGATCGCCCGGCGCAAGGACTCCTCGCCCGGAGGCCCGCCATAGGCATCCGCGAACGCCTTCACGTAGACGTCATCGCCGGCGACACGAGCGACGGCCTCGGCGAGCGGTAGATCCATCTCGTCGGGGTGCTCGATGGGCAGGCCCGCCTGCTCTTCCAGGGTGGCCGCGCGGCCATCCCAGAAGAAGCTCTCGCCCCAGGCCAGGTTCACAAGCGCGGGCGCGTTCCGCTGCCCCAGGCGGCCGTCGACCCCCCGGGAGACGGGGTCCGGATCGGCGAAGGCGTGCTCCGGGCGGTGGCAGCTCGCACACGCCATCTCACCGGTGCGAGAGAGGCGCTTGTCGAAGAAGAGCCTCTTGCCGAGCTGGGCCCTCGCCTCGGTGAGCGCGTTGGCGGCCGGCGCCCTGGCCGCCGCTGTGCGCGCCGGAAACCCGGCGGGGATGGCGTCCGTGACGAGCGGCGGCAAAGGCCCAGGGGCCGCCGACCCGTCGTCGCCGCATCCGCCCGCGAGGAGCAACGCCGCCAGGCCGACAGCCCCTCCACGGTTGAAGCGCGGCATCACGGGCCGAAGGCGAACACAGTCAGGTCGGGGATGCCGCGCCGCAGGCGCTCACCCGCGAGGAGCTCGTCTCCCACGGGCCCTGGCGGCGACACGAACCCTGTCAAGTCGACGTCCGCCGTGGCGCCCCCGAAGACTTCGTCCATGACGACCCGGACGACCTTGCCCGTCGCGCCGCTCGCGGGCACGGACAGGGCGCCTCGCACCTCGACGGTGGGGGCGAGATCCATGACCAGGTTGCCTCCCATGTGGACCGCCGGCGGAACGCTGGCCGTCCCTCCTTCCGGATCGACGGGACCATCCCCGGTCGGCGGAGCCACGCTGCCCTCGTAGCGCAGGAAGAGGTAGCCAGTGTGCGGCCACGTCATCTGGGAGGCTTCCGACAGGGGCGCGACGCTCGTTTCGGGCCGGGAGGTGTTGCAGGCCTGGTGCAAGCCCCAGACGAAGCTGACCCCTTCATAGCTGCCAGCCGGAGCGCGCAGCCGGAGCGTGGCCGAGCCGGGGTCCTCGGCGTTGTAGAAGTGGACCCCGTAAGGCGTGGGGGCGCCGTCAGGGCCGACGATATCGACGAACACGAGATCGCCGTCCGCCCCGATCAGCGCCGCGTGCGAGACGTAGAAGCGAACGTTGAGCGGCGTGACGGTGCTGCCGTCCGGCGCGACGTTCGGCTCGCCGAACACGAACGGCTCGCCGCCGAGGACGAGCTCGAACGCGAGCTCGACGAGGGTGCCCTGGGTCCTGATGGGCGCCGGCCGCTCTGCGCAACCGGTCGGCCAGGTGGCCTCGGCCTGGCCGCCCGCGCCGGCAGCGTCGGGTTGGGCGGCCGCTCCACCCATGCCGCCCGCCCCACCGGACCCGTCGGGCTGGCTGCCGCCGGCCCCGCCGGTCCCGGACGCCATCTGCTGAGACGAGCACGCGCCGCAAGCGGCTGACGCGCCCAGTAGCAACCCAATGAATCGGAACAGGTCAGGAGATCTCATCGTGAGATCGATCGTACGCGTTGACGCACCTCACGAGAACAGATGACGCTCCGCTGGGATCTTGCTGGGCGATACGCCGGGGAGTGCGGGCGGCCATGCGCCGCCGGGCCAGCCAGATCTACGAGGGCAACCACGGCTTGCCCGCCCGCGCGAGCCCGCCGGGCGCGTGCATCCGGGCGCTCCAGAGCAGGATCGCCGCCACCGTGGGCGCGGCGATCGCCACGCCCACGATCGCGAGGTCGAGCGCGCCGCGCATCCGCGGCAGGTTGAACAGCAAGGCCTCGATCAGCGTCAGCGCCGCGTCGCAGGTGACGAGCGCGGCCATGAAGAGGAGCAGTGAGGGCCTCAGCCGCCGGCTCAGCCGCAGCATCGCCAGCGAGAGGCACACGTCGAACGCGACCCAGGCCCATTTCACGGCGGGCGAGGGGAACCACCGCGCCGCGGGCGAGAGCGCGAGCAGCGCGGTCCACGGGATGAGCAGGTAGCCGAGCAGCTCGAACACCACGGCCGGCCCGCGCAGCAGCGTCGCGACGCCGAAGCGGAGGAGGCCCCCGCGCGCGAACGCGGCGAGCACGTCGTGGATGGCCATGGCGCCGCGTCCGCCGGGCGGGTACGCGAGGTGGATGGGCTCCCAGCGATCGGGGCGCAGCTTCGCCTTGAAGGCGTAGAGCCCCCGAAAATCGTACAGGCGAGCGCCCAGCCGGCGCGCAGCGCGCAGCCCGCCGCCGACCGGACCGGCGAGCGGCGCGAGGCCGAGGGTGACATAGAGGCACCCCTCCGCCGCGGCGGTGCGCATCGCCTGATCCACGAGCAGCTCCGCGGTGCCGTTCGGCGCGGCCGGATCGCGCAGCAGGTCCTCGAGGAAGAGGCCGCGCCGCGCGTACACGGGCACCGCCGAGAGGAAGCCGACGACGGCGCCTCCAGCCTCCGCCACGAAATAGCGGCGCTCGCCGGCGAACGAGAACAGCTCGAGCTGGACGAGGAAGCCCATGAGCGCCATGGGGCGCGAGGAAGCCCAGCGGGCGACGAGGCGCTCCACCCCGCGCCGCAGCGGTCCGGACGCGTCCGCGAGCTCGTCGGGGCTCAAAGCGCGCGCGATCACGCCCTTGGCGCGCGCGCGGCGTAGCTGCTCGCGCAGGCTCCGGCTGGACCGCAGGACGCCGGCCCAGCGCGACGGGTCCCACACCGGCTGCTCGCCGATCTGCATCGTGGCCCACGGGACCAGGCGGCAGAACCGCGCCTCCGTGCCGAAGAAGCACGCCCGCCGCCCGTTTGCGGAGGCGGCCTCCACGAACGCCTCCGCGACGTCCGCCAGGCGCTCGGGCGTCGCGAGCGGCGCGCCGGCGGCGACCCACGCGGCGCCCGTGTCCACGTAGGCCACGCAGGCGTCGTCGCCCTGGAACCAGTAGCGAAAATCGGACTCGAGGGTCTGGAACGATGTCGCGTTCCAGCCATGACACCGGAGCAGCGCGAGGACGCGCTCGCGTTCGGGGCTCTGCTGGGGCGGCTCCACGGTTCGACAGGGGTGCCGCCCGGGCGGGCGGCGCCGGGGGCGGCTATACGCCGCGCCGCCCGCCCGGACAACACCGCGCGCGCTCCCGGCTATTTGCGGCCTGCCCGCAGCGGGGCGCCCTCCGCCATCGCGATCTCCCGCGCCCGCTCGGAGGCCGCCCGGATCAGCGGGCCGAGGAACTCCGCGGGCGAGCGCTCCTCGCGCCAGCCCGGCGGCTCGCCGAGCTGCGTCAGCAGCGCGGCGTGCGCCGCGGGCGGCTCGAGCGCCACGTCGAGCGCCGGCGGCGGCTCGCGCCAGGCGTCGAAGTCGCTCGCCGCCATCCTGGCGAGCGTCACGGTCGCGATCGGCGGCGCGTCGTTCTCGCAGGGAGCGGCCTTGCCGGCGCCTGCTCGCTTGCCCGGCGCGGCGCCTGCCCGCGCGGCGCGGAGCGCCTCGATCACCTGCGCGCGCGTGCGCCCGCGGAGCTCGAACAGCAGGAACGGGTCCTTGTCGAGGGCCTCGCCGAGCACGTAGTGGGTGGCCGCGACGTGCTTGCAGGGGTTCACCCAGTCGGGGCACGAGCAGGCCGTGGTGAGGTCCTCGGGCTTCTCCGGGAACAGGCTCGTCCCGGCGCTCCGGAACGCCTCGTCGATGTCCTCCGGCATCCGGCCCGCGAGCAGCTCCGCCGCGAACTTCGCGCGCTTCGCCATGGCGGCGATCGCCTTCGCCCACGTGGCGTCGTCGAGCCGCGCGAGGGTGAGGATCACCTTGTACGGCTTCGGCTGCGAGCCTGTCACGCGCGCGACAACGAGGCCCGGCTTCACGGTGAGGTCGTGCGTCCGCCCGGCGCGCGCGTACGTGCGCCCGCGCGCGAGGCGGCCCGCCTCGTCCGGCGCCATCCGCTCCAGCGCCTCGACCCAGCGCTTGCCCCACCAGGTCGTGCCGGCCCGCTTCATCCGGATGCCCCGCGCGGGCGGCGGCGGCTTCGGCCCGGCCTCGCGGCGGAACGGCGCCCAGCGCGCCGGCGAGCTCATGTCCGCGCCTCCCCCCGCGCGCGCCTCGCGCCCTGCCGTCGGCTCCCCGCGCGCCGCGCCGCCGGTTCGCGCTCGTCACGTTCGTCGCCCTCCGGCTCGTCGCGGTCGTCCAGCTCGCCCGCGAGGGCCACGGCGTCCCGCGACAGCGCGAACAGCTCGCGCAGCGCGACGTTGTCGAGCTCGGTGATCCACGCCTCGCCCTGACCCACCACCTGCGCCGCGAGGTCGCGCTTCTGCTCCAGCATCCGATCGACCTTCTCCTCCACGGTGCCGGCGCACACGAGCTTGTGGACCTGCACCGTGCGCCGCTGCCCGATCCGGTGCGCGCGATCGGTCGCCTGGTCCTCGACCGCTGGGTTCCACCAGCGATCGAAGTGGAACACGTGGCTCGCCGCCGTCAGGTTGAGCCCCGCGCCGCCGGCCTTGACCGAGAGGACGAAGACGCGCGGCCCCCGCGGATCGTCCTGGAACCGCCGCACCATCGCGTCGCGCGCGAGCCGCGGCGTCCCGCCGTGGAGAAAGGCGACCTCGGTGTCGAGCGCCGAGGCGAGGTGCCGGACCAGCCGGTCGCCCATCTCGCGGTACTGCGTGAAGACCAGCGCGCGATCGCCGGCCGCGAGCGCCTCCTCGAGCATCTCCGTGAGGCGCGCGAGCTTGCCGGACCGGCCCGCGAGCGGGCCCGCCTCCCCGAGGCACTGCGCGGGGTGGTTGCATATCTGCTTCAGCATCGTCAGGAGCGCGAGCACGAGCCCGCGCCGGGTCATGCCCTCGGCCTCCTCGATGCGGCGCATCGCCTCGTCGAGCGCCGCCTGGTAGAGCGTCACCTGCTCGCGCGTGAGCGTGCAGTAGACCCTGGCCTCGTCCTTCGGCGGGAGGTCCCCGGCCACGGCCGGGTCGCTCTTCACGCGGCGCAGCAAGAACGGCCCGACGACGCGCCGGAGCCGCTCCGCCGCCTCCCGGTTGCCGTACCGCTCGATGGGCACCGCGTACGCGCGCCGGAACGCCTCGAGCGGGCCGAGCAGGCCGGGGTTCGCGAACTCGAGGATCGACCAGAGCTCGGCGAGGCGGTTCTCGACGGGCGTGCCGGTGAGCGCGAAGCGGTGCGGTGCGCGGAGCGCGCGCGCGGCCGCGGCGGTGCGCGACGCGGCGTTCTTGATGTTCTGCGCCTCGTCCAGCACGACCGCCGCCCAGTCCACCTTGGCGAGCGTCGCGGCGTCCCGGCGCAGGAGGCCGTACGTGGTGATGACGAGCGCGCCGTGCGCCGCGCGAGGGCCGCTCGGGCCGCCTGCGCCGCCGTCGTCGTTCGCCGCGCCGTTGTCGTTCGCCGCGCGGCCGACGTTCGGGCCGCCCGCGCGCGCCGCGAGCTCCTCGGCGGAGCGGGCGCGCCCCTCGCCGTGGTGCCGCACGAGGGGCAGGGCAGGGGCGAAGCGCGCCGCCTCGCGCTCCCAGTTGCCCACGACCGACGTCGGCGCGACGAGCAGCATCGGGCGCGCGTCCCCGGGCGCGGCCGCCCGCCGGCCCACCAGAAAAGCGAGGAGTTGCACGGTCTTACCGAGCCCCATGTCGTCCGCCAGGCAGGCGCCGAGGCCGAGGCCCGCCATCGTCTGCAGCCAGGCGACGCCGCGCGCCTGGTACGGGCGCAGCGTCCCCACGAACCCCTCCGGCGGCGCGGCGGCGCGCTCCGCGCCCGCGCGCAGCCGCTCGATCGCCTGCGCGAGCGGCCCCTCGGCGACCACGGACACCGTCACGCCGGCGACGTCGGCCTCGCCCGCGAGCGCGACCTCCAGCGCCTCGCGCGTGGGGAGGCGCCCGCCGCCGGCCTCGAGGCGCCGCTGGATCTCGGCGAGCTCTTCGGGGACCACGACGATCCACTGCCCGCGGTGCCGGACGAGCGGCGACTTCTGCCGCGCGAGCGCGGCGAGCTCGCGCGCCGAGAGCGCCTCGTCGCCGAGCGCCGCCTCCCACCGGAAGTCGAGCGCCTCGTCGAGGCCGAGCCCGGCGCCGCCCGCGACGACGCCGGCGGTGCGGCCCGTCGCGCCGACGCGCATGCGGAGGCGCAGGCGGCGCTGCCCCGAGGCCAGGAGCTCGCCCGGCACGATCACGCCGAAGCCGGCCTCGCCAAGCGCCGGGGCGGCCTGCGCGAGGAACGCCCACGCCTCCGCTGGATCGAGGGCCACGCGCACCGGCCTCGCCTCGCCGAGGGCCCGCGCGATCGGCGGGAACAGCCGCGCCGCGGCGCCGAGCGCGCCGAGGAGCGCCTCCTGCGGGTCGGAGAAAGCCCGCCCGAGCGCCTTCAGCGTGCGCCCCCTGGCCTTCCACACGTCGGCGGCGGGCACGAGAAGGCTCGGATCGTCCGTGGCTTGCAGCAGGAAGCCGAGCGCGAAGCCGCGGTCGCCCTCCGGCAGCTCGAGCCGGAAGCAGGCGCGCAGCGCATCGCAGGCGCCGAGCGCCGGCCGGACCCAGGCGTCGAGGTCGGCCGCGAGCGCGCGCTCGGCGAGCCCCTCCGTGGCGAAGGCGCGCCGCTCGCCGGTCAGGGCGAGGACCAGCCGGTGCTCCCAGGGCGCGTGCGCCGGTCGCTGCGGCGGCTTCGGGTGGTTCGTCGCGCTGCCGCGCGCGAGCGCGTCGGCCACGGCGTCCAGGAACGCGCGCAGCAGGGCCTCGGCGGACCAGACCTCCGG
>NZ_JEMA01000349.1 GCF_001589285.1 Sorangium cellulosum | reverse complement strand
GGGGGGATCGCCGCGCAGGACGCGGGTCCAGGCCGTCGCCCACGCCGGCTCGATCTCGACGAGCGGGCGCCCNTCGCCCACGCCGGCTCGATCTCGACGAGCGGGCGCCCGGCGGCGCGCTCGGCCTGCGCCCGCGCCTCGTCCACGGTCCGCGCGCCGCCCTGGCTCGCGTCCGGCGGGCGGAACGGCTCGCGCGCAGGCTCGGCCGTCCACCAGGCGGCCCACAGGAAGCGTCGGCGGCGCGTCGGCGTCACCGCGTAGACGCCGCGGAGCGGGAGCGTCATCGCCGCGGAAAGTGGCACGGATCGGCCCGAGCGGCGAGCGCTCCTCGGGCGCGCGCGCGCCCGAGGATGGACCGCCCGGTCCTCGGCGCGGCGCGGCGCGGCCGGTCAGAAGATCTCGGGGCACCACGGGGCGCGCGCGGCGCGGAACAGGCGATCGGCGCGCTCGATGGCGTCCTCGGAGAGCGCCTCGACCTGGCCGGCGTCGGCGAGGGCCTGGAACGAGACGCCGCCGAGGTAGGCCGAGCCGAGCGCCGTGATGTCGAGGCGGAGGTCCGGCGCCTGCGCTGTCCGCGTCGCGCGCCGCTCGCCCCCGTGCAGCCGGAAGCGGCCGGCGTTCGAGGGGCGATCGCTGTCGGTGATCTCGAGGGTGAGCGGTTCGCTGCTGCCGTAGGCGCGCGCCGCGAGCGCGGCCTCGACGTCCACGATGCGCACCCACAGCCCGTCGCTCGCCGTGAGGCGCAGGCGCCGCGGCTCGGCGACGAGCAGGCCGAGCGGGTGATCCGGCGGCAGGAGGCTCGCCTCGATCCGCTGCGCCAGGTCGATGTCGAAGAGGTACCTCCAGATGAGCCGGGTCCCGAGCGGCGACGCGCCGATCGCCTCGATCACGCGGACCGATCCGACAGGGATCTGGGAGGTGTCCCACCTGTGGTGCATGCAGTACATCGCGTACGCCTCGGGGCGCCCGTCGACCTCGATGACGACGCGCTGGAGCGGGCCGCCTCCCTGGCGGACGAAGTCGTCGTCTTTCAGCCGGCGGACCTGCCACCACGCCTTCGAGCGCGCGAGCATCCCGGGGGCGAGCGGGCGGGCGCGCTCCCAGACAGGCGCGAAGGCCTCGAGCGCCTCCTCTTCTCCGAGCAGCCGCGCGCGGCCCTGCGCGCCGGCCTCTCCGCGGAACGCGGCGCGATCCCGCTCGATCGAGATGGAGCACGCCCGGGACGCGAGGCCGTACCCGAAGCGGCCGTAGATGGTGCCCTCCGTGGCCCAGAGCGAGGAGATCGGCCGCCCCTCGGCCCGCGCGTCGTCGAGGTGGCGGCGGATGAGGGACGTGAGGATGCCGCGGCGGCGGTGCGTCGGCATCACCGCGACCATCGTGAGCCCGGCGACCGGGACGGCGCCGCCGCCGGGCGTCGTCATCGTGAGCGAGAACGAGCCGGCGGCTCCGACGATCGATTCGCCGTCGTACGCGCCGATGCGCGACGAGAGCTCCGCGAGGCGCTTCGTGCCCTCGAGGCGCTCGGGGTTCGCCATCGCGCCGAACGCGGTGAGGATGGGATGAACGAACTCGCCCTGCTGCTCGGCGGTCAGCTGCCGGAGCTCGATGTGCATGCGGCGAACCATAGCAAAGGGGCCGCGCGTCCCGGGACTCGCAGGCACGGATCGGCTGACCAGGCCGTCCGCGGCGCATCGACCTCCGCGCGGAGGGGCCGCTGGCGGGACGTCGCCTTGACGCTCCATGGGGCGGCGAGGATCCTCGTTGTCCATGGCGAAGGTCACCGCGCTCGGCCTGGACACCGTGCACGAGGGCTCCGGACACCAGATGACGGGAATGGCCGTGAGCGTGTGCACGACGCCGGCGGCGCCGAGCCCGCTGCCTCGACGGGCGGACGCTGCGCTACGGATACCGCAGCTCGGGTCGGCTCGGGCGCATCGAGCACGCCGCGGACAGGACGTGGCGCAACCTGTTCTATGACCGCGCGGGGAACCTGACGGCCGACGAGACGCCGGACGGGGTGATCCGGTATGCGCGCGATCGGATGGGGCGGATGCTCGGGGCCGTGCTGGAGGAGGCGAGCGGGCAGCGCGTGGAGACGTGGTTCGAGCGCGACGCGTTCGGGCGGATCGTGCGCGAGCGGCAGGGCGACAGGGCGATCCGGTACGCGTACGGCGAGCGCGGCCTGCGCGCGGAGCGCGTGATGCCGGACGGCGCGAGGACGCGCTATGCGTACGACGCGCTGGATGCGCTGGTCGCTGTCGATCACGACGGCCACCGCGTGGCGTTCGAGCGCGATGCCCTGGGGCGGGAGATCCAGAGGGCGAGCGGCGAGGCCGGGGTGGCGGTGCGGAGCGCGTATGACGCGATGGACCGGCTGATCGAGCAGCGGGCCACGGCGCCGGGGCCGGGGGTGCCGTCGGTGATGGTCGCGCGGCAGTGGCACTACGACGCGCGCGGGCGCGTGGATCGCGTCGACGACGCGCGCTGGGGGGCGACGACGTACCTGTACGATCGCGCCAGCCGGCTGGCCTCGGCGCAGCGCGGGGCGGGGCGCGAGGTGTTCGCGTATGATCCAGCCGGCTCGATCCGGGGGATGCTCACGGAGATCGCCGAGCGGAGCAGCGCGAGCCGGGTCGCGGAGGCGCCGCACCAGGGCCGGACGCAGCCGACCTGGCGGGTCGAGCGCGGCGGGGTGCTGCGGAAGACCGAGCAGGCGGCGTACGACGTCGACGCGCGCGGACGGCGCACGGTGAAGGTGGATCTGGCGCGGCACCGGGCGAACCGGCCCGAGGGCGGGTCGCCGGCCGAGGAGGCGACGACCCGGTACACATGGGATTGCCGGGACCGGCTGCGCGAGGTGCGGACGCCGGATGGCGCGCGCGTGGTGATGACCTATGACGCCTTCGGGAGGCGGGTGCGCAAGGAGGTCACCGCCACGACGGCGGCCGGCCGGCCGCGCGTGGTGGAGTTCGTCTGGGATGGCGACGTGCTCGCGGCCGACATCGACAGCGAGCGTGGCGGGCGGACGTTCGTCCACGCGCCGGGGACGTTCGTGCCGCTCTTGCAACAGCAAGACGGGCGCGTGCTCACCTACGTCAACGACCACCTCGGCACCCCGAAGGAGCTGCTCGACCCGCGGGGGCTCGTGGCGTGGGCAGCGGCGCACTCGGCCTGGGGGAAGATCGTCGAGGTGCGGCGCGATCCGCTGAGCGAGCTCAGCCACAGGACCTCGGTCGAGTCACCGTTCAGGCTGCTGGGGCAGTACGCGGACGAGGAGACGGGGCTTTGCTACACGCGGTTCCGGTTCTTCGATCCGGAGACGGGGGGATGGTGCAGCCCGGATCCAATAAGGCTGCTCGGCGGGCTGAACTTGTTCGCGTGGGAAGGAGATCCAGCCAACACGGCCGATCCGCTGGGGCTCGCCCCGCTCTGTGACAAAGCGAAGGAGAGGGCGAACAAGGTCCGCGAAAAGATCATGTCCGATATGAAGAGCCCGGACAAGAAACCGAGGACCAACGCGGGATCACACGCTCATTTTGACGAGCACACGACCAAGGATATCCTCGCAAACCCGGATGCAGTGTACATGTCGCAGGGAAAGTCCGGACGAATGATCTTCCGAAAAGGGGACAACATCGTGGTGGTCGACGGGCCTGGTAGCAGTCAAGGCACTGTCGTGACAGGCTACGGACCAGCAGGGACCAAGAACGCGAGCGGCGCCGCCGCTCTCGGCGGCCTCCCGACAGACCAGGGGGCGCCTGTGACGCACGCCCAGATCACATCAGGCACCATCCCCTCGGCGTCGGGCACGCCGATTCCCGTAGCTGAGCAGATCTGGCCATGATCAGCGACGCCACGAACGGCCTCATGGTCGAGATTCCGACAGCGTCCTCGCCATCGGCCTTACACGCAGAGGTTCTCCACAACCAAAACATTCCATTCATACCTGAATGGCAATTCCGGACCCTCACCGTCGGTCCGCGACGCTCATCGCCCATCTATGACCAGCACATCGTCGATACCGTGGGCAGCAGCTACGATTTCGGCGACGAGATGCGCTTCGGGAAGGAGGATGGGCTGCTCCGAGGCTTGGTTCTCACGATGCCCGATCGGAACATGGAGAACGCTGTCGACGCGATCGACGCATGGCTGAACACAACCCGTATTCAGGCGCTGCTGAGGCTTGCTTCACCGATACCATTCGCCCTCGACGGCGCGGACGTGCGCGCGATGGACGAGGACGGACGAATCCTCCTCGCCACCTTGAACAGCGGCGCACGGTGGGACGGTCAACGTCTCCGCATCGCGGTCTCCACGGACACCGATCTGCTGTTCACCGACGGCCGGTTCTGCGGTTGGCTGCTCATGAACCCACTGGAACATCTTCGATACGGAGACGGCAGGGGGGCCGAGCCGTCCGCTGCCTCGTCAGGCGGCGAGGCGCTGGAGCTGCTGCGCTCGTACCTTGCACTCGTGGCGGAGCCGAACATCGAGCGGATGGAGGACCAGGACGAGGAGTTGAAGATCGCGCTCGCAGACCTGAAGCACCGAGCTGCTCAAGCATCCCTGCGCGAGCTCAAGGCGCGCGAGATCACGGCGCAGCTCGACGACCTTCTTGACCGCTTCTACGGATAACCCTCCGGGACCAGACGCGCAGCCATGGTGCCGCTCACGGCACGCTCCGCGAGGTGAACGCCCTCGCCCCGCCCCTACGCGCTCAGCCGCTCGCGCTCCCTCGCCGCCGCCCACCGGACGCGCGTCTTCAGCCACGCCTCGATGAGCGGCCATACGGTGAGCGGCGCGTCCCGGCCAACGACGATGTCGAGGTGGCCGCGCGGGAACTCGCGGTACGTCCTGTCCGAAGATCGGCTGAAGTCGTACGCCGGCTTCACCGACGCCGGCGGCGCGAGGTCGTCGAACGTGCCGGCGATCACGAGGAGCGGCAGATCCAGGCCCTCGAACGCCTTGGCGTACCCGAAGAGGCTCCCCATGTGCTGGCCGCTCTTCCGCGACGCCACGGCGTCCAGGAACATGTTCCGCAGCACCGTGATGCTGCCGCTGTCCATCGCCAGCGACATGTGCTGCGTGAGCACCCGCGTCTCCATCGAGCCAGGCACGAAGCCCCGGATCGGCAGCGGAAAGATCGGGCTCTCGACGAACGCGCGCACGAACCGGAACGGCTCACCCCACGCCGACAGCGCCAGCGCCCCCTGCCCGAGCGGGACGCGGCGGTCGACCGTCAACATCAGCCGGCCGAGCAGCGCGAGCGCGCGCGACCCGTGCGTGAACAGGTAAGGGCTCCCCAGCGTGACGATCCCCCCCACCGCGTCGCCCATCGTCGGCGCGGTCGCGTAGCCGATGAGACCCCCGAGCGAGTGCCCGATCAGGTACACAGGTCGCGGGCCGGAGATGCGCCGGACCTCCTCGATCGCCGCCGGAAGGTCCTCGCGGACGAAATCCGTCACGTGAGCCGGCCGCCGCGCCCCGAGGTGCCGCGACCGACCGTGCCCCCGCAGATCCAGGTTGAAGACGTCGAAGCCCGCCCGCGCCAGGTAGTTCGAGAAGCTCCGCGACGGCAGGTGCCAGATGTAACGGTTCTGGCCGTACCCATGGACAAGCAGCACGCTCGCCACCGTGCTCCGCAGCTGCGCGCTGCGCTTGCGGATCATCGCGAGGGGCACGTCGTGGACCACCGACTCCCGGTCGACGACCGAGTCCTCCACCCCGGGAGCGCGCGCCCCCTCGATCCCACGGCTCGCCGGCGCCACCTCGGCCGCGGTGCTGCGGACCCGCACCACCACGAGCTCCTTGATGAACCTGTCCCGCTCGTCGCGGTCGACCGTCTGCTCCACCTGGGACTGGTGAAGGATCATCCTTTCCGTCTATTGCGGATCATTTCGCTGTGCGCAACCTCGGCCGCTCTCCGTGCTGGAGACGCCGGCCGCCGCGGAAGCGCCGCGCCCGCGTCGCACCGCCTCGCCGCCGCGCTGGAAAAAGCTCCGCCATGGGCGGTCCGCGGGCGCCCCACGGCGCTGCGTCTCGTGTACCCTCCCCCCTCGGCTGGTACCCGGTACACCGGGGCGCGCGGCGAAACGGAGCTCGCCCCGGCGCGCCCGTCCCGCGAGTGCCCGAGTCCGGCCCTGACCTTACGCATCGCTAGGTGACCTACAATGTACCACTGGAAGATGGGTCGGCAGCTCGCGGTGGGGGTGCACGCCAGGACCGCCGCGCTCGCCGCGCTGCTCGGCGCCGTGTGCTTCCCGTCGAGCGCCCGCGCGCAGCCCGAGGACGGCGTCGACAGCAAGCTGGACGACCCCCCCGCGGCCGAGAAGCAGGCCGACGACGAGAAGGCGCAGGGCGACGAGACGCCCGGTGAGAAGGACAGGGAGCTGGAGGCCGCGCCGGAGCCCACCGACGCCAACGCCCCGCTCGAGAAGGACGGCAAGGCCTACAAGTTCATCGGGGTCCGGTTCCGGAACGTCATCGTCCCGAAGTTCATGATCAACCTCTTCGCCGACGGCGGCGCGTCGGTGAACGTCTTCACGTTCGGCCCGGAGTTCACCACGCGCAAGAACGGCCTCGAGCTCGATCTGGCGCTGTCCTACGCCGACTACTCGATGGATCCCTTCCTCTTCAAGGGGAAGAACGACAACCAGTTCGCCTGGGAGATGGTCTCCAGCGACATGAAGCTGGTCTATTTCACGAGCGATCTCCTCTTCGAGATCCCGCTCGACGAGGAGAAGGGCCGCTTCTCGCTCCTCGTCGGCGGCGGCGTCGGGCTCGGCGTCGTGTTCGGCGACCTCCACCGCGCCCAGGCGTACCCGAACGCCGGCGCGTCGAACCCGAGCCCCGACGACGTGAGCTCCTGGAGCCGCTGCACCGGCCCGGGCGGCCCGGGCGGCGCGTATTGCGACGCGTCCAACAACCACTACGGCGACTACGACGAGCCGAGCTGGGTCAACGGGGGCGCGAAGCCCTCGGTGTTCCCGTGGGTCTCGTTCCCGCAGGTGAGCTTCCGGTACAAGCCGATCAAGCAGCTCCAGACGCGGCTCGACGCCGGCATGTCCATCACCGGGTTCTTCTTCGGGATGTCCGCGGGGTATGGGCTCTGATCGAGGGATGACGTGACGTCTCACCCGCTGTTCCCCTCACGATACGAGCCGCTCGGGACGCTCGGAAAGGGCGGCGGCGGCGAGGTGTGGGCGGTGCGCGACCGGATCACCGGCAAGACGGTCGCGCTGAAGACGCTCGGCGAGGACGCGGAGGAGTCCGAGGTGCTCGCGCTCGTGCGCGAGGCGGCGGCGCTGTCGGGCGTCGAGGGCCTCGGCGTGCCGCGCGTGCTGCGCTTCGGCCGGCTGCCCGGATCGGGTCGGCCCTTCATGGTGCGCGAGCTCGTCGAGGGGACGAGCCTCGCCGACCTGCTCGTGCGCCCCGGCGACCTGACCAGGAAGCTCGAGGCCATCGCCGACGCGGCCGATCAGCTCACGCGCCTGCACCGCGCCCTCCTGCTGCACGGCGACGTGAAGCCCGCGAACATCATCGTGGGCGAGGGCGGCCGCGCGACGCTCGTCGACCTCGGCCTCGCGGCGCCGTTCCGCGACGGCGGCGCGCGGCCCGTGGGCCTCACGCCCCGCTACGCCGCGCCGGAGCTCTTCAAGGGCGACCCGCTCACCGTCCGCGCCGAGGTGTTCGCGCTCGGCGCGACGATCGCCGAGGCGCTCCGCGACGGCGCGGACGACGAGCGCGGTCCCTGCGTGGTCGCGGAGCTCCAGGCGGTCGTCGACCGGGCGACCGCCAGAGACCCGAACGCGCGCTACCCGAGCGCGGACGAGCTCGCGAACGCGCTCCGGCGCGCCGCGCGGCTCCCCTGCGGGCCGCACGAGGAGGACGCGCGGCAGGGCGCCGACGCGGGCGCGGTGGTGTGGCCGATCGTCGGGCTGGACGCGCCGTGCACGCGGCTGCTCGCGCAGATCATGGACCTGCCCGCGGGCGGCGGGCTCTCGATCGCGGGGCCGCCCGGCTCCGGGCGGAGCGCGCTGCTCCGGCGCATCGCGTGGTCGCTCGAGGTCGGCGGGTACGGCGTCGCGTGGGTCGAGGCGGCCGGCGTGGCCGACCCGCGCGAGGCGCTCGCGATCGAGCTGTCCGGGCACGACCCCGGCCGGGTGACGGCGCTCGTCGACGACGCCGACAGGCTCGGCGGCGCGGCGCTCGAGCGGCTCGACGAGGTGCGCAAGGCCGGCGGCAAGCTCGTGCTCGTGGTCGGGAGAGAGCCGGCGAGCGGCGCCTTCGAGCGCTTCGAGGTGGCGCCGCTCGACGAGGAGGTCGCCCGCGAGCTCGTCCAGCGCACCATCCCGTCGCTGAGCGACGCGGTGGCCGCGCACGTCGTCGCGCGCGCGGGGCGGCGGCCGGGGCGCATCCGGGAGATCGTCGCGCGCATCGCCGGCGCGCCCGTCGCGTCGACCGAGGACGTCGACCACCTCCTCGACGCGCCCCCCGCCTCCGGGGCGGCGGCCTCGGGCCGCGGCCCCGCGGGCGCCGAGGGGGAGGCGCTGCCGCCCGCGGAGATCCACCGGCTGCTCGATCGCGGCCACTTCGACGCGGCGGCGGAGGCGCTCGGCCGGTACGAGCGCGACGGCCCGCCCGCCGTCGTGCTCGCGCGCGCGCGGCTCGCCATGAACCGCGGCGACACAGCGCGGGCGCTCGCCGAGCTCCAGCGCGTGAAGGACGACGTCGAGGCCTCGGACGACCACGCGCTGGCGGCGTTCTGGTCGCTGCAGATGGCCCGGGCGCTCGTCCGCGTCGGCGACTACGGCGAGGCGGAGCGCCGCGCTGTCGAGGCCGTGGAGCGGGTGGGCCCGATCAAGCTCGAGGCGGAGCTCGCCGGCGGCGCGCGCTCGCAGCTCGCGTCGGTCGCCGCGTTCGGCGCCTCGCCCGAGGCGATCGCCTCGGAGGCGGTGGCGACGCGCGGGCTCGCGCAGAGCTTCGCGTCGCGGCACGAGGAGGCGAAGCGCACGCTGGAGCACGCGGTCCGGCTCGCGCGGCTCACGGGCGAGCCGCGGATCCTGTCGGTCGCGCTCGTCTCGCTCGCGTTCGCGCTCCAGCGGGACGACCGCCTGAGCGAGGCGAAGGCGGTCTACGAGGAGGCGCTCACGGCCGCGGAGCAGGCCGGCGACGCGGGCACGCTCGCGACGACGCGGCTGAACCTCGCCGCGCTCACGAAGCTGCAGGGCGACCTCGGCGCGGCGATCCGCCACCTGGAGGCCGCCGTCGACCTGGGCCGGCGCTCGGGCCGCGTGGCGACCATCCGCCAGGCGCTCCTCAACCTCGCGAACCTCGACCTCTACCTCGGGCGGCTCGCGCGGGCGCGGGTGTCGCTCGACGCGCTCGCCGCCCACCGCGCCGACCTCGCGCCGCAGCAGCACGCGCAGCTCCTCGCGCTCGAGGCGGAGCACGCGGCGCGCTCCGGCGACCTGGAGCAGGCCGAGCGGCTCTGCCTCCAGTGCGCCGAGGCGTACGAGGCGATGGGCCGGCGGGTCGACGGGGTCGAGGCGCGGCTCGAGCGCGTCCTCTTCGCGGTGCCGCGCCCCGGCGCCGACCCGCGCGCGCTCGGCGAGGAGATCGACGTGGCCGCCGAGCGCCTCGGGTCGACCGGGGCCCACCGCGCGCTGCTCGCGCTCGCGCGCGGGCGGGTCGCGGCGCTCGCGCGCGACGAGCGGCAGGCCCGGGCCGCGTACGACGAGGCGCTCGAGGCGGCGCGCGCCGCGGGCCAGCGCGACTGGATCTGGCGCGCGCTGGAGGCGCGGGCGCAGCTCGAGGCGGAGCGGGGGCACCTCATCCGGGCGCGCCACGACCGCGAGGAGGCGCTGATCACGCTCGAGGAGATCGCCTCGAAGCTGCCGCGCGACCTGCGGGAGGTCTTCTGGAACGACGGGCGGCGCAAGGAGATCCGGGCGGCCGCGATGCTCGAGCTGATGAGCGGCCGCACCGTGCCGTTCACGCAGAGCGCGGCGCCCCCCGGCGAGGACCGGCTGGCGCGGGTGCTCGAGATCAACCGGGCGATCGCCGGCGAGCACGACCTCACGCGCCTGCTCGCGAAGGTGACCGATCACGCGATCGCGCTCCTCCAGGCCGAGCGCGGGTTCGTCATCCTGCAGCGGCCGCCGCGCGACGAGCCGCCGCCGAGCGCGGGCGAGGCCGCGGTCGACCTCTCGATCCACGCCTCGCGCGACCAGGCCGGGGACGACCCGCACGCGCGGTTCTCCAGCTCGATCGCCGAGCGGGTGATCTCCACCGGCGAGCCGGTCGTGACCGCGAGCGCGCGCGACGACGCGCGCATGAGCGATTACGTCTCGGTCCACCAGCTCATGCTGCAGTCGGTCGCCTGCGTGCCGATCCGTCAGCGGAGCGGGCAGGTGATCGGCGCGCTGTACCTGGAGACGCGGCTGAGCGCGGCGGCGAAGTTCGAGGCCGAGCTGCCCACGCTGACGGCGCTGGCCGACCAGGTGGCGATCGCGATCGAGACAGCGCGGCTCGTCAGCGAGAACGAGCGCCGCGCCCGCGAGCTCGAGCGGACCAACGAGGAGCTGCGCGCCGCGCGCGCCAAGCTCGAGGAGCTGCTCGGCCACCGCACCGCGCAGCTCGCCGCGACGCGGCGGGATCTGCGCTCGGCGCGCGCGGTGATCCGCGGGCATTTCGGCTACGAGGGCCTGGTCGGCACGAGCGAGGCGATGCGCCGCGTGTACGCGCTGATCGACCGGGTGAAGGACACGGACATCCCGATCCTCATCACCGGCGAGAGCGGGACGGGCAAGGAGGTCGTCGCGCGGACGATCCACAACGCGAGCCCGCGGGCGAAGAAGCCGTTCGTCGGGGTCAACTGCGGCGCGATCCCGGAGCACCTCCTGGAGAGCGAGCTGTTCGGGCACATGCGCGGGGCGTTCACGGGCGCGGACCGCGACCGCAAGGGGCTCTTCCGGGAGGTGACGGGGGGGACGATCCTGCTCGACGAGATCGGCGAGATGCCGCAGAAGATGCAGGCCGGGCTGCTCCGGGTGCTGCAGGAGAAGGTCGTGCGCCCCGTCGGCGGCGCGCGCGAGGAGCCGGTCGACGCGCGCGTCATCGCGGCGACGCACAGGGACCTCTCCGACATGGTCTCGCGCGGCACGTTCCGCGAGGATCTCTACTACCGGCTCCACGTCGTCGAGGTGCGGGTGCCGTCGCTGCGGCAGCGGATCGAGGACATCCCGCTGCTCATCGACTACTTCCTCGGGATCTTCGCGGCGCGCTACGGGCGCGATCGCCGCAGCGTCTCCCGCGCGGCGCTGAAGCGGCTGTCGGCCTACAGCTGGCCCGGCAACGTGCGGCAGCTCGAGAACGTGCTGCTCAACGCGTGGGTCCTCTCGGACCGCCCCGAGCTGGAGAGCGACGACTTCGAGCTCCCCGACGCGGCGCCGCGGTCGC
>NZ_JEMA01000348.1 GCF_001589285.1 Sorangium cellulosum | reverse complement strand
ACGCTCTTCTTCGAGCCGGGCAAACACGTCATGGTGCGGGCGCGGGCACCGGGCCACGCAGACGCGTTCCAGGGTTTCGTCGGCGTGGTTGGCGCTGAGCACCTGATGACGATGGAGCTGCCCCCCCGTGCGGCGGCGAGCAACGCCAAGGAGGCGAGCAACGCCAGCGAGACCGCGTCAGCGACGCCGACCCCCTTGCGCACGTCGCCCGCTGCGCGCGCGAAGGNCTTGCGCACGTCGCCCGCTGCGCGCGCGAAGGCTCCCAGCCCGTGGGCCTCCTGGCCGGGGACGCTGCGCATCACGGGGATCGCCGTCACGACGGCTGGCGTGACGGTGGGCACCATCCTCATGATCCGGGCGGGGAAGCTCGACGACGACATGAGCGCCCGGCGTGACCGCCTTCGAAGCCAGCCGTTATCGAGCCCATCGATGTGCTGGCAAGCGCCTCGCAACTCGCCGTGTGGCGAGCTGGCGCGCCTGCAGGACGCGCGCAACATGCACGGCCGCGCCGGTCTGGCCGCGGTGATCACCGGCGGTGTCGTCGGTGCCGTGACCGCCGCGTCGTTCTTCACGGACTTCTCCTTCCTGCGATTCAAGCCGGCTCAGGATCGGGTCGATGTCTCGCCCGTGGCGAATGGGAGCGAAATCGGTGCGCGAATCGAGGGGGTATGGTGAGCACGCGGGGGGCCGAGAGTACGGGTTCGCTGGCAGGCCGAAGCGCCGTGACGTCGGTCGCCGCTCTCGCTGTCTGCGTGTGGGGAGCTAGCACGCTGACAGCTTGCGCTGCGTATTCCGGTGATTGTTCCGAAAAGATGGCGTGTGCTCCGGATCCGGAGCACACGCCCGACCCGTGCGCCGGAGAGCCCGGCACAGCGCCAGCGCTCGACAAGTGCGGCGTGTTCGTCAGCGAGCAGGGCGACGACAACAGCGCCGGAACGAAGCGCGCGCCGGTCAAGACGCTCCAGCACGCGATCGGGCTCGCCGCGCACGGGCGAGGCCACGGCGAGCTGCCGACCCGGCGCGTGTACGCGTGCGGCGGGTTGTTCGAGGAGGCCATCTCGCTCCCCCAGGGTGTCGACCTCTGGGGCGGTCGTCTGTGTGACGGCGGCGATTGGTCGTATGACGGATCGTTCGGCGGACCGGATCACCCGACGATCATTGCTCCGCCAGCGGGGATCCCGATGCGGGTCCTCGGGGGAGACGATGCGATCATCGCCGGGGACGATAGGACGTCCGTGATCTTCGGCGTGCGCGCGGTGGCGGCCGGCGCCTCCGCGAGCGACGGCAAGTCGTCGATCGCGATGATCCTGAGCCCCGGAGCCAGCGCCATCGTGCGGGAGAGCGACATCCTCGCAGGCGATGCCAGAGATGGAGAGCCGGGCGAGGACGCGCCGAGCTTCCGCGCGAGCTCCGGCGTGGTGGGGAACAACGGCGCGGACGCCTGCACCGCGGCCGTGGCGCCGGGCGCCCTTCCGGTCGTGACCGTGTGCGACGATGGCATCGAGTCGAGGGGGGGCTACGGTGGCGACGGCAGGATCGAGACGGGGCGCGACGGGACTTCAGGAATGCCGGAACCGGTCGGGACTCCGTCCAATCGCGGCCTGGGTGGCTCGGGCGCGTCCAGCATGCCGTGCACGCCGGGGGAGGACGGAGCCAACGGTACCGATGCAAAGCGCGCTGCCGGAGCGGCGGGCGCCGGCCTCCTGGATGTCGACGGATGGGTCGGCGTCCGCGGGGAGGACGGGAAGAAGGGCGGGGTCGGTCAGGGCGGCGGCGGGGGTGGCGGCGGCAAAGGGCGCGACGACATGACCGCGTGTCCGGCAAGCCGACCGCAAGGCGGTGCGTCCGGCGGAGCGGGCGGCAGCGGCGGTTGCGGGGGCAAAGGGGGCCAGGGGGGCGACTACGGGGGCGCGAGCATCGCGATCGTGGCTTTGCAGGGGAGCGCCATCACGGTCGAGGCCGGCAGCAAGGTCCTCGGGGGCAAGGGCGGCGATGGCGGGGTCGGCGGAACGGGCCAGTGGGGAGGCTCAGGCTTTGGCGGAGGAAATGGTGGACGCGCTGGCCCGACCGTCACGTCACATGGGTGCAGAGGCGGCTTTGGCGGCAACGGCGGCCGCGGGGGCGATGCGGGCGGCGGTCTCGGGGGCCACTCGCTCGGCATCGGCTCCGTGGGCGCCTCCGTGACCATCTTGGAGCATGCGACGGTGTTGCCCGGTCAAGCCGGCAAGGGCGGCCTCGGCGGAAATGCAGCCCAGGAAAGCGGCGACGGCCAAGGCGAGGAAGGGATTGCGCTGTTCTGGTACCGGTTCGATGCGCCAGACGCGGAACCGCCTCGATGACCCGTCCCGTGCTGGCGGCGCAGGTCAGGAGACGTCCATGAAAAAGAGTACCACGGCTATCTTGGTCCTTCTGCTGTCCCTGTGTGCGACCGCCTGCGGAACTGTGCCCGACGTGAACGACCCTGGCGTGACGCCTTGCGAAGGCACCTCGTGCGAGAACAAGCCGCCCCCGGAGCCGGTTTGCATCGAGCACGTCGCCGCCGACATCCTCGACGACGGCTGTGGAGTGTTTGTCGCCGGAAACTACGGCGGCGGCGACGACAGCAACCCCGGCACGAAGGCGAAGCCGGTGTACACCATCCCGCGCGCCGTCGAGCTCGCGCGCGCTGGACGAGGGCGCGTGTTCCTCTGCAACGAGGGGTTCATCGTGGAGCAGATCAAGGTGCCCTCCGGCGTGGATCTCCGCGGGGGCTTCCACTGCCGGAACTGGGAGCGCGATCCCCTGCGCCCGTGGACCCTGTTGAACCACAGGCGGGTCCGCGGCCCCGTGGTGATCGTCGAGCCCGCGGGCCCCGAGGACAGCGGGGCCGCGGACGGGGTGTCGACGATCGCCGATCTCCACATCCCATCATGGGGCCCGGTCGGCGTGCTCGTTCAGTCGAGCACGGCGGTGGAGATCCTGCGGAGCGAGATCAGAGCCAACGGAGGAGAGGGGGGCATCGATGGCGAGGAGTGGCCGACCAAGCAACCGGCCGCACCGGATGGCATGTTCGGCGGGGACGCGTGCTCGGCGACCGTCGTCGCCGGCGGGCCTGCGCCCGTAAACCGGTGCGAGAGCGGGCACACGAGCGTCGGCGGCAAGGGAGGGGACGGGCGGCCCGACAGCGCCGAGGATGGAGGCGACGGAGAGCCCGCCTACGCTTCGCCCTCGGGACGCGGTGGTACCGCAGAGCAGGACAACGCCAGCTGCTACGTCGGATCCACTGGGGGCCCGGGGGCTCCGGGAACGCAGGGTGCACCGGGCAAGGGCATCGGGCGTCTCACCGAGACAGGATGGGAGGGCGACACGGGGGGCGAGGGCACCTGGGGCACGCCGGGCCAGGGCGGCGGCGGCGGCGGCGGTCGCTGGGGTGGGCTGGCCCTGTGCGGCGTGGCCTCCAAGGGAGGCCCAGGCGGAGGCTCGGGCGGGGCGGGCGGTTGCGGTGGCCGCGGTGGCCGCGGGGGAGCGAACGGACAGCCGTCCATCGGCGTCCTCGCGCTTCACGCCCGGGTGACCGTGCGCGACACCAAGATCACGACGTTCCGTGCCGGCTCGGGCGGCGACGGCGGGCCACCCCAGAAGGGCGGCAGAGGCGGCAGAGGCGCACGGGGCGGAGCGCTGGGGGATGGGTTCTACTCCTGTCTCGGCGGCCATGGCGGCGAAGGCGGGCCCGGCGGCTACGGCGGCCCAGGGCGTGGCGGCGACTCGATCGGCGTCGCCTACCTCGACGAGGACCAGCTCACGCTCGAGGGCGTCACCTTCGAGATCGGACCGGCGGGCCCGGGCGGCACGAGCTGGAATCACGATGGCAGCACGACCGTGGGAGAGAGCGGCAACTCCATCGAGACGCTTAGATTTCCTGAATAGGGGTGCCGCCCGCGGCCGCTCCGCCCTCGGCGGCGACGTGGCCGAGCTCGACGAGGTGGACGGCCATAGCCCCGAGCTCGCCGACGTGCGCCTCGACCTCCGCGCGTGCGCCGTCTCGGGGGGAAGTTGGCGAGCTCGTCTCGAGCTCTCGCCGGGTGACGCCGCACGAACTCGGCTAGATTGACGGGGGCGCTCCACCCTCGACCAGGTGGACATCAAGGGCCCCGAGCTCGCCGGCGTCCACCTCGACCCCGCGGCCGCCCGCGTGCTCGACCAGGCCGCGGCACCGGCCCGCGTTCGGGGACCTCGCCAGCGGTGTGGCCGAACTCGAACCGGTAGACGGCGACGGCCCCGAGCTCGCCAACGCTGAGCACCGGTGTCCGTCACCAGCGCCCGCCGTGTCCCTCGCCCTTCGCGGCCGCTCCAGGTACACACCGGCGAGGCCGCCGCGTTCGCGAGCTCAGACGTCAAGGCGGAAGGAGGAGCGGAGTGAAGTACCATCAACAATAGCCAGCCTGTTCATTTCGACTTCAACTCGAATCTCCAGATTGGTCCAGTGGTCAACATCACAACCAGACTTCCAGGGAGAACGCGACTACTGCCGCCAGCCCAGTCCACATGGACGCTGGTGGACACGCCCAAGGCCCCGGCGAAGTACCAGTCGGACTGGGCGCGGCCCCCTGGAGCAACCCCCACCACGCGGTCACAGATCACGGCACCACACACCGACATCGAGTAGATCGCCAGGGACGGCCCGAGGCTGGTGGTGGTTGTCTTCGTGGCATACCCAAGAGTGACCGCCGTTCGATCGTAGACCCCGATACCTGCCCCTGGAACGATGCTGAGCATGTTGTGGACTTCGAGCCGGAGGTCCCCCTCGCTGCGCCAGAGCCATCCGGCGAAGGGGCTCACGGCAAACCTGGGTTCGGTCCCGATCTGGATCCCGCCCACGCTCACGCCGCCGTTGAACTCGAGTGCTTGGGCCGGTGCCGGAACCACGACGAGCGCACCGACGTAGAGCAAGCCGATCTTGCCGAGTAAGCGTATGGACATGGTGGGAGCCCTGGCCGAGCCGCGACAGACGATATGAGAGCGCGCACGATCTTTCTGGGCATGACGTGGGCGTCAAAGAGAAATTCGGCGAGCATATCCCCATGCTCTGGGGTCGACGCGTCCCGGACGGCCGCACCGCCGCGGCGAAGGGCTATGTAGCGCTCGCGCCCGCGCTCCTCGTCGCCAGCCGTCGTCGGCGTCCGCTTCGACCGCCGCTCCCTGCCGCGGAGGGGCTGCACCGAGCTCGCGCTCGATCTGCTCGTCGCTGGCGACGCGCCCGAACTCGACCAGGTGGACGGAGATCGCGCCGCGCTCGCCGATGTCCGTCCGCCTCGACCTCCGCACCCCGCCGTGGAGGCTGCGCCGCGCCCACGCTCGAGACCTCCCGCCCCGGGCGTCACAACGCGCCGAGCAGGCTCAAGCCTCAAGGCCGCGCCGAACGTGCGCCTCGACCTCCGATGGTCGGCGCCGAGCTCGGCCGCGACGATGTGCATCCCGCTGCGCTCGGCTCGAGCTCGGCTTCGGACCGGGGCAAGATTGACAAGCCGTAGCCGCAGGGACGCAATCCATGCCCTGAATCACAGTTGACGCCGCCCCTCCGCACACGCATCTGGAAAAACTCGGAGCACGAACATGCGCCACAGGCTGAAATGGAAGGCGATCCCTGTTCTTATTCCTCTCGGTCTCACGGTGTGGGCGTGCAACTACGACGTGGGCGAGTGCTATCTTAGGGGGACGGAAGGCACAGGGGCCGGAGAACCATACCCACCGGGGTCAGCAGCTACGGGGGACTGGTTCGGGAACGGTGGCGACGTGGGGAGCGGCGCCACCGAGGAGATGGCAGGGTGCACGCCCGACAAGACATGCACAGACATGTTCGTAGATTGCCAAGACATCGGCGGCAAGTGCATCACCGGATATCCAGGCTGCGACAAATGGCGCCATACATCGTGCAGGAGTTGCCTTGAAGCCTGCCAATCGGGCACACCATACCCGCCAGCGTGCAATTGCAGATCATGCGGATTCAGATGATGAATGATCCGATACAGGGCGCAGTCTACGTTGCCATGGGCAGGGTTGCCGGAGCGGCTCTAGCCAAGGTGGCATCCCCCGTCGTGGTCGACGATGACGAGCTCCTGCTGGGGCCATCAAGGATCGATCCGAAACGTCATCGTGCTGCGCGCCTTAGATACTTGGGTGGAGAGCCGTCTACCGATCTCAA